>NZ_JBEOYD010000061.1:0-49932 GCF_040296885.1 Streptomyces sp. NPDC001980 | reverse complement strand
GCAGTCCCTGCGCGCCGAGTTCGGGCCGCGGGACGTGCGGGTCACCAACGTCGAGCCGGGTCTGACGGACACCGAACTCGGCACGCACATCGACGTGCGGCTGTCCCTGGGATGAATCGCGATGTTCATCGCCCCGGAACGCAGAACCGCCAGACGCTCCTCAAGGACCTCTTCGAGTTCCTCACGGGTGCGCCGCTCCATCAGCATGTCCCAGTGGGTACGCGCGGGCTTGGCCTTCTTCTCTTCAGGGCCGTCGCCGTCCACGAGGAGTGCCTGGGCCCCGCAGACCTTGCACTCCCACTCCGGCGGGATCTCCGCCTCGACCGAGAAGGGCATCTCGAACCGGTGCCCCTTCTCGCATGCGTACTCCACGGCCTGGCGCGGGGCCAGGTCGATACCGCGGTCCGTCTCGTAGCTGGTCACTACGAGGCGCGTACCGCGAAGAGCTCGCTCACTCATGAATCGTGCCTCCCGGGCTTGTCGCCCACAGGACAGGTGTCGCTGTCGTCGTCATCCGGTCAACGTCCGGTCGGCGGTAAAGATTCCCGTTCCGGGTCATGCGTCGCCGTCGTAGCCGCCCCTTGTTGTACCCACCAGCGCCCGGTTTGTCACATCTGCTAGCAGATGTCACCCAGCGTTTCTGCATCTTTGACGCGCAGTAACGGTACGCCTGGCAGGCCAAACGCGTACACTACCGCCCTTCTGCGTTGAACGCTAAATCTTCTGCGGAACCGGGTTGCCGGCCTCGCCGATCGCCTGCCGCACCGGCACCCGCGCGAGCAGCGCGAACCCGATGACGAAGAAGGCCACCAGCGAGATGATCGCCGAGCGGTAGCTCCCGGTCAGCTGGTAGGTGATCCCGAACAACAGCGGTCCCAGCCAGCTCATCCCCCGATCGCTCATCTCGTACGCCGCGAAGTACTCGGCTTCTTTTCCGGGCGGTACGAGATGGGAGAACAGGGAGCGGGACAGGGCCTGGCTGCCGCCGAGGACGAGACCGATGCCGGCCGCGAGGGCGAAGAACCACACGGGTGCTTCGGCAGGCAGGAAGTACCCGGCCGCCAGCGTCACCGTCCACGCCACCAGCGACCCCAGGATCGTGCGTTTCGCCCCGTACGTCCTGGCCAGCCGCCCCATCGTCAGCGCGCCCGCCACGGCCAGCACCTGCACCATCAGGACGGCGCCGATGAGCGTCGACTGGCCGAGCCCGAGCTCCTCGGAGCCGTAGACCGACGCCTGGGAGATCACGGTCTGGATGCCGTCGTTGTAGATGAGGTACGCCAGCAGGAAGGAGAGCGTCAGCGGATGACGGCGCATGTCCCGGGCGGTCGCCGCGAGTTGACGCAGCCCCGGCGCCGTCGCCTTGGCCGTCCGGCCGCCCCGGTCGCGCAGCCGCCGCAGCGGTACGAGGGTGAAGGCGCCCCACCACAGGCCCGCCCCGGCCAGGCAGATGCGGACCGCCTCGGTCTCGGAGAGGCCGAAGGAGTCGTGCGCGGAGTAGAGGACCAGGTTGACGATCAGTACCAGTGAGCCCGACGCGTAGCCGAAGGCCCAGCCCCGGGAGGAGATGGTGTCGCGTTCCTCGGGCGGGGCGATCTGGGGGAGGTAGGAGTTGTAGAGCATCAGGGCGACGGACTGGGCGGCGTTCGCGACGATCAGCAGCAGCCCGCCGAGCAGATAGCGGTCGCCGTCCAGGAAGAACATGCCCGTCGTCGCCACGGCCCCGGTGTACGCGGCCGCGCCGAGCAGCTGCTTCTTGCGGCCGGTGCGGTCGGCCACGCTGCCCACCAGGGGCATCAGCACGACCGCGAGGATCACCGACAGGGAGACCGAGTAGGCGAAGAAGGAGCCCGCCCGGACCGGGATGCCGAGCGGGTGCACGTAGCCGCCGGCGTCCGCGGCGTGGTCGGCGACCGACGTGAGGTACGGGCCGAGGAACACGGTGAGGACGCTCGTCGAGTAGACCGAGCACGCCCAGTCGTAGAAGTACCAGCCGCGCTGTTCGCGCCGCAGCTCGGTGGCCTCGTCCAAGACCCCCGTCCGCACGGTTTCGGTGCCCACCCGTGCCCTTGCCCTTCCCGCAGCAGTACCGCCCGCGCGCCTCAGAACCAGACGCCGCGCTTCTGCATGACCTCACGCAACGTGTCGATGTGATCGGTCATGATGCCATCGACACCCAGGTCCAGGAGCCGGTTCATCCGCTCGGGTTCGTTGATGGTCCAGACGTGGACGTGCAGCCCGCGCGCGTGGGCGGCCCGCACGAAGCGCCGGTCGACCACCGGGACCCCCGACTGCGACTCGGGCACCTGCGCGGCCACCGCCGACCGGCGCACCGACGCGGGCAGCCCCCATGAGCGCAGCCGCAGCCCGACCACACCACGGGTGCCGAACGAGGTGGCGAGGCGCGGCCCGGCCAGCCGCTGGGCCCGCAGCACCCGTGCCTCCGAGAACGAGCCGACGCAGACCCGGTTGTAGGAGTCCGTCTTCTCGATCAGGTCGAGGAGCGGCCGAAGAGCGGGCTCCGCCTTGGCGTCCACGTTCCAGCGGACGTCCGGGAACTCCTCGAGCAGCTCCTCGAAGAGGGGGAGCGGCTCGCGGCCCGCCACGCGCGCGTGCCGTACGTCCTCCCACGGCAGGTCGGCGATCCGGCCGGCCCCGTCGGTGACCCGGTCCAGGGTGTCGTCGTGGAAGGCGACGAGCCTGCCGTCCGCCGTGGCGTGCACATCGGTCTCGATGTACCGGTAGCCGAGTTCGACCGCGCGCCGGAACTGCGCCACGGTGTTCTCCAGGCCGTCCGCAGCCCCGCCCCGATGGGCGAAGGCGATGGGGCCGGGGTGGTCCAGGTACGGGTGGCGTGTCAGCGTGCTCACGGACGAAGTATGGCGCGCTCGGGTGACCCCGTGGCAACGACCGTGCTGCGGCCGGATGCCGCCGGGACGGCGAACACCTTCAGGAACAGCTGTGCGAGCGGGCCGATGGACACGGCGTAGAGCAGCGTGCCGACGCCGATGGTCCCGCCGAGCGCGAACCCGGTGACGACCACCGCGACCTCGATCGCCGTACGGATGAGCCGGATCGATCGGCCGGTTCGCCGGTGCAGCCCCGTCATCAGACCGTCCCGGGGCCCGGCCCCGAAGCTTGCCGCGATGTACAGGCCGGTCGCCGCCCCGTTGAGCACGATGCCGGCCGCCATCAGCGGAATCCGCACGGCGAACGCGTGCGCGTCGGGGAGGACGGCGAGCGCGGCGTTCATGGCGAGGCCGATGACGAAGACGTTGGAGACCGTGCCGAGGCCCGGTCGCTGGCGCAGCGGGATCCACAGGAGCAGCACGACCGCCCCCACGACGATCGACACCGTGCCGATGCTCAGCCCGGTGTGCCCGGCGAGCCCTTGGTGCAGCACGCCCCAGGGCTCGAGCCCGAGGCCCGCCTCGACGAGCAGCGCGGAACTGACGCCGTACAGCGTGAGCCCCGCGTAGAGCTGGACCAACCGTCGCCCGAGACGGCCTTGCGTGGACAAGAGATACCCCCTGAGGGAAAAGGTGCCGGTGGAAAAGGTGGACTGACCCATGTCACTCTGTGGCTTGGATGAGAAAGCCATCCATGGCCAATTCGGGGAAGGTGGACTGATTCGTATGGCGCAGTGGACCTCGGCGGTGGGGCCCGCACAGCTCGCCCGGCTGCTCAACTCGCAGCAGGACCGCCCGGCCGGCCCCGGCACCCGACGGCCGCCCGCCTACCGCGCGCTCGCCGACGGCATCCGGCTGCTGGTCCTGGAGGGCCGCGTTCCGGTCGCCGCCCGGCTGCCCGCCGAACGCGAACTGGCCCTCGCCCTGTCCGTCAGCCGTACGACGGTGGCGGCGGCGTACGAGGCGCTGCGCGCCGAGGGCTTCCTGGAGTCCCGCCGGGGCGCGGGTAGCTGGACCGCGGTCCCGGCGGGCAACCCGCTCCCGGCCCGCGGCCTGGAACCCCTGCCCCCCGAGGCGCTCGGCTCGGTGATCGACCTGGGCTGCGCCGCGCTGCCGGCCCCCGAGCCGTGGCTGACCCGCGCGGTGCAGGGCGCCCTGGAGGAACTTCCGCCGTACGCCCACACCCACGGCGACTACCCGGCCGGACTCCCCGTCCTCCGCGCGATGATCGCCGAGCGCTACACGGCACGCGGGATCCCCACCATGCCCGAACAGATCATGGTCACGACCGGTGCGATGGGCGCGATCGACGCGATCTGCCACCTCTTCGGCGGCCGTGGCGAGCGCATCGCCGTCGAGTCGCCGTCGTACGCGAACATCCTCCAGCTGATGCGGGAGGCGGGCGCCCGTCTGGTGCCGGTGGCGATGGCCGAGGGGCTGGGCGGCTGGGACGTGGACCGCTGGCGCCAGGTCCTGCGGGAGGCGGCGCCTCGCATCGCGTACGTGGTCGCCGACTTCCACAACCCCACCGGCGCGCTCGCCGACGACGACCAGCGGCGCCGGCTGGTGGACGCGGCCCGCTCGGCGGGCACGGTGCTGGTCGCCGACGAGACGATGAGCGAGCTGTGGCTGGACGACGACGTGGAGATGCCCCGCCCGGTGTGCGGCTTCGACCCGGCGGGCTCCACCGTCGTCACCGTCGGCTCGGCCAGCAAGGCGTTCTGGGCGGGCATGCGCATCGGCTGGGTCCGGGCGGCTCCCGACGTGATCCGCAGCCTGGTCGCCGCGCGGGCCTACGCCGACCTGGGCACGCCGGTGCTGGAGCAGCTGGCGGTGAACTGGCTGTTCAGCACCGGAGGCTGGGCCCAGGCCGTCGACCTGCGCCGGGCCCAGGCCCGGGAGAACCGGGATGCCCTGGTGACGGCGGTCCGGCGGGAGCTGCCGACGTGGGAATTCGAGGTGCCGAAGGGCGGCCTGACGCTCTGGGTCCGGGCGGGGGGCCTGTCCGGCTCCCGGCTGGCGGAGGCGGGGGAGCGGGTCGGGGTACGCGTCCCGTCCGGTCCGCGGTTCGGGGTCGACGGGGCCTTCGAGGGCTATGTGCGCCTCCCGTTCACCGTCGGGGGAGCGGTGGCGGAGGAGGCGGCGGTGCGGCTGGCGGCGGCGGCGCGGTTGGTGGAGTCGGGGGCGAGCGGGGGGAACGGCGAGGCGCCGCGAACGTTTGTGGCGTAACGGTGGGGTAGTGCTTCGGCTGCGGGTGGGTGGGGGTTGCTCGCGCAGTTCCTCCCCCAGCCTTCGGCCGGGGGTACCCCCAGCGCCCCTGACGGGGCGCTTCCCAGCCGTGTCCCACATGGCTGCGGGCAAGTCGTGCCTCCCCCAGTGCCTCAAGGGCCTGGGAGGTGCCCCCAGGGCGGCACGGGTGGGCGATGGGGGTGTCCCCCCGCTCGAGCGAAGCCGAGAGTGGGGGAGGCACCCTGCCAGCGCTGGTAAGCGTCCCCCCTCAGCTCTCAGCGACCGCAGCCTCCAAAGGCACCGCCTGCTCCACCACCTCACTCCTCGGCGGCAGCAAAGCCAGTACCGCCTCCCGGTCCACCTCGCTCGTCGCGTCGTCGTACGGATCCGGAGTCGCCGGCACCTGAAGCCGCAGCACCGGCCCGTGCCCCAGCCGTGCGTATCCCCGCCCCGGCGGCACCTGAGCCAACGGCGTCGTGTGCGGCGGAGCGCCCAGCGCCGCCGCCAGTTCGTCCGGCAGCGCCGGTCCCAGCACGACACGCGCGCGTGCGTGCTGTCGTACCGCCTCGCTCAACACGTCCGCGCTGTCGAGCTGTTCGGCGACCACCACGGTCACGTTGGCCGCCCGGCCGTGCCGGAGGGGGGTCTGGAGGAGGGCCTGCGGGTCCTGGTGGCCGTCCGCCGAGGCAAGGTGGACGAAGGCGCTCGGGCGGTCGAGGAGGATCCACAGGGGTCGCCGGCAGTCGTCCGGCGGCGGGTGGCCCGCCTGGCGCGCGCGGCTGAGCGCGATGAGCCGCCGCTCCGTCTCGTTCGCCGCCCACTCCAGGCTGGCCAGTGCCCCGGCGAGCCCGCACTCCACCGCGAGGACCCCGTCCCGGCCGGCGAGGCACATGTACTCGCCGGTGCCGCCGCCCTCCACGATGAGGACGTCGCCGTACTGGAGGGCCTGGAGGGCGATGGAGCGCAGCAGGGTCGAGGTACCGCTGCCGGGGCGGCCGATGACCAGCAGGTGCGGTTCGGTGGAGCGGGCGCCGGTGCGCCAGACGACCGGCGGTACGTCACGCTGCTCGTCGCCGTACGCGAGCGGAAGCGTGCGCTGGACCTCGCTGGGGTCGGTGAACCCGAGGACTGTCTCGCCCGGTGCGGTGACGAAGCGCTGGGCGGCGATGTCGGTGGGCAGCGGGGCGAGGACGGTCACCGTGAGCCGGTTGCCCTCCTCGTCCCACGCGAAGTGGTACTCGCGGCCTCGTCCGGACTTCGCGGTGAGCAGGTTCTCGATCCGTGCGCGGGCTTCGGGCTCGCCGTCCGGGAAGTACGCGGGGTAGCGGAGCAGCAGCTGACCGAGGCGGCCCGCGTCGTCGAACTCGTGGGCGAGGAAGGCCTTCTCCCACTCCCCGCCGTATGCGTACAGCGGCGCCGGGTCCTCGGCGGCCGAGAGGTACGGCACCAGGGCCTCGTACAGGGACTGGAGCCGCTGGGTCTGCGACTCGTCGGGGCCCTCCGGCTGGGACGGGGCGCGGTCACGGCCCTGCCAGGCGCTCGCCGCCATCAGGGTGATGACGGCGAGCAGCGGCCCGTACGGCACCAGCGCCACGACCAGGACGACCGAGGCCACCAGGAACAGCAGTGGCCCACGCTTGTCCTTGGGTGTCTCCGCCCATCTGCGCCGCCCGGCCGAGGCCAGCCGGCTCAGCCCGCGGGTCACGGTGATGAGGGGGTGGAGGACGTCGGTGGCGCTGTCGGCGGCCGTCCGGGCCAGCTCCCGGCTCCGGGCGAGTTGCGCGCCGCCGTTGCTCAGAATGCGGGGGAGAGGGCGCCGGGCCACTGCTGTCTCCTCACGGTGCGTACGGGCGGGTGGGGCATCAGAACTTGATGCCGCCGAGCAGGCTCGCCAGGCTCTCGCCGCCTGCCTTGATGCTCGGTGCGATGGCCGTGCTGGCGAGATAGAAGCCGAAGAGCGCCGAGACCGTGGCGTGCGACGGCTTCAGCCCGTCCTTGCGGAAGAAGAGGAAGACGACGATGCCGAGCACGATGACGCCTGAGATGGAGAGGATCATTTGAGATCTCCTGGTGTCGAAGAGGGGACAGTCACCATGAGTTCTTCCAGGATCACAGCAGGTATCCATATTATTAAAGGTGTAAATGGGTGAAACTTGGCTTATTTCACCCGTTTGGTGGATCATTCCTGCTCCGTGTCGGCCGGATTGCTCGCCGTCCGGCGCGGGAATGTGATCGTTCGGCGGGGTTGCGGTGATCTTTACCTCGGGCAGATCCGGTCATGTGCACCCTGAGCCAGTACGCTGGCGATTCACTCGTACGGCTCCGCGGCCCGCCCGTTGCCGTACGCTCCCCCCGTCCGCGATAGTCCCCGCAGCACACAGGAGAGGCGGTCCGGCCGATGAGCGAAGCCCCCGACCCCGAGGTCGTGGAGCTGGCGACCAAGATCTTCGATCTGGCCCGGCAGGGGCGGACCGACGAGCTCGTGGCGTACCTCGACGCGGGCGTCCCGGCCAACCTCACCAACGACCGCGGCGACTCCCTCGTGATGCTCGCCGCCTATCACGGCCACGCCGCGGCGGTGCGTGAGCTGCTCGCCCGGGGCGCCGAGGCGGACCGGGTCAACGACCGCGGTCAGACGCCACTCGCCGGAGCGGTCTTCAAGGGCGAGACGGACGTGGTCAAGGTGCTGGTGGAGTCCGGCGCGGACCCGGCGGCGGGCACTCCGTCGGCCGTCGACACCGCACGGATGTTCGGCAAGACGGAGGTTCTGGAACTGTTCGGTACCTCCTGACCCATCTGTTCTGACCAGCTAAAACACACAAAACGGGGGAGGCGGTACAGGGCCGCCGAAATTTCGGTCGCGGCAGGTCGAAGTGCCGAGTCATCATGACGTCGTGATTCACGGACGCGATGGCTGGGCAGGTGTTGCCGCACCGCGCGGGCCGTGATGCGGCCCGCATGGGCCACTGACGAGAGGCAGAGAGAAATGGTCTACAGCAAGCAAGAGACGGCGGGCGCTCCGACGTTGTGTCACGCGGCCAGGTAGTGCGTGTTCTCCGGTTGCGTCGACGCTTGATGTGAGGCTGTTTCCCATGTTCGATCCGGTCATAGCGCCCAGCGGTACGCTGCTCGGCCTGCTTCAGCGGGGCCGTGGCGACGGCACGCTGCACGCGCTCACCGCCCCGCGCGCCGAAGCGCTCGCGGCGCTGAACCACTGTGTACTCCACGACCCCCGCCACGACTGGCAGGTGGAGAACCGCTCCCTGTACTACGCCCGGCTCTACGTCGACCTGCACGGCGAGCTGGACGCCATCGCGGCGCACCTCTTCGAGCCCGAGGACGTCCTCGACACCGAGGAGTCCCGCACCGGCCTCGCGCTGGCCGTGCTCGGGCACCTCGCTTCCTACGGCAGGCGGGACGCGCTCGAACTGCTGCGCCGGTACGCCGCGACCGGCTCCAACTGGGCCTGGGCCCTGGACGAGCTGGCGCTGCGCGACGACGACGCGGGCCTGCGCGCCCTCGCCGCCCCGGTGCTGGCGCGTTTCACCACGGACGCCGAGGGCGAGGCCGAGCTGGCCGCCGCCGTACGGGACGCGTTCGAGCCACGGCCCTGGCGGCTGTGGGCCGATGATCCCCGCGAACCGATCGCCACACGCGTGCGTGCCGCGCAGGAAACCGGCTGTTTCGACCGCTGGCAGCGCCAGATGCGACCTACCGGGCCCCGTCCGGGGTGGAGCGTGCGGGCCGTCTTCGAATGGGCCCAGCAGGGCGTCGAGCGGGGCGCGGCCCTCCATGTGCCGGCCGCCCGCTGCCTGGTCGCCGTCGCCGGCCCCGAGGACCGGCCGGAGATTCTCCAGGCCGCCAAGGACGGCACCGACGGAGCCCGCTGCACCGCCCTGCGCTACCTCGCCGACAGCAACGACCCCGACGCGCTGAACCTGATCGAGGCCGCCGTTACCGACGGCACCGCTACCGTCGTGGAGGCAGCTGTCGACGCCTTCGAACGCATGCGCAGTATCGCCGCCGTCGACCGCGCGCGCGGCTGGGCCCGCAGGCCGGACGCCCTCGGCGCCGCCGCCGGGCGGATGCTGGCCTGCCGGGGCGGGACAAAGGACAGCGAACTGGTCCTCGCCGCGCTGCGGGAGGCCGTACGCGGCGAAGGCCCCGACGCGCCGACGCTGTGGACGCTCGTCGACGGCACCGGACGCCTCGGCATCGTCTGCGCCGCCCCCGTCCTGCGTCACGTCTACCGCGAGACCGCCTCGTCCCACCTGCGCGGCCGCGCCGCCCGCGCCCTGGCCGCCACGGATCCCTCCTTCGCCACCGGCTTCGCCGTCGAGTGCCTGTGGGACTGCGAGGAGACCACCCGCGAAATTGCCGCCCGGCACGCCGAGACCGGTGACGCCCGGGTCGTCGAACAGCTCCGGCGGCTCGCCGCCGACCCCGCCGAGGAGGCGGAGGTGCAGACGGCCGTACGCAGCCGTATCGGACCGGACACGGCCGCCATGTGACATATCACTGCAACGGACAACTGCTTCACCACGGGAAGCACGGGAACCACGGGGGATCCCGTACACGTTCCATATCCGGACGACTGCCCGTTAGGTGAACAACCGGTGACCGTCGGGTCAGTCGGGTGTGGACGCCGGGTGGCCCGCTCGGGTGTGCAGGGCAACGCTCATGGGACGTTTAACAATCGGAAAGATCCACTTTGGCGCGGCCACGTCCAGCGCGGCGACAACACCGGTATGCGTGTCGTCATCGTGACCGAATCCTTTCCCCCCGATGTGAACGGCGTGGCCCACTGCGCGCTCCAGACCGCCCGACACCTCGTCGATCGCGGTCACGCTCCCCTCGTCGTCGCTCCGGCCCCCGCCCCCGGAAACAGGCTCGCCGCGGCTGCCGCGCCCTGCCCTGTCGTCCACGTCCCCTCCCTTCCGCTCCCGGGCTATCCCCAGGTCCGCGTGGCTCTCCCCAGTCGCAAGCTCGCCGCCGCGCTGATCGAGCACCGCCCCGACGTGGTGCACCTGGCCAGCCCCTTCATCCTCGGCGTCCGCGGCATGGCCGCAGCCGCCCGGCTCGGCATCCCGGCCGTCGCCGTCTACCAGACCGACCTGGCCGGATACGCCCGCACCTACGTGGGTGCCGGCGAGGCGGCCGCCTGGCGGCGGATCCGCTCCGTGCACGGCGCCGCCGACCGCACCCTCGCCCCGTCCACCGCCTCGATCAGCGACCTGGAGGCACACGGGGTGCCCCGGATCCAGCTGTGGCAGCGCGGCGTGGACACCGTCCGCTTCCGTCCCGAGTTCCGCGACGAGGCCCTGCGCCGCGAGATCGCCCCGAACGGCGAGGTCATCGTCGGCTACGTCGGCCGCCTGGCGCCCGAGAAGCAGGTCGAACTCCTCGCCGGGGTCTGCGGCCTGGAGGGTGTGAAGGTCGTGATCGTGGGCGACGGGCCCGCCCAGGCCCACCTCACCGAGGCGCTGCCCGGCGCGGTCTTCCTCGGCCGCCGCACCGGTGACGACCTCGCCCGGATCTTCGCCTCGTTCGACGTCTTCGCCCACACCGGCCCCTTCGAGACGTTCTGCCAGACCGTCCAGGAGGCCATGGCCAGCGGCGTCCCGGTCGTCGCGCCCGCCGTCGGCGGCCCGATCGACCTGGTCGACCACGGCCGCACCGGGTTCCTGGTCCCGCCGCGCGACGCCGGTGCCGTACGGGAGGCCGTGGCCTCCCTCGTCGCCGACGCCGGACTGCGGGCCGCGTTCGGACAGGCCGCGCGCACCACGGTCGAGGGCCGCACCTGGGCCGCGGTCGGCGACCAGCTGATCGGCCACTACGAGGACGTGCTCGCGGCGCGCCGACCGGTGGTGGCGGCATGAGCGTCACCTCGCCAGGCCCCCTGCGCATCGTCCGGCTGGCCAACTTCGTCGCCCCCGCCTCCGGTGGTCTGCGCACCGCCCTGCGCGAGCTCGGCAAGGGCTTCGTGGCGGCCGGGCACGAGTCGGTCCTGATCGTGCCGGGCGAGCGCTACTCGGACCGGGACGAGGAGCAGGGCCGGGTCATCACGCTGCCCGGCCCGCTGCTGCCCGGCACCGGCGGCTACCGCGTCCTCGTCGACAAGAAGCGGGTGCAGAGCCTCCTGGAGCACCTCGCCCCGGACCGGCTGGAGGTGTCCGACCGCACCACCCTGCGCTGGACCGGCCGCTGGGCCCGGCGCGCCCGGATCCCCGCCGTGATGGTCTCCCACGAGACCGCCGACGGGGTCCTGCGCACCTGGGGCATGTCCGAGAACATGTCCCGGCGCACCGCCGACGCGCTCAACATCCGTACGGCGCACACGTACGCGCGCGTGGTGTGCACCACCGAGTTCGCCGAGCGCGAGTTCATCCGCATCGGTGCGCGCAACGTCGTGCGCGCCCCGCTGGGCGTCGACCTGATAGGCCGCCACCCCTCGCTGCGCGACCTCGACCTGCGGGCCCGGTACGCGCGCGAGGACGAGGCACTGCTGGTCATGTGTTCCCGGCTGTCCGTGGAGAAGCGGCCCGGCACCGCCATCGACGCCGTCGAGGCGCTGGTACGGCGCGGGCGCCGGGTGATCCTGGTGGTGGCCGGCGACGGGCCGCTGCGGGAGCGTCTGGAGCAGCGGGTGCGGGAGCGCAGGCTGCCGGTGACCTTCCTGGGGCATGTCTCCGACCGGGACAGCCTGGGCGCACTGCAGGCGTCCGCCGACGTCGCCCTGGCGCCGGGACCCGCGGAGACGTTCGGGCTGGCCGCCCTGGAGGCCATGGCCTGCGGGACGCCGGTGGTCGCCAGTGCCTCCTCCGCGCTGCCCGAGGTGATCGGTTCCGCCGGGGCCACCGCGGCCGACCGCGGCGAGGCGTTCGCCGACGCCGTGGAGATGCTCCTGGAGCGGCCCGGCGCCGAGCGCCGGGAAACGGCACGCGCGCGTGCGGAGTGCTTCGGCTGGGGAACGGCCGTGGAGGCGTTCCTCGCCGCGCACGACGCGCCGGTACTGTCCCGTCGTGACGAGAACGGAGCGACGGCACCGGTCCGTCGTGTCGTGCCGGAGGGCGTGGCATGAGAGCGGTTCGTTTCGTGGCGCTCGGGGACTCGCTGACCGAGGGCGTGGGCGACCCCGCCGGCGACGGGTGGCGCGGCTGGGCCGCGCTGCTGGCCGGCGGACTCGCCGCGAAGGAGGTGGAGTTCACCAACCTCGCGGTGAGCGGGGCACAGACCCGGGACGTGCTGGAACGCCAGACCCCGGCCGCACTGGAACTGCGTCCCGACGTCGTCGCCGTCGTCATAGGCGTCAACGACACCCTGCGCTGCACCTTCGACATCCACGCGGTGGCCGAGCGGCTCGACAAGGTCTACGCGGCCCTGACCGCGCAGGGCGCGACCCTGCTCACGGCGTGCCTGCCCGACCCCGGTGCGATGTGGGGACTCCCGGGCGCCCTGGCCCGCCCGCTGGCCCGCCGGGGGCGTGCGGTCAACGCGGTGGTGCACGCCCTGTCCGAGCGGTACGGGGCCGTCCACCTGCACGCGTCGGAGGGCGCTTGGCTCACCGACCGCGAGATGTGGAGCGCGGACCGGCTGCACCCGTGCGAGCGCGGGCACCGGCAGCTCGCCGTTCGCTTCCACGCCCTGCTCGCCCCGCTGGGCATGGCGACGGGGACGGCGCCGTCCCCCGAGCCCGAGTTCCCGCCGCCGACGAAGAAGGCGAGTCTCTTCTGGCTGGCCACGGCCGGCACCGCCTGGGTGATCAGGCGCTGCCGCGACCTGCTGCCCCAGCTGCTGCGGCTGGCCGTCGACGAGATGCGGCACCGCCGCAGGGGCACCAGCGCCCGCCTGGACCTGAGCGCGTCCGCCGCGGTCTCCGCCGCGCTGGCCGCACTCCAGCCGCCTGAGCGGCCCGCCGACGCCGCGTGAGGACGAAGAGGTCACACGGACGACGGCACCGGGCGAGAGCGCCGCGGCGGTTCAGCGACGGCGTACGGCCACGAAACGGACCGGGATGCCCGGGACCGCCTGGGCCGCCGCCGGGAGGTCGGCGGCGCGGACCACCGCGATCACCGGATAGCCGCCGGTGGTCGGATGGTCGGCCAGGAACACCACCGGACGGCCGTCCGGCGGCACCTGCACGGCGCCGAGAACCATGCCCTCGCTGGGGAGTTCACCGGTACGGGCCCGCTCCAGGGCGGGCCCTTCCGTGCGCAGCCCGATGCGGTTGCTCGCCGACGACACGCGGTACGCGCGCGAGGTGAACGCCCGGACGGCCTCCGGCGTGAACCAGCCGGCCCGCGGGCCGAGCGTCACCCGCAGCACGAGTTCCGCCGGCGGCGACGGCTGCGGTACGACGTCCACGCGTGCGTGCGGTCCCACGGGTGTGCCCAGCGGCAGCACCGTGCCGTCCGTCAGCGGAGCGGGGCCGAGTCCGGAGAGCAGGTCCGTGGCCCGGCTGCCCAGCACCGGCTCCACGGCGATGCCACCGGAGACGGCCACGTAACTCCGTACGCCGGAGCGGGCCGTTCCCACTTCCAGCAAGTCCCCGGCCGGCACCACGACCGGCGCGCCCCAGGCCGCCGGGCGCCCGCCCACCGTGACGGGGCACGGCGCGCCGCCGACCGCCACCACGACCGTGGAGCGCGGCCGCACGGCACACCCGTTGAGCGTCGTCTCCAGCACGGCCGCGTCCGGTGCGTTCCCGGCCAGCCGGTTGACGAGCGCCGCGGCGGGTGCGTCCAGCGCCCCGGAGCGGGGCACCCCCAGATGCGCGTGTCCGGGCCGCCCCCGGTCCTGCACCGTGGTCAGCGCACCGGCCCGTACGACGACGAGCGCGCGGTCGGTCATACGTCCCCCACCGGCACGAACCGCACGCGCGTCCCCGGCGCCAGCAGCGCGGCCGGCACGCGCGCGTGGTCCCAGAGCACCGCGTCCGTCGCGCCGATCAGCTGCCAGCCGCCCGGCGAGGACCGCGGGTACACACCGGTGTACGGCCCGGCCAGCGCCACCGCGCCCGCGGGCACGGCGGTGCGCGGGGTGGCACGGCGCGGCACGTCGTAGCGGGCCGGGAGTCCGGTGAGGTAGCCGAAGCCGGGCGCGAAGCCGCAGAAGGCGACCGTGAACTCGGTGCCCGCGTGGATGCGGGCCACCTCCCGCTCGGGAACCCTCCAGTGGGCGGCGACCTCGGCGAGATCCGGGCCGTCGTAGCGCACGGGCAACTCGATCGCCGCACGCGTGCGTGGCGGAGCGGGCGGGACCTCGGCGGCGGCCAGTTCGGCGGCCCGGCGGGCCGGGTCGTCGAGGCCGTCGAGCAGGACCGTGCGGGCGGCGGGCACGATCTCGCGGACCGACAGCGAGCCCTCCGCGCGGCGGCGCAGCAACTCGGCGTGCAGGGCCTGGGCCTGCGCGTCGGAACCGACCTCGACGAGGAGGGCGTCGTCGCCGACCAGGTGGACCGTCAGGGGCGTGACCGGCTGCGGGCTCGTGCTCACCCTCGTGCTCCCGCCCACGTTCATGCTCATGCTCATGCGAAGGCCGCCACGGTCACGCCCGCCGCCGCGAGCCGCGCACGCACCCTGCGGGCCAGCTCCACGGCGCCCGGGGTGTCGCCGTGCAGGCAGAGTGAGCGGGCGCGCACGGTGATGCGCGCGCCGGAGTGCGAGACGACCGCACCGGAGCGTGCGAGTTCCACCGAGCGCTCCACGACCGCCTCCGGGTCGCTCACCACCGCGCCCTCGTGCCCGCGCGGGACGAGCGTCCCTTCGTCGGTGTACGCGCGGTCCGCGAACGCCTCCGTGACCGCCGGCAGCCCCGCCTTGCCCGCCAGCGCGAGCAGCCGGGAACCGGGCAGCCCGAGCACGGGCAGCGAGGCGTCCGCGAGGAGCACGCCGTCGACCACCGCGGCGGCCTGCTCCTCGTCGTGCACGACCCGGTTGTAGAGCGCGCCGTGCGGCTTCACGTACGCCACGCGCGCGCCGGCGGCCCGGGCGAAGACCTCTAGGGCGCCGATCTGGTAGGCCACCTCGGCCGCCAGCTCGGCGGGCGGCACGTCCATCGCGCGCCGCCCGAACCCCGCCAGGTCCCGGTAGGACACCTGGGCGCCGATCGTCACGCCGCGCCCGGCCGCCAGCTCGCACACCCGCCGCATGGTGGCCGCGTCCCCCGCGTGGAAGCCGCAGGCCACATTCGCGCTGGTCACGACGGACAGCAGCTGCTCGTCGTCGGTGAGCCGCCAGCGGCCGAAGCCCTCGCCGAGGTCGGCGTTCAGGTCGATCGAGGTCATGGATGCGCTGTCTCTCCTGTCAGGCCACGCGGTACTGCTCGTCGCGGGCGTCGCTGATGAACATCTGGCCCGGCGCGTGCGTGATGGCGAACGGCGGCCGGGAGGCCGTCACCGCCGCCTGCGGAGTCACCCCACAGGCCCAGAACACCGGGATGTCGTCCGGGTCGGCGTCCACCGGGTCGCCGAAGTCGGGCCGGCCGAGGTCGGCGATGCCGAGTGCGGAGGGATCGCCGCAGTGCACGGGGCCGCCGTGCACCGCCGGGAGCAGACTGCTCTCCCGGATCGCGGCCGACAGATGCTGCGGCGGGACCGGGCGCATGGACACCACCATCGGCCCGCGCAGCCGACCCGCAGGACGGCACGGCCGGCTGGTCACGTACATGGGCACGTTCCGGCCCTGCTCGACATGGCGGATCGGCACCCCGGCACCGGCCAGCGCCCACTCGAACGTGAAGCTGCACCCGAGCAGGAACGACACCAGGTCGTCGCGCCAGTACGCGCGTACGTCCGTCGGCTCGTCCACCAACTCCCCGTCCCGCCACACGCGGTAGCGCGGCAGGTCGGTGCGCAGGTCCGCGCCCTGAGCGAGTTCGGTGCCGGTCGCACCGGCGTCGGTGACGTCGAGCACCGGACAGGGCTTCGGATTGCGCTGGCAGAACAGCAGCATGTCGTACGCCCAGTCGGCCGGCACCGAGATCAGGTTGGCCTGCGTGTGCCCGGCCGCGACCCCGGCCGTGGGACCCGTGAGGCCCTCCCGGAAGCGGGCCCGGGCACTTCTCGGGCTCCACGCGTGCGCGTGCTCGTCGACGAGGGTGACGGGACGGTCTTCCGTGGCCAGGGTGAGAACGTGATCTTCCGTACGGTTCACGCCAGTTCCTTCCCGCGCGTCTCCGGCAGTCCGAACAGGGCCACGGCGGCGAGCGCGTAACCGGCCGCGCCGAAGACCAGCGCGCCGCCCACGCCCCAGCTGTCGGCCAGGAAGCCCACCAGGGTCGGGAAGACCGCGCCCACCGCGCGGCCCGCGTTGTACGTGAAGCCCTGGCCGGTGCCGCGCACCGCCGTCGGGTACAGCTCGCTCAGGTACGAACCGAAGCCGCTGAAGATCGCCGACATGCAGAAGCCGAGCGGGAAACCGAGCACCAGGAGCAGCGTGTTGGCGCCGCCCGGGATGTTCGCGTACGCCAGCACGCAGACCGCCGACAGCACCGCGAACAGCCAGATGTTGCGACGCCGGCCCAGCCGGTCGGTGAGGTAGCCGCCGGTCAGATAGCCGAGGAAGGCTCCCGAGATCAGGAAGGTGAGGTAGCCGCCGGTACCGACGACCGACAGACCGCGCTCGGTCTTGAGATACGTCGGGATCCAGGTGGCCAGCGTGTAGTAGCCGCCCTGCACACCCGTTGACAACAGGCCCGCGAAGACCGTGGTGCGCAGCAGTCCGGGCGCTTCGGCCGTGCCCGGCCGGAAGATGGTGAGGAACGAGCCGCGCTGCGGGCTCTGTTCGCGTACCGCGACCGCCTGCGGGGCGTCGTGCACCCGGCGGCGCAGCCACACCACGAGGAGCGCGGGCAGTGCGCCGGTCCAGAACATCACCCGCCAGGCCAGGTCGTCGCCGGCGAACGAGAAGACCAGCGTGTACACGATCGCGGCGAGGGCCCAGCCGACGGCCCAGGAACTCTGGACCGCGCCCAGCGTACGGCCGCGGTGGCGGGCGCTCGTGTACTCGGCGACCAGGATCGCGCCGACCGCCCACTCGCCGCCGAAACCGAGGCCCTGCAGCGCTCGGAACACCAGCAGGGTCTCGTAGTTGGGCGCGAAGCCGCAGGCCACCGTGAACACCGCGTAGGTGACCACCGTGATCATCAGCGCGCGGACCCGGCCGACACGGTCCGCGAACACGCCCGCCGCGGCACCGCCGACCGCGGAGACCACCAGGGTGACGGTGGTGAACAGGCCGGTCTGGCCGCTGTCCAGGCCGAAGTACGCCGCGAGCGCGACCATGCTCAGCGGCAGGGTGAAGTAGTCGTACGAATCCAGGGCATATCCGCCGAAAGCACCGGCGAACGCGCGCCGGCCGCGCGGACCGAGGGCGCGCAGCCAGCCGAACGCGCCGTCCTCGGCGGTGCGTTCACCCCTGCCCGGATGCGCGTCGGAGGACAGGGCCTGCGGTGGAGGAGTTGTGCTCATGGGCACCTCGCAGATGAGGGACGGAGGGTGCGGGGACTGAGCGGTGCGGGGCCGTGCCAGGGGCCGTGTCGACGGCCGTACCAAGGTGAGCGTGATGAGCACCGTAGGGGATCGTTCAACGATCCTTCAATACCCACGTTGTTTCGTTCCTGTGTCTGCGGTTGAATTCCGGGCATGGCAGAGCAGCTGACGGGACTGGCCGACGACCGCGCCCTCCTCGGGCGGACCAGCACCGCGGAACGGGTCTCCGACATCCTCAGGAGCCGTATCGCCGAGGGTTACTTCCCGCCAGGCACCCGCCTGTCCGAGGACGGCATCGGCGGCGCGCTCGGTGTCTCCCGCAACACCCTGCGCGAGGCGTTCCGGCTGCTCACCCACGAGCGCCTGCTGGTCCACGAACTCAACCGGGGCGTCTTCGTCCGGGTCCTGACCGTCGAGGACGTCGAGGACATCTACCGCACCCGCACCCTCGTCGAGTGCGCGGTGGTACGCGGTCTCGGCGAGCCGCCGTACGCCCTGGAGAGCCTGTCGGCGGCGGTCGACGAGGGGCAGTCGGCGGCCACCGCGGATGACTGGAAAGCAGTGGGTACGGCCAATATCCACTTCCACCGGGAACTGGTCGCCCTGGCCGGCAGCGAACGCACCGACGAACTGATGCGCAGCGTCTTCGCGGAACTCCGCCTCGCCTTCCACGTGGTCGACGACCCCCATGCCCTGCACGAGCCGTACCTGGCCCGAAACCGCGAGATCCTGGAGTCGCTCCAGGGCGGTGACAGGCGCGGGGCGGAGCGCCTGCTCGAGACCTACCTCACGGACTCCCTGGACCGAGTGGTGGAGGTCTACCGACGCCGAGTGGACAGCGCCCCGTAAAGCGCCCCTTCAGGGGCGCTGGGGGTACCCCCGGCCGAAGGCTGGGGGAGGAACTGCGCGACCGGCCCCCACCGGCCCGCACTCTGACAACCGGCCTGCAGTACCCGGCCCCACCGGCGGAGCCACCCGCGTCGTTTGGGCCGATGTCAGACCCAGGACCTAGTCTGTGCACCGTGACTTCGCCTGCATCGACGGACAGCGTGCCGCCCCAGCTCAGCGCGGGGCCGCGCCCCGCACCGGGCCCGGCCGCCGACGAGGGGCTGGCGCGGCGGCTGCGCGCGCTCGCCTGCACGGCGCCGCTGCACGACCTCGACGCACGCAAGGCGAACCTGGCCGGCGAGTACTCGGTGTACGGCATGGCCGAGGTGGCCCTCTCCGCCATCGACCTGGTCACCCTGAACATGGACTTCGACACCGGTGCCGACCACGAGCAGATCGTCGCCCGGCTGATCCCGCGCATCTCCGCCCAGACCCCGCACCGCCCCGTCGCCGAGCACGAGCGCGTGGCCCGCTGGGTCCTGGAGAACCTGATCAACGTCGGCAGCGTCGACCGCGGCTTCCGCGCGGTGTACGGCACCTTCACCCCGGACGGGTCGTACGTCCGCCGGGACTACGACTTCAAGCTGATCGAGGAGGTGCCCGGCCCGGGCGGCACGGTGTACCTCCGTACCACCGACGAGGCGGTCAACGTCCTGGTCGGTGCCCTCGACACGGACGTCACCAGCGCCCAGATCGCCGCCGAGGTCAAGCTCGAGGTGCTGATCAACCGCGGCCGGCTCGCCGACGCCCAGCTCGCCGCGGAGCAGGCCCGCTACCGGACCGTTCAGTACTCGGAGAGCCTGCGCCGTGCCCTGGAGGCCACCCGGCGCAACGTCCGCGCGGTGGACTGGCTCAACGCCGTCCCCGACCTGATCGCCGAGGCCCTGGACCACGTCGCCGACCGCTACCGGCACGAGAACGCGATCCTCACCAACATCCGCAAGGCCCGCGACGAGACCGAGGAGCCCGAGAACAAGCGGCGCGCCGCCGAACTCGTCGACATCGTCAAGGACTGCATCCGACGCCACACCCAGTTGCAGTCGCGGCTGCTGGAGGCGGGGCCGCTGTTCCGCGCGGAGCAGGACCGGCAGGCGTTCGCGACGCCCATGACGACGTCGGGGACGGACCTGTACGGGCACCTCCTCGCGCCGCTGCTGCCGTTGCCGCTGGAGCAGGCGAGCCGGGTCACGGGGGCGTTCTTCGCGCGCGGGACCGGGCTGCGGACGCCGGTGTCGGTGCGGGTCGGCGACCTTGTCGACATACTGCTGACGCCGCCGGTGGAGCGGGAGCACCTGGGCGCCGAGATGCCGGAGCCGGACCTGATCGCCACGCCGGACGACAGCCGGTTCAGCGAGGAGCAGCTGGCCGACGCGATGCGGCTGCTGGACCTTCCGGCCGACGCGCCCCGGCGGTTGTCGGGGCTGCTGGCGGAGGCGCGGCGCGTGGGCGGCGAGGACCTGGCCTACCTGGTCGCGTTGCTGGCGGTGCACGCTGCCAGCCCGGCCGTGGGCACGGCCTACCGGCAGGGTGAGGAGAAGCTGCTGTTCGCGGTGGACGACGGCACGCAGCTGGACGACCCCGGCTTCGGTGGTGCCGATCTGATCGTCGGGACGGCTTTGCTGGATGCGGTGGGGATGGCTGCGGATCGGACCGAGGCCGCGTGATGTCGTGGGCCGGGTGCGGATGCGTCGTGGCTGGTCGCGCCCACGCGGCGGTAGCCGCACATTCACCACATCCCCGCGCCCCTGAGGGAGTCGCCCATCCCTCTGTTTTCAAGATCAAGGAGTTTTCGTCGTGAGCGAGTACGTTGAGGCTGAGGCATCCGGTGCGTCGGCGAGTGCTGCCGTCACGCCCGCCGATGCCGCCGACGCGGCTCGGCTCGTCGCCTTCGGGCTGCAGCCCAAGCTGCAGCCCGCGCGCGATCAGGAGTACACCGAGCTGCTGCGGCGGTACCGGGAGGACCCGGCCTTCGCGCGGCTCGCCGATGCCGTGGCCGCCGGGCTGGGGCTGGTGGTCCTTGAAGTGTCGCCCCGCGCGGGGATGGCCGTGGCCGCCGCCGAGGACTCGGTGTTCGCCGTGCGTATGGGCGACTACGCGCGTCGTACGTCCGCGGACGGCAGCGACCGGTTCCTGCACGGGCTGGCCCACCTTGCCGTCGCGGCACTGGCGTTCCCGCGTCCCGAGGACCTGGCCGACGACGGCTACATCGGGCGGATCACGGTCAACGGCGTCGACGCCTTCGTCCGGCAGGCCTGCCGGAGGCTGGAGGAGCGGGCCGAGGAGGCGGGGGAGAACACCGACCCGGCCACCGACGCGCCCGGCCTGGAGGCCGCCTGGCGGATCTGGGCCAGACGCAGCGCGACCGGCGCCACCAAGGACGCCCGCCGGCTGGCCGGTTCCACCACCGGCATCATCGGCAAGGCGGTCGTCTTCCTCACCGACTCCGGGTTCCTCCAGCGCACCGGGGACGACCAGGGCGGCACGTACCGCACGACGGCCCGCTACCAGCTCCAGGTGCGGGACATGGCAGGCAGCGCCGCCATGGCCGAGCTGCTGGAGCTCGGCGTCGTCCCGGTGACGGACGGCACGGCCAGCCTGCTGCCCGCCGACGCCACCGAGGACCTGGACCTGGTCGCCGACGCCGGTCTGCCGTTCCACTCCTGAGCCGTTCCCGAGCCGTCACCACCCTCTTCCCACGTCTTACGAGAGTCCGCCATGTACGAGCTGTCCCGGGTCCGCCTCTACTCCATCGGGCCTGCCGGTGCGCGCTACGCCGACACCGTGCTGGACCTGCGGGGTGTCGGCGCGCCCGTGCCCGACCCCGCCCCCACCCAGGCGGAGTTCTTCGAGGAGGAGCCGGTCGGGCCGCCGCGCCGGCCCGCGCCCGCCGGCGTGCTCTTCCTGGAGAACGGCGGCGGCAAGTCGGTGCTGCTCAAGCTGATCTTCTCGGTGATGCTGCCGGGGCACCGGAACACCCTCGGTGGCGCGAGCTCGGGTGTGCTGCGCAAGTTCCTGCTCGCCGACGACTGCGGGCATGTCGCCCTGGAGTGGCAGCACACGCTCACCGGCGAGTGCGTGGTCGTCGGCAAGGCGAGCGAGTGGCGGGGGCGGCAGGTCTCCAACGACCCGCGGAAGTTCGCCGAGGCCTGGTACTCGTTCCGGCCCGGCCCGGGGCTCTCCCTGGACAATCTGCCGGTCGCCGAGTCCACCGCCGTACGGCCGCCCGTCGAGGGCGCCTCCGGCGCACAGGGGCGGCGGCGCACCATGAAGGGCTTCCGCGACGCCATCACCGAGGCGGGCAAGTTCTATCCGCATCTGGAGGTGCACTGGGAGGAGATCCACGACCGCTGGATCGAGCACCTCGGCGAACTCGGCCTCGACCCCGAACTCTTCCGCTACCAGCGCGAGATGAACGCCGACGAGGGCGAGGCCGCCGGCCTGTTCGCGGTGAAGAAGGACTCCGACTTCACGGACCTGTTGCTGCGGGCCGTCACCGACACCCGGGACACCGACGGACTCGCCGACCTGGTCGGCGGCTTCGGCAACAAGCTCGGGCGGCGCGCCGAGCTGATCGCCGAACGGGACTTCACCGCCGGGTCGGTGGACCTGCTGGGGCGGATCGTGGAGGCCGCGGAGGCTCGGTCACGCGCGCGTGACATCCACGCGGGCGCCGAGCGCCGCACCCGCACGCTGGCGCGCCGGTTGTCCGCGCGGGGCGTGCAGGAGCGGGTGCGCGCCGCCGACCTCGCCCAGCGGGTCACGGCCGCCGCCTACGCCGTCACGCACTCCGAGGGCGCCCGCGAGCGCAGCGCGCTGATCGCCGCCGAACTCGCCTACCGGCACGCCTCCCTGGCACTGGCCGTCGGCGAGAAGTCCGCCGCGGCGCAGAAGCGCGAGCTGGCCGATGCCCGCACCCTGCACTCGGCCTGGCAGGCTGCCGAGGCCGCGCTGCGCCACCGCGCGGCCGCCGACCGCGTCGCGCGCGTGGCCGCCGCCATCCAGGAGGCCGAGCGGGACGCGGCGCCCGCCCTCGCCGCCCGCGCCAAGGCCGCCGTCGCACTCGTCCGGGCCCTGCACGGGGCCGCCGAGAGTGCGGAGACCCTCGCCAACGAGGGGGAGGAGCGGTCCGCCGCACTCCAGGAGGTCAGCGACTGCGCGTACCGGGACTCGACCTCCGCCGCCACCGAGGCACAGCGCGCCCGCAGCGAGGCCGGGCACCTCCGGCAGCGGCTCGGCGAGGTCGAGCAGGAGACCGCCGAGGCGGTCCGTGCGGGCTGGCTCGACGACAGCGCCCCGGACGCCGACCCGGCCCGGGCCGCCCTCGCGGCGAGCGACGCCGAGAAGACGGCCGTGGCCGCCTGGGACACCGCCCGCGAGGCCTCCCGCCGAGCGGGCGAGCACGCGCGCGAGGCGGCCTCCGCCGAGTCCCGCGCCGAACTCACCGCCGCCCGTGCCGCGGACGCGGCGACTGCGGCCGAGCGGACGTACGACGCCGAGCAGCGGCTGGCCGAGAGCCTGGCGGCGGAGGAGCGGCTCACCGAACTGCTGGGCCTCACCGGCTCCCGCACCGCCGTTCCGCGGCCCCGCCACGAGGGCGACGACGACACCCTCACGACCCTCGTGCCCGAGGAACTCGACCGGTTCGCGGACGAGTTGCGGGAACTGCTGGACGACGCCGTCGGGTCCGCCGAGCGGCAGCTGTTCGAGCTGCGGACCGCCGCCGCCGACGACTCCCGGATCCTCGGCGCACTCGGCGACGGCGGACTGCTGCCGCCGGGCCCCGACGTGCTGGCCACCGTCGAGTTCCTCGGCGAGCACGGCATCCCGGCACTGCCCGGCTGGCGCTACCTCGCCCAGGCCGTCGACCCCGCCGACCACGCGCGCGTGCTGGCCGCCCGCCCCGAACTCGTCGACGGCGTCGTCATCACCGACCCCGGCACGCACGCCCGCGCCCGCGAGGCGCTGAGCGAGGCGGCCCTGCTGCCCCGCTCCGCCGTGGCCGTCGGCACCGCCGCCGCCCTGCTCGCGCCCACCCCGGCCGCCGACGCCACCCCGGGCGACGTGTTCCTCGTACCGCCGAACCCGGCCATGCACGACGAGCACGCCGCCGACGAGGAGCGGCAGGCGCTGCGCGCGCGGGCCACCGAGCGGGACGAGGAGATCCGCACGCTCGCCGCCCGGCTCGGCAAGGACCGCGAGCTGGCCGCGCGGCTCGCCTCCTGGCGCACCGGCTGCCCGTCCGGGCGGCTCGTGGAGCTGGCACAGGAGGCCCGGGACGCACGGGTGTTCGCGGCGGAGTCCGAGGCCGAGCTGGCCGAGGCCCGGACCGTGCGGGCCGAAGCCGAGGAGGCCGCCGCCGAGAACGCGCAGGTGCGCGACGAGCGGCAGGAGGCCGCCCAGCGGGCCCGGCGCGCGGCCGATGCCCTCGCCGGCCTCGCGTTCCGGCTGCGCGAGCGGGCCGGCTGGCAGGTCAGGCTGCGCGAACTCGCCGACGAGGCCACCGAGTCGGAGGCCCGTGCCCAGTCCTGTCTGGAACGCGCCCGTGTCGCCGACGAGGACCGCCGCGCCGCCCAGCGCGCCGCCGACGACGCCCGCCGCACCGCCCGTGCGCTGCGCGCCGAGCGCTCCGAGATCGCCGGCGCCCCCGACGACATGCCCGAGAGCGACGAGGACGCCCCCGAGTCCTCGTCCCCGCTGCCCGCCCTGCGCGAGGCCTACCGGGCCGCCTCGCAGGTGTACGAGAAGGTCGGCGTCGGCGCCGACCTGCGCGCCGAGCAGGCCCGTGCGGAGAGCGACGAGAGCGCCGCGCTCGCGGAACTGGAACGGCTGAGCAACAAGGTCCGCACCCGCGCGGAGCAGCTGCTCCAGTCGCCCGACGGCTCCGACGGGCCCTCCCGGCAGGCCGCCGCCGCCCGCGCGGAGGAACTGGTGCAGCTCCTGGAGACCCGCATGTCCACCGCGAGCGAGCAGCTCGGGCGGCTCCGCGGCGAGGCCGAGCGGCACGCCCCCGAGGACGGCGAGGCGCACACCGAACTGCCCGGGGAGCTGCAGCCGCGCGACGCCGAGCACGCCCAGGCACTGCTGCGCACGGCGACGGCCGAACTGGCCGCACGCACCGAGGCGCTGGCCCAGGCCCGGGAGGCGCACGCCGAGCTGCTGGGCACGCACCGCGCGGCCGAGGACGCGGCGGGCGGCTTCGAGGAGATCGCCGCCATGCTCCGCGACCTGCTGCGCGAGCACACCGCCGACGAGGAGCAGGAGGAGATCGAGCCGTACCCCGGCAGCCTGGAGGAGGCCCGGCAGTCCGCCGCGGAGGCCCGCAGGTCGCTGCGCGGCTGCGCGGGTGACCTGTCCGCCGCCGAGTCCGCCGTCCGTGAGGCGAGCGACGTCCTCGTCCGGCATGCCAACGCCACCCGGTACGAGGCGGTGCGGACCCCCGCGCGCCAGCAGATCCGGGAACTGCCCGCCTCCGCACTGCCCGAGCACGCCCAGAAGTGGGCGGACGCCTTCGCGCCGCGGCTGCGGGTGCTGACCGACGAACTCGCCCAGCTGGAGCGGAACCGGGACTCGATCGTGGACCGGCTGCGGGGGCTCGTCGAGTCGGCGCTGGCGACCCTGCGCTCCGCCCAGCGGCTCTCCCGGCTGCCCGAGGGGCTCGGCGAGTGGTCCGGGCAGGAGTTCCTCCGCATCCGCTTCGAGGAGCCCGACCAGGCCACACTCACCGAGCGGCTCGGCGAGGTCGTCGACGAGGCGACCCGGGCCGCCGTGAAGAAGAACTCCGATCTGCGGCGGGACGGAATGTCCCTGCTGCTGCGGGGAGTCGCGGCCGCTCTGCAGCCGAGGGGTGTCGCCGTCGAGATCCTCAAGCCGGACGCGGTGCTGCGCGCCGAGCGGGTGCCGGTGGGGCAGATGGGGGACGTGTTCTCCGGTGGGCAGCTGCTGACCGCGGCCATCGCCCTGTACTGCACGATGGCCGCACTGCGGTCCAACGACCGGGGGCGGGACAAGCACCGGCACGCGGGGACGCTGTTCCTCGACAACCCCATCGGTCGCGCCAACGCGACCTACCTGCTGGAGCTCCAGCGAGCCGTGTCGGATGCGCTGGGCGTGCAACTGCTGTACACGACCGGGCTGTTCGACACGACCGCACTGGCCGAGTTCCCGCTGGTCATCCGGTTGCGGAACGACGCGGACCTGCGGGCCGGACTCAAATACATCAGCGTGGAGGAACATCTCCGGCCCGGGCTGCCGCAGCAGCCGCAGACGGGAGAGGCCGTGCACAGCGAGATCACCGCGACGCGGATGTTCAAGAAGCCGTCAGCCTGACGGACGGTCCCCGTACGGCACGGGACACGGCGTCTTCAGAGGGTGTGTCAGGGGTGCGTCAGCTGCCCGGCCTTGCCGCCCCGCCGCCGTATCCGCTCCTGTTCGCGCTCGGCGGCCCGCTCCTGCCGCCGGGCCGCGCGCCGCTCGCGGCGGAGCGTGCGGGCCGTGCTGCTCGGCTCCGAGAGCACGCCGTAGCGCTGATTCCACACCTGACGGGTCACCAGGACGTCGACCGCACTCCAGGTGGCCACCACCGTGCTCGCCACACTGCTGATCACCATCGGGAACGCCAGCCAGGACTCCGCCATCGTGCAGAAGAACGCCACCATGGCCAGTGTCAGCGTGACCGCGATGATGATCACCGCTCGCACCGCCGCCGTCCGCACAGGATCGGGCATCCGGTACCGCTTGGCAGGCTCCTCGACCCACAACGCCCGGTACTGCACCTGCTGTTGCCGCACCGTCGAGTGCGTGGCCGCGCCGTCCTCGGGCGCCAGGCGCCGCTCAGCCGTCCCCATCAACGTGTCACTCCCCACCGCCGGCAAGCCCTCGCACCGGTGTCCGACGACCCCGGCTCCCCAGTGGCTGCCCGGCTTGCGCTGTTTTACGCCGCCCGGATCCGAGATGCGGCTCCTGTGGCCGAATCCGCACTCATCACCCGTCTACAAGGACGAACGAACTCGCCCGATGATTCCCGACCAGGGAAAAATTCCGGCCAACTGATCCTTCGTGCCGTTCCCGCCCCACTCGCGTGAAGTCGACGCGATCGCGGTGGCAATCTCCCGCAATGCCCGGACAACTCGTCCTGTCTGTCGGTCATGTTCGGGTATCGGGGCGGAAGTTCACCGTCCGGACAGTTCTTCGAGTTATCCCTGTGACGGTAGTAGGCTCGCGCCGTTTGTTGACGTACATGTGTACCCCCGGACCGTGGGGGTCGAGCTGGGGGAGGCCATGCGCTTTCGCGGGAAGTCGATCCGCCGGAAGATCGTGGCGCTGCTTCTCGTGCCGCTGGTGTCCCTGACGGCCGTCTGGGGCTTCGCGGCCGTGCTCACGGGACGCGTGGTCACCCACGTCTTCCAGGTGTCGTCGCTCGTCGAGGACATCGGATACCCCACCGAGGACGCGGTCCGCGCTCTCCAGCAGGAACGCCGGCAGACCCTGGTCTACCTCGCCGACCCGCGGGCGTCCGACGCGCTCACCGCCCTGAACCGCACGCGCGCCGCCACCGACGACACCGTGGCCAAGCTCCGCAGGAACGCCGGGGAACAGCAGGTACGCGACGGCCTGGACGCCGACGACAGCGAACACCTCACCGCCGAACTCGACGGCCTCGACGGCATCGACCCGCTGCGCCGCAGCGTCGAGCAGGGCACCGTGGACCGTGCCCAGGCCCTCGCCCTCTACAACGCCGTCGTCGACCCCTGTTACACGCTGCTCGGTTCCCTCGACGGCACCGACGATGTCGGGATCGACAAGGAGGCCCGCGCCCTCGTCAACATCACCCGCGCCCGGGAGCTCGTCTCCCGTGAGGACGCCCTCCTCGGCTCCGCTCTGGTGGTCGGGAAGGTCTCCCGGGAGGAGACCCGCGAGATCTCCGACCTCATAGCCCAGCGCACCCTCCTCTACGACATCAGCCTCCCGCTGCTGCCGGCCGGCGAACGCGACCGCTTCGACCGCTTCTGGAAGAGCGCCACCACCGCCCCGCTGCTGGCCGCCGAGAGGTCCGTCGTCGCCGCCGGATCCGGCATGCCGAACGACGTCGGCGCGAAGAGCTGGGACACCACCGCGGGCAATGTGCTCGGCGAACTGCGCACTCTCGACGACCAGGTCGGCGACCGCTTCGAGGACCGCATCCGGCCCGTCGCGGTCAGCGAGTTCGTCCAGGCGGCCGTCGTCGGTGTCCTCGGCCTGGCCGCCGTGCTGTTCTCGCTGGTCATGTCGGTCCGGGTCGGCCGCAGCCTCATCCGCGACCTGCGGCTGCTGCGCCAGGAGGCGCACGAGGCGTCCGGGGTCCGGCTGCCGAGCGTGATGCGCCGGCTGTCCGCGGGCGAACAGGTCGACGTGGAGACCGAGGTCCCGCGCCTGGAGTACGACAGGAACGAGATCGGCGAGGTCGGCCAGGCCCTCAACACCCTGCAGCGCGCCGCCGTGGAGGCCGCCGTCAAGCAGGCCGAACTGCGCGCCGGAGTCTCCGAGGTCTTCGTGAACCTCGCCCGCCGCAGCCAGGTCCTGCTGCACAAGCAGCTCACCCTGCTCGACACCATGGAACGCAGGACCGAGGACACCGACGAACTCGCCGACCTCTTCCGCCTCGACCACCTCACCACCCGTATGCGCCGGCACGCCGAGGGCCTGGTCATCCTCTCCGGTGCCGCCCCCTCGCGGCAGTGGCGCCGGCCCGTCCAGCTGATGGACGTGGTGCGCGCCGCCGTGGCCGAGGTCGAGGACTACGAGCGCATCGAGGTCCGCCGGCTGCCCCGCGTCGCCGTCACCGGCCCCGCCGTCGCCGACCTCACCCACCTCGTGGCCGAACTCCTGGAGAACGCCACGGTGTTCTCGCCGCCGCACACCGCCGTGCAGGTCCTCGGCGAACGCGTCGCCAACGGCTTCACCCTGGAGATTCACGACCGCGGTCTCGGCATGGCGGCCGAGGCGCTCCTGGACGCCAACCTGCGGCTCGCCGAGACGCCCGAGTTCGAGCTCTCCGACACCGACCGGCTCGGCCTGTTCGTGGTCAGCCGCCTCGCCCAGCGCCAGAACGTCCGCGTCTCGCTCCAGCCGTCCCCCTACGGCGGCACCACCGCCGTCGTCTTCATCCCCGACGTGCTGCTGACCGACGACGTCCCCGACACCAACGGCGTCGGCTTCCGCCTCGACCGCAGCCGGCCGGCCAGGGAGGCCGAACCCGAGGAGAGCCGCGCCACCTCCCTGGCCCACGTGCCGGGACAGCGGCCCGGACTGCCGGCTGCACTCCTGGACGGCCCGGTCGAGCTGGAGGCACCCGTCGACCTGGACGCGCTGGACGACTTCCCGGGCGCCCTCACCGACGACGACAGCGAGCGCGGCGGCCTGTTCCGCCCCCGCCGCTCCGTCGCCCCCGCCGACGGCGACCCCACGCCCGCCGTGACCGAGCTCCCTCACCCGGCCCGCGAGACCGCCGACCGCTTCGGCGACGAGCACCCCGGCGGCCCCGTGCCGCTGCCCGGACGGCGTACGCCCAAGCTGGTCAGCTCGCACGGCAAGCCGGTCACCGAGCAGCGCTCCCGCCGCGTCGACCCGGACGAGCGGGACCAGGCGGACCAGGGCCGCCTCGAACCCGGCGGACTCGCCCCGCTGCCCTCCCGCCGCCGCACCGACCCTTCCTCGCCCCGCGCCATCGGCTCGGCCGACCGCACCGAGGAACGGACGGCGCCCCAGGCCGGCGGCCCGGACGAACCCTCCGGGCCCCCCGCCCTGCCCCGGCGGTCCCGCCGCGCCGCGACCGCCCCCGGCAGCGGCACCGAAGACTCCGTCCCGCCCCTCGGCAGCACACCCCCGGAGGCCGCGTCCGGCACCCGGCCGCTGCCCAAGCGGGTACGGCAGGCCAACCTGGCCCCACAGCTGCGACAGGAACCCGCATCATCCACCGCGCGCGAGCCGGAACCCGTCGAGCGCGACGCCGACGAGGTCCGCAGCCGCATGGGCTCGCTCCAGCGCGGCTGGCAGCGCGGCCGTGCCGAGAACGCCGAGAGCGAAGGCTCCTGGGACAGCAGAGCACAAGGAACGACTAAGGGGGACGGTCGATGACCGATCCGAAGGCGACCGGCCACACGGCGACGAACAAGGGCGAGCTGAACTGGCTGCTGGACGACCTGGTGGACCGGGTCGCCAGCATCCACAAGGCCGTCGTGCTCTCCGGCGACGGCCTGCCCACCGGCGTGTCCAAGGACCTCACCAGAGAGGACAGCGAGCACCTGGCCGCCGTGGCCTCCGGCTTCCACAGCCTCGCCAAGGGCGTGGGCCGGCACTTCGAGGCGGGCAGTGTCCGGCAGACCGTGGTCGAGCTCGATGACGCCTTCCTGTTCGTCACGGCCGCCGGCGACGGCAGCTGCCTCGCCGTCCTCTCCGACGCCGACTCCGACGTCGGCCAGGTCGCTTACGAGATGACGCTCCTGGTCAAGAGGGTCGGTGTACATCTGGGGTCCGCTCCGCGCACCGATCTGTCCTCGGGCGGGTAGTGGGATGACATGAGCGGAGACGGTCAGGGAAGAAGTCACTGGTTCGACGACGAGGCCGGACCGGTCGTCCGTCCGTACGCCATGACACGGGGCCGCACCACCAGTGCGGCCCAGCACCGGCTCGACCTGATCGCGGTGGTCGTCACGGAGCCGCACGTGGACGACCCGGACGACGACCGGACGCTGTCCCCGGAACACGTGGACATCGTCGAGCTCTGCCGCGACGCCCCGCAGTCGGTCGCCGAGCTGGCTTCGGAACTCGACCTCCCCGTCGGAGTGGTCCGGGTCCTCATCGGCGACCTCGTCGACGGGGAACTCGTCCATGTCAACCGGCCGGTACCCCCGGCAGAGCTGGTGGACGAGAGTATTCTGCGCGACGTGATCAACGGCCTCCGGGCGCTGTGACCGGCGCGGAAGCGGAGTAGTGACGTGACAGGCTGGCAGTTCTGGGTCGACCGTGGCGGTACGTTCACCGACGTCGTCGCACGGCGCCCGGACGGCCGGCTGCTCACCCACAAGCTGCTCTCCGACAGCCCCGCGCGATACACCGACGCCGCCGTGGCCGCGGTACGCGCGCTTCTGGAAGGCTCCGGCGCCCCCGTCGACGCCGTCCGGATGGGCACCACGGTCGCAACCAACGCCCTTCTCGAACGCAAGGGCGAGCGCACCCTCCTCGTCATCACCCGCGGCTTCCGCGACGCCCTGCGCATCGCCTACCAGAACCGCCCCCGCATCTTCGCCCGCCGCATCGACCTGCCCGAGCTGCTGTACGAACGGGTCGTCGAGGCCGACGAGCGCGTCGCCGCCGACGGCACCGTGCTGCGCGCACCCGACCTGGACGCCCTGGCGGGCCCGCTCCAGGAGGCGTACGACGACGGGATCCGCGCCGTCGCCGTCGTCTGCATGCACAGCCACCTGTACCCCGCCCACGAGCAGGCGATCGGCGAGCTGGCCGCCCGCACCGGCTTCCCGCAGATCTCGCTGTCCAGCGAGGTCAGCCCGCTGATGAAGCTGGTCCCGCGCGGCGACACCGCCGTCGTCGATGCCTACCTGTCGCCCGTGCTGCGCCGCTACGTCCGCCATGTCGCCGACGAGCTCGAAGGCGTGCGGCTGATGTTCATGCAGTCCAACGGCGGGCTCGCCGAGGCCGGGCAGTTCCGCGGCAAGGACGCCGTGCTCTCCGGTCCGGCCGGCGGGATCGTCGGCATGGCCCGGATGTCGCAGCTGGCCGGCTTCGACCGGGTCATCGGCTTCGACATGGGCGGCACCTCCACCGACGTCTCCCACTTCGCGGGCGGCTACGAACGGGTCTTCACCACGCAGATCGCCGGCGTCCGGCTGCGCGCTCCCATGCTGGACATCCACACCGTCGCCGCGGGCGGCGGCTCGGTGCTGCACTTCGACGGCTCCCGCTACCGCGTCGGCCCGGACTCGGCCGGCGCCGACCCCGGCCCGGCCTGCTACCGGGGCGGCGGCCCGCTCGCCGTCACCGACGCCAACGTCATGCTCGGCCGGATCCAGCCGGCCCACTTCCCCCAGGTGTTCGGACCGGGCGGGGACCAGCCCCTCGACGCCGCCCTGGTCCGCGACCGCTTCGCCGGGCTCGCCCGGGAGATCCGCGAGCAGACCGGCGACGACCGCACCCCCGAACAGGTCGCCGAGGGCTACCTGAGCATCGCCGTGGCCAACATCGCCAACGCCGTGAAGCGGATCTCCGTCCAGAAGGGCCACGACGTCACCCGCTACGCCCTCACCACCTTCGGCGGGGCCGGCGGGCAGCACGCGTGCATGGTCGCCGACTCGCTCGGCATCCGCACCGTCCTGGTGCCGCCCATGGCGGGGGTCCTGTCCGCGCTCGGCATCGGGCTCGCCGACACCACCGCCATGCGCGAGCAGTCCGTCGAGGCCCCCCTGGAGCCCGCCGCCATGGCCGGCATCCGCAAGACCGCCGACGACCTGGAGGCCGCGGCCCGCGCCGAACTCCTCGCCGAGGACGTCCCCGAGGACCGCGTCGAAGTCACCCGCCGCGCCCAGCTCCGCTACGACGGCACCGACACCACCCTGACCGTCGAGCTCACCGAGCCCGACACGATGAAACACGCCTTCGAGGAACGTCATCGCGCCACGTACTCCTTCACGCTCGACCGCCCGGTCGTCGTCGAAGCCCTCTCCGTGGAAGCCACCGGCATCACCCAACCCCCCGATCTCTCCGCCCTCGCCCCTTACGAGGGCACTCCCGCCGCCCCGGAGACCGTCCGCCTCCACACCGGCGGCGCCTGGCGCGTCGTACCCCTGCACCGCCGCGAGGACCTGCCTCCCGGCGAAACCGTCACCGGCCCGGCGATCGTCACCGAGGCCAGTGCCACGACCGTCGTCGACGACGGCTGGCGGGCCGCGGCGACCGAAGACGGGCATCTGGTCATGGAACGCGCGACGGTCACGCAGAGTTCCGATCTCGACACGAAAGCCGACCCGGTTCTGCTCGAGGTCTTCAACAACCTCTTCATGTCGATCGCCGAACAGATGGGCGCCCGCCTGGAGTCGACGGCCCAGTCCGTCAACATCAAGGAGCGTCTGGACTTCTCCTGCGCCCTGTTCGACCCGGACGGGAACCTGGTGGCCAACGCCCCGCACATCCCCGTCCACCTGGGCTCCATGGGCACCAGCGTCAAAGAGGTCATCCGCCGCCGCGGCACCTCGATGCGCCCCGGCGACACCTACGCCGTCAACGACCCCTACCACGGCGGCACCCACCTGCCCGACGTCACGGTCATCACGCCGGTCTTCGACACCGACCGCACGGCGGACACGGACGGTGACCCCGGCCGGGCTCCGGAGATCCTCTTCTACGTCGCCTCCCGCGGCCACCACGCCGAGATCGGTGGCATCGCCCCGGGCTCGATGCCGGCGAACAGCCGCACCATCGACGAGGAGGGCGTCCTCTTCGACAACTGGCTGCTCGCCGAGAACGGCCGGTTCCGGGAGGCCGAGACGCACCGGTTGCTGGCCGAGGCCCGCTATCCCTCCCGCAACATCCCCACCAACCTCGCCGACCTGCGCGCCCAGATCGCCGCCAACCGCAAGGGCGTCGACGAAGTCGGCAGGATGATCGAGGAGTTCGGCCTGGACGTCGTCCAGGCCTACATGCGGCACGTCCAGGACAACGCCGAGGAGGCGGTCCGCCGGGTGATCGACGCCCTCGACGACGGCGCGTACGCCTACGAGACCGACTCCGGCGCCGTCATCCGGGTACGCGTGCGCGTGGACCGCGCCAACCGGCGTGCGACCGTCGACTTCACCGGCACCTCCGCCCAGCTCGCCACCAACTTCAACGCCCCGTTCGCCGTCGTCAACGCGGCCGTGCTGTACGTCTTCCGCACCCTCGTCGCCGACGACATCCCGCTCAACGACGGCTGCCTGCGCCCGCTCGACATCGTTGTGCCGCCGGGTTCGATGCTCGCCCCCGAGCCGCCGGCCGCCGTCGTCGCGGGCAACGTCGAGACCTCCCAGGCCATCACCGGTGCCCTCTATGCGGCGCTCGGCGTCCAGGCCGAGGGCTCCGGGACCATGAACAACGTCACCTTCGGCAACGAACGCCACCAGTACTACGAGACCGTCGCCTCCGGTTCCGGAGCCGGTGACGGCTTCCACGGTGCGAGCGTCGTACAGACCCACATGACCAACTCCCGGCTCACCGACCCGGAAGTCCTGGAGTGGCGGCTGCCCGTCCGCCTCGACGAGTTCGCCGTACGGGCGGGCAGTGGCGGCGCGGGCCGCTGGCACGGCGGGGACGGCGCGGTCCGCCGCGTCCGCTTCCTCGAACCCATGACCGTCTCCACCCTCTCCCAGCACCGCCGCGTGCCGCCGTACGGCATGGCCGGCGGCGAACCCGGCGCACTCGGCGCCAACCGGGTGGAGCGGGCCGACGGCACGGTCACCGAACTCGGCGGCAGCGATGCCGCGGACGTAGGCCCCGACGACGTACTCGTCGTCGAAACCCCGGGCGGCGGCGGATACGGACGCCCGTCACCCGGCACCCGAGCCCATCAATGACCCCCCCATCAGCGACTTCATCAAGCAGGAGAAGAAAACGATGATCTTCGGGCGATCTGAGCGCGGCAAGCCCCCGGTCGAGCCCGTCACGCTCAAGATCCTCGTGGCCGGCGGCTTCGGCGTGGGCAAGACGACCCTGGTCGGCGCGGTCAGCGAGATCCGGCCGTTGCGCACCGAGGAGCTGCTCACCGAGGCCGGGCGACCGGTCGACGACACCTCCGGCGTCGAGGGCAAGCACACCACCACCGTCGCCATGGACTTCGGCCGCATCACCCTGCGCGAGGACCTGGTGCTGTATCTGTTCGGCACGCCCGGGCAGGAACGGTTCTGGTTCATGTGGGACGAGCTGGCCGAGGGCGCGCTGGGAGCCGTCGTGCTCGCCGACACGCGCCGGCTGGAGGACTGCTTCGCCGCCGTCGACTACTTCGAGCGGCGTTCCATACCCTTCCTCGTCGGCGTCAACTGCTTCGAGGACGCGGCCCGTTACCCGGTGGAGTCGGTGCGCAAGGCCCTCGACCTGGACCCGGACGTGCCCGTTGTGCTCTGCGACGCCCGGGACCGCGAGTCGGTCAAGGAGGTGCTCATCGGCGTCGTCCGGCACGCGATGGCGTACGCGGCGGGCCACCGGCAGGCCGTCACCACCTGAACGGCGGCGGCACGGCCCGTACCCCCGCCGACCGGGGTACGGGCCGTGGTCCAGGGGGCTACTCGCCGTCCTCCAGCCAGCCGAAGCTCTTCTCCACCGCCTTGCGCCAGTTCGCGTACTCGCGGTCGCGCACCGACGCCGCCATGGTGGGCGTCCACTCCGCGTCCTTCTGCCAGTGCGACCTGAGTTCGTCCAGGTCGTTCCACACGCCGGTGGCCAGGCCGGCCGCGTAGGCGGCGCCCAGACAGGTCGTCTCGGAGACCCGGGGCCGGATCACCGGTACCCCGAGGACGTCGGCCTGGTGCTGCATCAGGAGGTTGTTCTTCGTCATGCCGCCGTCCACCTTCAGGGTGGTGATCGGCACCCCGGAGTCCTGGTACATGGCGTCCACGACCTCCCGCGTCTGCCAGCTCGTCGCCTCCAGGACCGCGCGGGCGAGGTGCGCCTTGGTGACGTACCGGGTCAGCCCGGTGACGACCCCGCGCGCGTCGGAGCGCCAGTAGGGAGCGAACAGGCCGGAGAAGGCGGGCACGATGTAGGCGCCGCCGTTGTCGTCGACGCTCGCCGCCAGTGTCTCGATCTCGTCGGCGGTGCGGATGATGCCGAGCTGGTCGCGGAACCACTGGACGAGCGCGCCCGTTATGGCGATCGAACCCTCCAGGCAGTAGACCGGCGCCTCGGTGCCGATCCGGTATCCCATCGTCGTCAGCAGCCCGCTCTTGGACGGCACCGGCCGGTTGCCGGTGTTGAGCAGCAGGAAACTGCCCGTCCCGTAGGTGTTCTTCGCCGTGCCGACGTCGTAGCAGGCCTGCCCGAAGACCGCCGCCTGCTGGTCGCCCAGCGCGGACGCCACCGGCACCCCGGCGAGCTGGCCGACTGCGGTGCCGTAGACCTCGGCGGACGACCTGATCTCGGGCAGGATCGCCTGGGGGACGTTCATCGCGGCGAGGATGGCGGGGTCCCACTGGAGGGTTTCCAGGTTCATCAGCATGGTGCGCCCGGCGTTGGTGACGTCGGTGACGTGCCGGCCGCCGTCGGTGCCGCCGGTGAGGTTCCAGATCAGCCAGGAGTCGATGGTCCCGAAGGCGATCTCGCCGCGCTCGGCCCGGTCCCGGAGCCCGGGCACGTTGTCCAGCAGCCAGGCCGCCTTGGGTCCGGAGAAGTAACTGGCCAGGGGCAGCCCGGTCTGTTCGCGGAAGCGGTCCTGGCCGTCGCTGCCGCCGAGTTCGCGGCACAGGGCCGCGGTGCGGGTGTCCTGCCAGACGATGGCGTTGTGCACGGGCTTGCCGGTGGCGCGGTCCCACAGGACGGTCGTCTCGCGCTGGTTGGTGATGCCCAGCGCGCTCAGCTGGTCGGGGCGCAGCCCCGCGTTGGCGAGCGCCCCGGCCACCACGGCCTGCACCTTGGACCAGATCTCGGTGGCGTCGTGTTCCACCCAGCCCGGCTTGGGGAAGATCTGGCGGTGCTCGCGCTGGTCGACGGCGACGATCGCGCCGGAGTGGTCGAAGATGATGCAGCGGCTCGACGTGGTGCCCTGGTCGATTGCGGCGACGTACTTCTCGGCGGTGTCCGTCATGGCTACCCCTTGGTCGCTGGGTCGGAAGGCTGCGTGGGTGGGAGGGCCGCGTCCGGTCGGAGGGCCGCTTCGTACCTGAAGGTCCCGTCGGGTCGGAGGGCCGCGTCGGGTCGGAGGATCGATCGCGCGGGCCGGGACGGCCGCGCCGCGTCAGAAGGCCACGTTGTAGATGAGGCCCGCGAGCGCCCCGCCGATCAGGGGGCCGGCGACCGGGATCCAGGCGTAACCCCAGTCCGAGGTGCCCTTGTTGGGGATCGGCAGGAAGGTGTGCACGATCCGCGGGCCGAGGTCGCGCGTCGGGTTGATGGCGTAGCCGGTGGGGCCGCCGAGCGACAGCCCGATGCCGACGACGAGCAGCGAGACGATCAGCACAGTGGTGCCGGACTCGCCGAGCCCCTTGGTCAGTCCGAACGCGAGGATCGGCAGGACGAGCGCGATGGTCGCGATGATCTCGGTGATCAGGTTGGCGAGCGGGTTCCGGATCTCCGGGATGGTGGAGAAGATGCCGAGCGTCGGCGTCGGCTCCTCTCCCGACTCCTCGTCGCGCACGTTGGCCTGGAACTGGGCCAGGTAGACCAGGTAGGTCAGCACGGCCCCGAGCATCGCGCCGACGAACTGCCCGAGCAGATACACCCAGACCTTGCCCCACTCGCCGGTGTCGACGGCGATGCCGATGGTGACGGCGGGGTTCAGCTGCCCGCCGGAGAGGGGAGCGGCGGTGTAGGCGCCGGCGAGCACGCCGAATCCCCAGCCGAACGCGATCACCACCCACCCCGCGGCCCGGGCCTTGGAGTGTCTGAGGGTGACCGCGGCGCAGACACCGGCGCCGAAGAGGATCAGAATGGCCGTGCCGATGACTTCGCCGACGAAGATGTCTCCGTTGCTCATGGCGGCTCCTAGGGCGCTGGCCGGGGGATCGACCCCGGCGCATTGAGCAGGAACGGTTCCCTTGGCGACGTCAGCCGAAGGCAGGGAAGGTCCCGCGCCCCGCCCGGCGTCCATGACGAGCGTGCCGTCGCGGCCGAATCGCCCATGGGGAAAGAGCCTCGAGACAGGAGCGGCCCATGGCGCAGTGCCTGAATACGCCGAGAATGTACGGCGATGTCGACCGACACCGGAAGTTTTCACCGGCACTCAGGGGGCGTCAAGGTCGCCGACGGCAACGATGACAGGCAACCCGCCGGAAAGCAGCTGTCACGGCTCCACCGCCGCGTACCCGGCCTGGGTCGGGTACGCGTTCGAGCCGCGCCGGATCTCGTGCCCGGGCAGCCCCGCCCGCCCCAGCACCCAACTCGCCCCGCTGAGCGCCTTGGCGGCCTTCTTGAGCGGTGCCAGACAGGCGGCCGCCTGCCGGTGGTCGGACACACTGCCAGGGCCGCACACGACGGTGGCCAGGGACAGCGTGACGGGACGCCCGCCCGCGGACCAGGGCGCGTCGAGCAGGGCGGCGACCTGATCGAGCCCCGCCTCGTCGGCGAGCACCAGGAAGTCGTCCCCGCCGATGTGCCCCACGCGCGCGTGCCCGACGGCGGCCTCCTGCAGCGCTCGCCCCACCGAACGGATCAGCTCGTCGCCCGCGGCGAACCCGACACCGTCGTTCACCTGCTTGAAGTGGTCGATGTCCAGCCAGCTCAGCGCGAAGACACGGCCGTCCGCGAGCCACCGGTCCACCTCGCCGGTGATCGCGTCCGAACCGGGCAGCCGTGTCAGCGGGTTGAGCCCGGCCGCCTCCTCGACCCGGGTCTCGGCGAGCGCCCGTACCAGGTCGGCGAGGCGTACGACGCCCACGCAGCGCCCGAACCGGTCGACGACCGTCACATCGTCCGAGGTACGGTCCGGGCCGCCGACGGCCACCACGTCCAGCACCTCCCAGGCGGTTGCGTCAATGCCGACGGTGCGCGGTGCGTCGCCCAGCTTGAAGGCCGGGCGGTCCGCGTACAGGGCGTGCCCGTAGCGGCCGGACATCGACAGCAGGAAGCGGGAGCGGTGCACCGACCGGACGGGGGCGCCGGTCTGGTCCACCAGGAGCACGCCGGAGACGTCCGGGGCGCCGGTCAGCAGCGCCCGCACCTGCAACGCGGACGCGGTGACCGGCAGGAGCGCGGCGGGCCGGATGAACTCGCGCACGGACGGTCCGGAGCGCGGTGGCGGTACGACGGCGGGGGAGGGCGGCGGAACGTATACCTCCGCGACCGGGATCCGGGCCGGTGGCGCGAACAGCTCGCCCTGGGCCAGCTGCGCCCCGGCCGACAGCGCGGCCGCGTGCTGGAGTTCGGTCTCCACGCCTTCCACGGCCACCAGGGCGCCCAGTTCCTCGCACAGGGTCCGCATGGCCCGCATCGCGGCCGGCCGGGGGAGCAGCGAGGCGTCGAGCTTGACCAGATCGGGGGAGAGGTCGGTGAGCAGCCGCAGCGGCACGTCCCCGTCCCCGATGCCGTCCGCGCTGATCCGGAAACCCTGGCCGCGCAGCACCGCCACGGCCTCCAGCAGGGCCTGCTGCGGCACGTGCGTGTACGGCGGGACGATGTCCAGGGTGACCTCCCAGGGCATCCGTCCGGCCTCGCGTACGGCCTCGGGCAGCCGTCCGATGCCGCCCAGGTCGGCGAGGGTGGCCGCGAAGACGTTGATGTGCAGCGGCAGCAGAGTCTCCTTGCGGGCCGCCGCGCGGAGGGCCAACACCGCCAGATTGCCGTCGAGTTCGGGATTCCGTCGGGCTTCGCCGAGGATGTCGCCGGTCTCGGGGCGGGCGAGGATCTCCAGTGCGGCGATCCCGCCGGTCGTCAGATTGACCACCGGCTGGAAGGCGAAACGGAGAGCATCCGTCCAGGTGCGCACGGGAGCATGATGACGCCACCGGCGCACGCCCAGGGGCAGTTCATGAGACGTTCACGCACCATTTCGGGGTGGTCACACAGGGTATGCACCCTCTGCTGTCACACCCGTCCCGTCAGCGCACCGCTATCACGGACGAGCCGTGCCCGAACAGCCCCTGGTTGGCCGTGATCCCCACGCGCGCGTGCGCCACCTGACGGTCGCCCGCCGCCTCCCGCAACTGCCAGGTCAGCTCGCAGACCTGGGCGATCGCCTGGGCCGGCACCGCCTCCCCGAAGGACGCGAGCCCCCCGCTGGCATTGACCGGTATGCGGCCGCCCGGGGACGTCGCTCCCTCGCGCAGCAGCTTCGCCGCCTCGCCCTCGGCGCACAGCCCGAGATCCTCGTACCACTGCAACTCCAGCGCGGTGGACAGGTCGTACACCTCGGCGAGGGACAGCTCCTCGGGGCCGATGCCCGCCTCCTCGTAGGCGGCCCGCGCGATCGAGGCCCGGAACGGCTCCGGGGGTGGCTCCACCGCCGCCGCGGAGTCCGTGGCGATGTCCGGCAGGTCCAGCACCGTGCTCGGGTAGCGGGGCGTGACCGTGGACACCGCGCGGATCCGCACCGGCCGTGCCTCCCCGTGCCGGCGCGCGAACTCCAGGCTGGACAGCACCAGCGCGGCCCCGCCGTCGGAGGTGGCGCAGATGTCCAGCAGCCGCAGCGGATCGGCGACCACCTGGGAGGCGGCGACCTCCTCGGCGGTGACCCGCTTGCGGTAGCGGGCGTACGGATTGAGCGCTCCCATAGCCGCGTTCTTCACCTTGACCAGGGCGAAGTCCTCGGGGGTGTCCCCGAACACCGCCATCCGGCGGCGCGCGTACAGCCCGAAGTACGTCGGATTCGTCGCCCCCAGCAGCCGGAAGCGCAGCCAGTCGGGATCGTCGGGCCGGTCCCCTCCGGCGGGCCGGAAGAAGCCCTTGGGGGCCGCGTCCGCACCCACCACCAGCACCACGTCCGCGAGGCCCGCCAGGATCTGTGCCCTCGCCGCGGCGACCGCCTGGGCCCCGGACGCGCACGCCGCGTACACGCTCGCGACCCTTGCCCCCTGCCAGCCCAGCGCCTTCGCGAAGGTCGCGCCCGCCACATAGCCGGGATAGCCGCCACGCACCGTGTCCGCGCCCACGACCGAGCCGATGTCCCGCCATCCGAGTCCGGCGTCCGCGAGCGCCGCGCGGGCCGCTGCCGTCCCGTACTCGACGAAGCTCCGCCCCCACTTGCCCCAGGGGTGCATGCCCGCGCCGAGCACCGCCACGTCCGCCGTCATGCCGTCACCCCCGTCGGCCGCCAGTGCCAGGTCGTCCAGGTCGTCTCCGCGTCCTCGCCCAGGACTCCGGGGACGACCTCGGCCTCCATGCCCACCGCCAGATCGGCGACGGTGATTCCGGGAACCGCCTGTCCCAGCACCACGATCCGCTCGGACTCCAGCTCCACAGCGATCAACGCGTACGGCTCCCACGGAAGTTCCGGATCGCTCACATAGGGTGACGGAGGACGGTATCTGCTGTCGGTGTACGACCAGATCCGTCCGCGCCGGGAGAGCGGGACCTCCTCCAGGTCGCCGCCCGCGCAGCCGGGGTTGCGGCAGTGGACGTCCTCACGCGGGAAGAAGACCGAGGCGCAGGCCGCACAGCGGGTCCCCAGCAGCCGGAATCCGTCCCCCTCGCCCGTGAACCAGCCGTCGACCGCCGGCGTGCGTGTGCGCGACAAAGCTCCTCCAGGACACCAGATCTGACGGAACGTCAGAAGTGTGCCACGGGCGACCGGGTTTGGGCAGGCCGCGTCGGCGCCCCCTGGCCGCCCCGCCCGGTTTCGGTTCCGGGGCCGCCATCTGTCGGTTCACTTCCGGAAGGAGGCGTTCCCCTGACCGTAAGACGTCGTACTCCCGATCGGATAAAGTCCGCGCGTGTCCGAAAATCAGCACCCAATTGCCAACTCCGCTCCGGACTCGCACTGTTCGAGCTGCGGAGCGGCCTACGGAGAGAGAATCTCCGGCTGGCCCCGCACCTGCCCGGCCTGCGGCCACGTCGCCTACCGCAACCCGCTGCCGGTGGCGATCGCCCTTCAGCCCGTCTACGACACGAAGGGCACCGCCCTGGTCGTCATCACCCGCACCGTGGCCCCCGCGCGCGGCGGCACCGCGCTGCCCGGGGGCTACGTCGACGACCGCGAGGACTGGCGGCACGCCGTCGTCCGTGAGCTCAAGGAGGAGACGGGCATCGACGCGGCCGCCCGCGACGTACGGCTCGTCGACGCCATGAGCTCACCCGACGGACACCTGCTGCTGTTCGGCCTCCTCCCGGAACGCCCGGCCGAAGGCCTCCCGCCGTCGGGCGCCACGGACGAGACGGAGGGCTGGCACCTGCTGCGCCGCCCCGAGGAACTCGCCTTCCCGCTGCACAGCGTGGCCGTACGCGCGTGGTTCGAGGGCCGCTACTGAGCCCTCCCGCTCATCCCAGCCCCCTGATCCGGACGGGCCGGGACGGCTCGCTCGCGCCGGTCTCGTCCTCGCGTGCGACCACCACCCGCCGGTCCTCCCAGCGGGCGACGTAACGCTCGATCTCCGGCTCCTCCCAGCCGTCGCCCGCGTCCGGCACGAAGAGTCCACCACCCGTCCGCCCCCGGGCGGGCGCCCACACCTCCAGCCGCGTCCCGCCGTCCTCGTCCCGCACGGGCAGGACGGCACCCGCGCGCGCCAGCACCGGGATCCGCGACAGCGGGGCATCGACGAGCACCTGCCCGGGCCCCTCGTACGCCTGCTCGGTCACCGTGTCGTACCAACGGCCCCGGGGTAGCTGCACCGCACGCCGGTCGGCACCCGGATCCAGCACCGGAGCCACCAGCAGAGCGTCGCCCAGCAGGAACGCGTCCTCGCAGTCGCGCAGCGCCCGGTCCTCCGGCGCACCCCACCAGACCGGCCGCACGTACGGCGCACCGGTCCGACGGGCCAGCTGCCCCAACGTCATGAAGTACGGCAGCAGACGCCGCCGTTCGAGAAGCGCCACGCGCGCGTGCTCCAGCACCTCGGCCCCGAACTCCCACGGCTCCCGGCGCCCCGCCCGCATGCTCGCGTGCGTCCGGAACAGCGGCAGATACGCGCCCAGCTGGAACCAGCGCAGAAACAGCTCCGGCGACGGACTCCCGTCGAAACCGCCCACGTCAGGACCCGAGTACGGCACCCCGCACAGCCCGAGCCCCAGCACCAGCGACAAGGACGCGCGCAGCCCCGGCCAGCCGGTGGCGACATCACCGGACCAGGTGCCCCCGTAGCGCTGCATACCTGCCCAGCCCGAACGGGAGAACAGGAACGGCCGCTCCCCGGGCGCGAGTCCGCGCAGGCCCTCGTAGGCCGCCCGCGCCATGCAGAGCGCATAGACGTTGTGCGCCTCCCGGTGGTCGCCGCCGCGCCCCTCCAGGGCGTGCCGCGCCGAGCGCGGCAGCGTCGACTCGCCGAACGCGCTGAAGGACGTCGGCTCGTTCATGTCGTGCCAGAACCCGGCGAAGCCCAGCGCGAGCCGTTCCTCGTACAGCCCGCCCCACCACGCGCGCACGCGCGCGTCCGTGAAGTCGGGGAAGACCGCCTCCCCGGGCCACACCACGCCCTCCACGGTCCGCCCCGACGCATCACGGACGAAGGCGTCGACCGCCGTCCCGCTGTCGTAGACCGCGTTGCCCCGCTCTGCCTTCACCGCCGGATCGACGATCGACACCAGCCGGATCCCGTCCCGCCGCAGCTCCTCCGCCAGCGTCGGCAGCTTCGGGAAGTGCTCGTGATCGACCGTGAACACCTGGTGGTCGTCGTAGTGGTCGATGTCCAGATGGACGGCGTCCAGCGGCAGACCGCGCTCCTGGTAACCGGCGACGATCCGCCGCACCTCCTGCTCGCTGCCGAAACCCCAGCGCGCATGGTGATGACCCAGCGCCCACGCCGGCGGCAGCGCGGGCGCGCCCGTGAGCGAGGCCCACGTGTGCAGCACGCGCGCGGGGGTGCCCACCATCACCCAGCAGCGCAGCGGACCGCCGTCCATCCGCAGCTCGCAGCGCCCGGTCCGGTCGTGCCCCGAACCGGCGCCCTCCTCGCCCTCGCGGAGCGTCACCGTCCCGTCCCAGGAACTGTCGTGGAACACCAGATGCGCCGCCGCGTCCGCCACCACCAGCTGCACCGGCATGGTGATGTACAACGGATCGTCACCGGGCCCGAAGGCACGGCCGGGATCGGTGTTCCACAACCGGTACGTGCCGTCCCGCAGCCGCGGCCCCGAAGGACGCCCGCCCAGCCCGAAGAACCGCGCGTCCGCGGCCACCTCCGACCGCTGCACCCAGCGCGCCGCACCCCCGCCCACCGGCTCCCACCACCGCGGCGGCAGCTCGCGCCGCAGCATCACACCACCGGGCGTGCACACCTCCACCGCCCCGTGCCGCGACACGTTGACCGTCACCCGCTCCGCCACGACCCGCCAGCCGCCGTTGGTGTCCGGTTCGAGGACCGCCCGCGGATCCGGCTCCGGACAGCGCCCCGCGAGGGCGTACGACGGCTCGGGACCGGCCCCGTCCCAGCCCCAGAACACGGCCCCGTTCACGGCGACCGTGATCCGCAGCTCGGACCGGCTGAACCGGATCACACCGCCGCCCGGCCCCGGCTCCGCGTCCTGCACCGGCCCCGGCACCCGGGCCCGCTCCGCCCCCCGCGCGGGCAGCCCGGCGGCATCGATCCGCCGCCTGCGCCACGCGGCCCGTACGGTACGCAACCCCTGAGCCGCCCTGCTCGAACCGACCACTCTTACCGAACGCACCAGGTCACGACCGTCCATGCTGCTCACCCTGCCACTCAGCGCTCCACACGCGCGTGCCGTTCAACTGGCGTTCACCCGTGCCGGGACCACATCTTCACGACGCGGACTATGTGGAGCGCACCCTGGTGTAGAAGTCGATCACATGGCATCGTCCCTGTCAGCCGCGTCACGCGCACACCCCAGCCCGTGCGCGTCCCACGCACACAAAGCGCAGAAGCCCGGGAGCCGCCCCATGTCGACCGCGAACCCCCAGCCGCTCTGGCAGCCCGATCCACAGCGGATCGCCCAGGCACGCATCACCAGGTTCCAGTCCTGGGCGGCGGAACACCACGGAGCCCCCGCCGACGGCGGGTACCCGGCCCTGCACCGCTGGTCCGTCGACCACCTGGACACCTTCTGGCAAGCCGTCACGGAACACTTCGACGTGCGGTTCTCGACGCCCTACGCGCGCGTGCTCGGCAACCGAGCCATGCCCGGCGCCGAATGGTTCCCCGGCGCGCGGCTGAACTACGCCGAGCACGCCCTGCGCGCCGCCGCCACCCGCGCGGACGAACCCGCCCTCCTGTACGTCGACGAGACCCACGAACCCCGCCCGGTCACCTGGGCGGAGCTGCGCCGGCAGGTGGGCTCACTGGCCGCCGAACTCCGCGCCCTGGGCGTCCGCCCCGGCGACCGCGTCAGCGGCTACCTCCCGAACATCCCGCAGGCCGTGGCCGCCCTCCTCGCCACCGCCGCCGTGGGCGCCGTCTGGACCTCCTGCGCCCCCGACTTCGGCGCCCGCAGCGTCCTGGACCGCTTCCAGCAGGTCGAACCCGTCGTCCTGTTCACCGTCGACGGCTACCGCTACGGAGGCAAGGAACACGACCGGCGCGAGATCGTCGCCGAACTCCGCCGCGAACTGCCCACCCTGCGCGCCGTCGTCCACATCCCGCTGCTCGGCACCCCCGCCCCCGAAGGCGCCCTGGAATGGTCGGCCCTGACCGCCGCCGACACCGAGCCGGAATTCGAACAGGTCCCGTTCGACCACCCCCTGTGGGTGCTCTACTCCTCCGGCACCACCGGCCTGCCCAAGGCCATCGTCCAGTCCCAGGGCGGCATCCTGGTCGAACACCTCAAACAGCTCGGCCTGCACTGCGACCTGGGCCCCGAGGACCGCTTCTTCTGGTACACCTCCACCGGCTGGATGATGTGGAACTTCCTCGTCTCCGGCCTCCTCACGGGCACCACGATCGTCCTGTACGACGGCAGCCCCGGCTACCCCGACACCGGCGCCCAGTGGCGCGTCGCCGAACGCACCGGAGCCACCCTCTACGGCACCTCCGCCGCCTACGTGATGGCCTGCCGCAAGGCCGGCGTGCACCCCTCCCGCGACTACGACCTCTCCAACGTGCAGTGCGTCGCCACCACCGGCTCCCCACTGCCCCCCGACGGCTTCCGCTGGCTGCACGACGAGTTCGCAGCGAGCGGGGCCGACCTCTGGATCGCCTCCGTCAGCGGCGGCACCGACGTGTGCTCCTGCTTCGCGGGCGCCGTACCCACCCTCCCCGTGTACACCGGCGAACTGCAGGCACCCGGCCTCGGCACCGACCTCCAGGCCTGGGACCCGGCCGGCAATCCCGTCATCGACGAAGTGGGCGAACTGGTCGTCACCAACCCCATGCCCTCCATGCCGATCCGCTTCTGGAACGACCCCGACGGCAGCCGCTACCACGAGAGCTACTTCGACACCTACCCCGGCGTCTGGCGCCATGGCGACTGGATCACGGTCACCTCACGCGGCACGGTGATCATCCACGGCCGCTCCGACTCCACGCTCAACCGCCAGGGCGTACGGATGGGCTCGGCCGACATCTACGAGGTCGTCGAACGACTCCCCGAGATCAAGGAGTCCCTCGTCATCGGCATCGAACAGCCCGACGGCGGCTACTGGATGCCCCTCTTCGTCCACCTGGCACCGGGCGCGGTCCTCGACGAGGCCCTGCTGAACCGCATCAAGCAGGCCATCCGCGAACAGCTCTCGCCCCGGCACGTCCCCGACGAGGTCATCGAGGTCCCCGGCGTCCCGCACACCCTCACCGGAAAGCGCATCGAGGTCCCCGTCAAACGCCTTCTCCAGGGCACGCCCCTGGAGAAAGCCGTCAACCCCGGCTCCATCGACAACCTCGACCTGCTGACCTACTTCGAGAACCTCGCCCGCAAGCGCGCCTGAACCCGCATCGGTCCGACCTGCGCCATTCGGCACCGCCTGGTCCTCGACCGGCTTCCGCACCCTCGCTGTCAGTGGCGCCGGTTACTGTGAGTGAGCATTGATCGACCGCACACAGGGGGAACCATGGCGCACACCGACCACCGGACCATGCGACGCGTTCTGCGCCGCGAGATCGCCGGCACCATCGGGCTGCTGACCGACGAACACGACTTCCGCGCCATGCGGCGCTACCGCACCTTCACCTTCGACGACCACCTCACCTACCTCCGCCAGATCGAAGCCCTTCTCAGGACCCGCGCCGCCGAGGGCACCCACACCACACTCGCCCTCTTCGACCCCGAGGAATTCGCCGAGTTCTGCACAGTCACGGGCCTCGACCCGGACGACCCGGCCAGCCGCACCCGCTTCACCGCCGAACTCGCGGCCACCGGCCCCACCGTCCCCTACGACGGCCGACCCCTCACCGACCTCGTCCCCGCCCTCGTCGACGAGGCGGTACGGCAGGCCACCTGGGAGTACGCCAGCACCCTCCTCGCCCGCCTCGGCCCCTGCCCCACCTGCGGCGAGGACATCGGACGCGCTGCCCTGACCCGCGCCTCCCACCTCCTGACCCGCATCCTCGACACCGCCCCGCCAGGCAACCGGCACCTCGTGTGCAGCGTCTCCGGACCACCCGAAACCCTCGTCACCGTCCTCCACGCCGACCAGAACAGCGACGGCACCACCCAACTCGACGAGGCCGAAGCCCTCGAATTCACCAGCGTCCTCGCCCTCGGCCTCGCCACCAACAGCCCCGGCGGACTCGTCATGCGCACCAGCGCCCCCGGCACCCCCGACCGCGTCTACGGCTGGCGGCTGCGAGGCAACAACCTCGGGCCCCTCACCGCAGGCGAGGTCTTCGACGCGTACTGTACCGACGTCGAATCGGGAGACCTCATCTCACCGGAATCGGACGTCGACTACAGCGCCCCGCCCGAACTGGGCGACCAGGACACGACCCCCGGCCACCACCACTGAAAACACCAGGGGCGCCCCACCCACCGGTGGAGCGCCCCTGGAAAGACAGCCGATCACGGCCCTGGCCGACTACTCGCCGGACAGCACCGCCTGAGCCGCCGCACGGGCCTCGTCCGCGCTGTCGGTGGCGCGCGCGGCCGCCGCGGCCCGCTCGCACTGGGCCAGCGTGTACTTGGCCAGCATCGCCCGCACGTAAGGAATCGACGCCGCACCCATGGAGAGGGAGGTGACACCCAGACCCGTCAGCACACAGGCCAGCAGCGGATCCGACGCGGCCTCACCGCACACGCCACAGCTCTTGCCCTCGGCCCGTGCCGCCTCCGCCGACAGCGAGACCAGGTCGAGCAGCGCGGGCTGCCACGGATCCTGCAGCCGGGACACCGCACCGACCTGACGGTCGGCGGCGAACGTGTACTGCGCCAGGTCGTTCGTCCCCAGCGACAGGAACTCGACCTCCTGAAGGACCGAGCGCGCCCGCAGCGCGGCCGACGGAATCTCCACCATCGCGCCGAACTTGGCCCGCAGCCCCGCCTCCCGGCAGGCGTCCGCGAACGCCTTCGCATCGGCACGGTCCGCCACCATCGGTGCCATGACCTCAAGGCGGACGGGCAGCCCTTCGGCCGCCTTCGCCAACGCCGTCAGCTGGGTGCGCAGCACCTCGGGGTGGTCGAGCAGCGTCCGCAGACCACGCACACCCAGCGCCGGGTTCGGCTCGTCCGCCGGCGTCAGGAAGTCCAGCGGCTTGTCCGCGCCCGCGTCCAGCACCCGTACGACGACCCGGCCCTCCGGGAACGCCTCCAGCACCTGACGGTAGGCCTCGACCTGCTTCTCCTCGGAAGGAGCGCTCTTGCTGTCGTCGAGGAACAGGAACTCGGTACGGAACAGACCGACACCCTCGGCACCGGCCTCCAGCGCGGCCGGCACGTCCGCCGGACCGCCCACGTTGGCCAGCAGCGGCACCTTGTGTCCGTCGGCGGTCGCGCCCGGGCCGGTCGAGGCGGACAGCGCCGCCTTCCGCTCGGCGGCCGCAGCCGTCAGCGCCGCCTTCTTCTCCGCACTCGGGTTCACGAAGATGTCGCCGGTGCTGCCGTCCACGGCCACCACGGTGCCCTCGGCGAGCTCCCCGGCACCCGGCAGCGCCACCACGGCCGGCACACCGAGCGCCCGCGCCAGGATCGCGCTGTGGCTCGTCGGCCCGCCCTCCTCGGTCACGAAACCCAGCACCAGTGCCGGGTCGAGCAGCGCCGTGTCCGCCGGCGCCAGATCCCGCGCCACCAGTACGTACGGCTCGTCACTGTCCGGCACACCCGGCATCGGAACACCCAACAGCCGGGCGACGATACGATTCCGCACGTCGTCCAGGTCGGCTACTCGGCCGGCGAGGTACTCGCCCGCTCCGGCCAGCAACTCGCGGTACGCGGCGAACGCGTCGTACACGGCACGCTCGGCGGTGCTGCCGACGGCGATCCGGCGGTCCACGTCGGACATCAGTTCAGGGTCCTGCGCCATCATGGCCTGTGCCTCGAGCACCGCCTGGGCCTCGCCGCCCGCCAGATTGCCGCGCGCCGTCAGGTCGGCCGCCACGGCATCCACGGCCTGACGGGCACGCCCCTGCTCCCGCTCCGCCTCTTCCGCGGGGATCTGCTTGGCAGGCGGCTCCAGTACCGCCGTCCCCATATGCCGAACCTCGCCGATCGCCACACCGTGGCTCACGCCGACGCCTCGCAGCGTTGTCTCCATCTCACCCGTCTCCGATAGTGCGGCGGGTCCCGCCGCCGCGGTGGTTGTCGTGGTCGCCGCCTGCGCCGTCCCTACGAGCGCACGGTGGCGGGGTTGTCGGTCCGGGACGAGTCAGCTCCAGGAGAAGAGGACGTCGCCGGCCTTCACGTCCCCGGCTTCGTTGACGTCGGAGAGTGAGTCGGCCGTGGCCTCCAGGGCCACGACGGGGCAGACCGGAGATTTGCCGGCGGCCTCGACCTCGGCCGGGTTCCAGCGGACCACGGCCTGGCCGCGGGTCACGGTGTCGCCCTTGTTGACGAGCAGTTCGAAGCCCTGCCCGTTGAGCTGCACGGTGTCGATACCGAGATGGGTGAGCACGCCATGGCCTTCGCCGTCGACCACGACGAACGCGTGCGGGTGGAGAGAGACGACGACTCCGTCCACGGGCGACACGACCTCGGAAGGCTCACGCGCGGGGTCGATGGCGGTACCCGGGCCGACCATGGCCCCGGCGAAGACCGGATCAGGCACTGCGGCCAGTCCGACGGCGCGTCCGGCGAGCGGGGACGTCACGGTGGTCATGGGAAGCCTCCCAGGAGTGGTGCTGCTTACGGGCCGTCACTGCCTGTTCCGGACGGCGCTGAGCAGCAGCGTATGTCATATGAAGTGGCGGTTCCGCATGGAAGCTACCAGGTAGTGGTCTAGACCACCAGCCTATTCGATTTGCGCGGCCTTCGAGGCTCCGTGTACAGTCGTACTCCTGCTTGGGACCGAGCGGTGCGATAAAGCGTCGCTACTGAGCAGCACCCAAACTTGTCAGATCCTAACTCGGGATCATCTTCCGCATGCCTGCGGGAGGGTGGTCAGAGAGACGGAAAAACACTGATAGAGTTTGAAACACCGAAGGGAAGCCCGGAGGAAAGCCCGAGAGGGTGAGTACAAAGGAAGCGACCGTTCCTTGAGAACTCAACAGCGTGCCAAAAGTCAAC
>NZ_JBEOYD010000060.1:0-50062 GCF_040296885.1 Streptomyces sp. NPDC001980 | reverse complement strand
GTGTCGAAGGCGGTCCGCGGTTCGACCACCCCCAGCCTTCGGCCGGGGGAGGAACCGCGCGAGCAACCATGACGCGCCCGCGGGGACTGGCCGGTGATCAGCCTGGGAGCGGACCCGGCGGCCCGGCAACGCGTCCGCTGCGTACGCCCCCCGTTCGGGGGGTCAGGGCGGCGGCCACCAGCGCGGCCCTGTTGGGCACGCCGAGCTTGCGCATGCTCGACGCGAGGCTGGACTTCACGGTCTCGGCGCCGATGCCGAGCCGCGCGGCGGCCTCCCGGTTGGTCGCACCGAGCGCGACCTCGGCGAGGATCTCCCGCTCCCGGGCGGTCAGCACGTCGTCCACGGCCCCCGCGGCCTCGTCGGCCAGGCGCAGGGCAAGGGCCTCGATCTGCCGCCGTTGCGGCCCGTCCGCCATCGAGGACGCGATCTGCACGAGTTCCGAGCAGACACCGACGACCCGCCGTCGCTCCGCCACACTGCTCGCCGCGTCGCCGTCGCTGTCCGCGCGCGCTCCGAGCGCCGTCCGCAGGTACTCCAGGCGGCGGTTCAGGGCCAGGTCTTCGGCGAGGTTCCGTTCCAGGGCCCGGACGAACGTCAGGACGTCGCCGATGACACGGTCGCCGAAGACGTGTTGATGGCGCAGGCCGCCCACGAGCACGCCCCGCGGCCCTCGGGGCACCCGGATCGGGACGGCGAAGGAGGCGGCGACCCCTTCCCGGCGCACGGCGGCGTCGTAGTCGTGGGTGATGCCCTCCGCGCTGCAGTAGTCCTGGACCAGGACCGGCCTGGTCAGCAGCATCGCCTTGCCGCCGAGTCCGGCGCCGACGGTGACCCGCAGGTTGCGCAGGCCGTCGCTGGTGACCCCGACGAGCTGGTCGACGACGTAGTGGTCGGCGTCGGTGTCCATGAACGTGCCCACGACGAGGTCGAGCCCGGCCACCCGCCGCACGTCGTGGAGCAGCAACGTGAACGACGACAGCTGCGCCGGGGTGAGGACGGGTGCGGTCATGCGCTGTGCCCCGTTCTCAGGCGCCCGGGACGCGGTCCAGGTCGATGTCGGTGACGGTCACCCAGTCGGGTTCCGCCACCAGCAGGGCCAGTTCTTCCGTCCCGAGGTCCACGTCCACGGCGTAACGGTAACCGGCCGACTCGGCGGCCGTGATCCCGCCCCGGTCGGCGACGGGCACGGCGAGGACGACCCGCCGGCAGCGCGGATCGGCTGCCCGGACCGCCGCCGTGAGGGTGCGCAGCAGCGCCGGGAGCAGGTCGTCCGGGCAGCCGGCGCCCACCCGTACCTCCAGGTCGTGGGCGCCGGCGGGATACGCGTCCCGCAGCCGTCCCGCGGCACACCGTTGCAGGCGTACGTCCACCGTCACCGCGTCCCTGCGCAGCCTCAGGTCGGCCGTGGTGCGGCCACAGGCGGTCGGTACGGCCTCCCAGCCCCGGTCCGGGGCGAGGTCGGCGGGGACCGCGGGCACCGTGATCATCTCAGCTCTCCTCGGTCGCCAGCCGCCTGATGACGGCCTTGTCGAGCTTCCCGGAGGCGTTCCTCGGCACCGCCGGCACGAGCGTGAGCCGTCGCGGGAGCTTGTAGCGGGCCAGCCGTCCTGCCGCGTACGCGCGGACGCCCTCCAGGTCGATGTCGGCGTCGGCGGCGACGGTGACCACCGCCGCGACGGCCTCGCCCCACTGTTCGTCGGCCACCCCGACCACGGCGACGTCCACCACGCCCGGCATGGCCGCCAGGACCCGCTCGACCTCGGCCGGGTAGACGTTCTCCCCGCCGCTGATGATCATGTCCTTGAGGCGGTCGACGATGTAGAGACAGCCGTCCTCGTCGAGATGGCCGATGTCCCCGGAGTGGAACCAGCCCTCCGCGTCGAAGGCCGCGGCCGTGGCCTGCGGGTTGTTCCAGTAGCCCGCGGTCACGTTGGGGCCGCGCACCACGATCTCACCGGGCTCCCCCGGCTTCACCGGCTCGTTGCTGACGGCGTCCACGACCCGTACCTCGGTGTAGGGCATGGCGATCCCCGCCGACCCCAGCTTGTCCAGGGTGCGCTCGGCGGGCAGATGGGTGGCGAAGGGGGCGGTCTCGGTCAGCCCCCACGCCTGCTGCAGCAGCACCTCGCGCCCGGCGTAGAGCTCGACCAGGGACGGCGGCACCGGGGCGCCCGCGACCACCACCGCGCGCAGTTCGCGGAGATCCTGGTCGGCGAAGCCCGGGGCGCGGGCCAGGGCGGCGAACATCTGCGGGACGCCGAACATGGTGTTGACCCGGTGGGTGACCAGGTCGTCGAGGCACTCCCGAGGGTCGAAGGAGCGGCGTACGACGACCGTGCCGCCGCGTACGAGGGTGCGCAGGGCGAAGCTGTTGAGGGCGCCGATGTGGAAGAGCGGCGCGGCCGCGTAGGTGACGTCACCGCGGCGGGTGTCCAGGCGCAGGTCGACGTTGACGGAGTTCCACCAGGCGTTGCCGTGGGTGAGCACGACTCCCTTGGGTGTCCCGGTGGTGCCGGAGGTGAACATCAGGATCGCCGGGTCGTCGGCGTACTTCGGGGTGAGGACGGTGGTCGGCGGGGCGGCCGCGATCAGCGGCGACCAGGGCTCCCAGCCGTCGGCGCCGCCGTCGGCGGCCGGTACCTCGGGGTCGTCGTCCACCAGCAGGAGGCGCCGCAGCTCCGTCGCCCCGCGCACCGCGTCGACCGCCGGGCGGTGGCCCTCCTCGCAGACGATCGCCTCGGCACCGCTGCCCGCCAGGACCCGCTCCAGCTCGGGCTCGGCGAGCCGGAAGTTGACCGGGACGAACACGGCACCCAGCCGGAACGCGGCGAACATGGTGACCAGGAACGCCGGGCTGTTCAGGCCGAGATAGGCGACCCGGGTGCCGTCCACGACACCGCCGTCCGCCAGCACGCTCGCCAGCCGGGCGGCCCTGTCGTCGAGTTCGGCGTAGGTGAGGTCGCCGCCCGCGTAGCGGACGACCACGTCGCCGGCCTGGTGGCGGGCGTGGCGGGCCACTGCCGCGGCCGGGTTGAGGTCGACCCGGAGTCCGGAGTTGCGTGGGTGGGGACTGGGCACGGTCAGCACTCCTCGTCGAGTGTCATCGGTCGTCATTCGGTCGTCGCTCGGTCATCGTCCGGGCGTCAGAGGTGGTCGCCGCCGGCCGCGTGCGCGAAGCCGCGGACGCCGATGCCGCCGTCGACGGAGATCGCGTGGCCGGTGATCGGGCCGCTCTGCTCGCGGGCGGCGAGCAGCACGTACGGGCCGGTGAAGTCCCGTGGGTCGGTGCTGGAGTCGTGCAGGGGAATGAGCGGCGTGTCGGCGGCACCCTTCCTGGCGAAGGACGCGGAGATCGAGCGGTCGCCCAGCGCCAGTGCCTCGGGGCCGCGCAGGTCGGTGTTCATGCCGCCGCAGGCGACGCCGTTGACGCGGACCTTGGGCGCCAGTTCGTAGGCCAGCTCGCGCATGAGGCCCAGGCACGCGTGCTTGCTGGCGGTGTAGAGGGGTCCGCCGCCGTTGACGAAGAAGGACGCGTTGGAGAGGGTCATGACGATGCTGCCGCGGCTCGTCACCAGCTCCCGCCAGGCCGCCTCGGCCGCCAGCAGATAGCCCTTGACGTTGACGGCGAAGACCTCGTCGAAGGCGGCGTCGAGGTCCGCGGCGGCGAGCCGGGTGAGCTGCCGCTGGTAGTCCCAGACACCGGCGTTGGCGACGAGGGTGTCGAGCTTGCCGAAGCGTTCCACGGTCTCGGCGACGGCGGTGTGCAGCCGCCCGGAGTCGCGGACGTCACCGGTGACGGCGTGGATCCGGTCGGGCGCGACGGCGACGACCTCGTCCAACTGGCCCTTGTCCCGCCCGAACACGGTGACCGAGGCGCCCTCGGCGACGAACCTCTCGGTGACCGCGCGGCCGATGCCCGCGCCCCCGCCGGTGACCAGGGCGGCGTACCCGTCGAGCCAGCCCATCACCGCTCCCCGAGGAAGCCGACGACCAACTCCTCGAACTCCGGCTGCCGTTCGAGCTGCACCCAGTGCCCGCAGCGGCCGAACACGTGCAGCTGCACGTCCTGGATCTGCCTTAGCATCAGCTGGGCGCCGTCGAGGGTGATCGTGCGGTCGTCGCGGCCCCAGAGCAGCAGCGTGGGCGCCGTGATCCGGTGCAGGTCGCGCCAGAGCGGGTCCATTCCGCCGCGCCGGGCGAAGGCCGCGTTGTAGCGGTGGTAGAAGTCGATGTGGCTCTCGTCGAGGGATGCCTCGTAGCGGGCCTTCACCACGTCCGCGCCGAACTGCCTGTGGTCGTAGACCATGGTCCGGATGAAGGCGGCCATCTTCTTCTCGCTGGGCCCGCCGCCGTTGTAGTAGCGGAACATCTCCTTCTGTCCCTCGGTGGGCGTCGGGCCGAACGGCAGCCAGCCGCCGCCCGGGGCCATCAGCACCAACCGGGTGACCCGCTCCGGGCGTTGCTGGGCCATGGCGATCGCGGCCGCTCCCCCGAGGCTGTTGCCGAGCAGGTGGAAGCCGTCGATGCCGAGCGAGTCGAGGGCCTGGTACAGCGCGTCGACGGTGATCGCGGTGATCGAACGCTCCGCCAGGTCGGCCTCCGTCGGGCGGTAACTGCCGCCGAATCCGGGCTGGTCGGGCAGGACGACCCGGAAGTGCCGGGCCAGCGCGGCGAGGTTCTGGTGGTAGTTGCTGACACCGGAGGCACCGGGCCCGCCGCCGTGCAGCATCACCAGCACCGGTCCCTCACCGGTCTCGGCGACGGCGATCTCGCCCAGCGAGGTGGCCACGCGATGGTGCTTGAGTTCGGTCAAGACAGTTCCCCATCAGAAGAATCACAAGAATCAGAAGAAGGTCGAGATGTTCTTGGCCAGCAGGATGTTCTGGTCCAGCAGCACGGTCCGGCGGGCCACCCGCAGACCGCCGTCCTCACTTCGGCGCAGTACGTCCGTACGACTGCCGGCGAAGACGTTCTCCTCGCGTTCGAGGCGGTTGCGGTAGACCAGGAACGCGGAGCGCACCCGCAGGTCGGCGGCTGTGAACTCCGCGTTCTCGGCCGGGTCGTTGTGCCGCACCATCACGTTGGTCACCAGGTGGCGGGTGCGGGACGGCGGGTCCTCGGCCCAGGCCATGCCCGAGTCGAACCGGCGGACGCGCCAGGCCAGGCTCTCCTTGGTCTCGTCGAAGAACGCGGCCTCGCCCCGGGCGGCCACCGCCAGCGACTGCTGCCGGCGCAGCCGGTTGGTGCGGGTGGGCATCCAGTAGTCGAGGTCGTCGGCGAGGAGCTCCAGCCAGTCGGCGTAGCGGCCGTCGTCGAGGAGGGCGGCCTCCTCGTAGTAGAACTGCTCGACCTCGAAGTGCGTGTCGCGGTCGGCGCGTCGGGCGGTGGTGGTCACGGGGTCACCTTTCGGGGCGCAGCAGGGCGCGCAGGCTCACGGCGGGGTCCGCCAGCCGTCCGGCGTCGACCGGTGTCCGGCGGTCGATCATCCGGCGGGCGGCGCGTACGGCGGCGGAGTCGTCGACGGCGGCGGCGGCCACCACCCGCCCGTCGCGCAGGCCGAAGACCGCGAAGGACGGCTCGGCGCAGGAGCCGCGTACGACGGTCTCGGCGGCGGACGCCATGGGGCCGACCGCCTCGATGTGGCGGCCGTGCCGGTCCGTCCAGAACCAGGGCGCCGTCGGGGCGGGGGCCGGAGCGCCGAGGACGGTGGCGGCGGCCCGGGCACCGTCCTGCTGGGCGGCCTCCCAGTGCTCGGCCCGGGCCCGGCCGCGCGGGCGGGCCGGGTCGCCGACCGCGAGGACGGCCGGGTTGGAGGTCACCTGTCCGGCGTCGACGAGGACGCCCCGGTCGACGTCGAGGCCCGCCCGCTCGGCGAGTCCGGTGTGCGGGACCATGCCCACGCCGACGACGACGGCGTCGTACGACCGCGATCCGGGTCTGCCGGTCAGCCGGACCTCGATGTGGTCGCCGCGGTCCGTGAACGACTCGACGGCCGCCTGGACGGTGGTGATGCCGTGCCAGGTGTGCATGTCGTGCAGCCAGGTGGCGAGTTCCGGGCCGAGCGCCGCGGCGAGCGGTGTGGCCAGCGGGTCGGCCAGGGTGACCTCGCAGCCCAGGCGTACGGCGGTCGAGGCGGTCTCGGCGCCGATCAGGCCGGCGCCGACGACGAGGACGCGGGCGCCGGGCGACAGTGCGGGGCGCAGTCGGTCGGCGTCCCCGACGGTGCGCAGGACGTGCACCCGCTCGCCGTCGATGCCGGGGATCGGCGGGCGGGCCGCGCGGCCGCCGGTGGCGAGGACGACCCGGTCGGCGGGGAGCAGGGTGCCGTCGGAGAGTTCGAGCTTGCCCTCGGCCGGGCGCAGCGCGGTGACGGTGGTGCGGTTGACCAGGCGGACGCGCTGGTCGTCGTACCAGGACGGCTGCTGGAGGGCGAGCTGCCGTGCCGACCTGGTGCCGGCGAGGTAGCCCTTCGACAACGGCGGCCGGTCGTAGGGGAATTCGCCGGCGTCGACGAGGGTGACCTCGCCGTCGAAGCCCTGGGAGCGCAGGGCGGCGGCGGTGCTGACGCCGGCGATGCCGCCGCCGACGACGACCACGTTCACGGCGTCTCCCCGGGGTAGAGCCAGACCTCGCCGTCGCGGACCTCGACCCGGTGCGGGCAGGTGTTCCTGGTCGCGGGCAGCCCCTGGACCTCGCCGTTCTTCAGGCAGAACCTGCTGGCGTGCAGGGGGCATTCGACAAAGCCGTCCTCCACCCAGCCGTCGGCCAGGGAGGCGTCCTCGTGGGTGCAGGTGTCGTCGAGGGCGTACACGGTGTCGTCGGTGTCGCGCAGCAGGGCGATGTCGTCGGCGGTGCCGGTGATCGCCTTGTCGACGGCGAGGCCCTCACCCTGGGGGATGTCGTCGAGGGCGGCGACCCGGATGCCGTTGCTCATGCCTTGTTCTCCTCGTGCTGCTCGTGCCAGGCAGGGGTGTTCATCAGCTCGCGCCAGCGGCCGTAGAAGGCGCGGCCCGCGGCGTCGCTGTACAGCTCGCTGGTCAGACCGGGATGGCGGCCGTCGTGGCGCTCGCTGCCCATGCCCATCTGGTAGTTGAGGGCGACGCCGCCCGTGATGAAGCCGTGCGAGACGGCCTGGACCTCGCTCCAGTTCTCGCCGTCGTCCTGCTCGAAGATCCCGCTGGGCCCGAACGTCCGCAGGTTGTAAAGGCGTTGGGCCTCCCGGACCTCCTCGGGCATGGACTTGTCGACGATCGTCCAGGCCCATACCTCCATGCGGTCGGGGCCCTTGGGGTGCCAGACGCGGATGGAGCCGTTGACGGGGAGGTAGGAGAAGTTCGGGAAGACGGTGGCGTGGCCGTTCGTCAGCGGTCCCTCGACCCGGGCCGCGCCGAGGCGTTCGCGCAGGGCGTCGTAGTCCGTCCACTTGTGCACGGTCTGCGCGTCGAACCGGTTCCTGGGGTGCACCGGGAAGCCGGCTCCGTGGCCGTTCGGGTCCACGTACTGGCGGCCGGTGCGGTGCACCACCTCGTCCTTGGGCTTCTGGCCTGCCGGCGCGAGCAGCATGAGTGCCGAGGCGTGGCTCATGTTCACGTGGTACCAGTCGGTGGCGAACTGCTCGGCCGCCAGCTTCCAGTTGCCCTCCAGGACCCACTTGTGGACCCCGCCGACGACGACCGTGCCCTGGTCGTCGTGGTCGAGCATGGCGTCCATGTACCAGGCCATGTCGCCGAGCGACTCGCGCAGCGGGACCGGGTCCGGGTGCCAGGTGCCGAAGACCAGCCCGCGATAGGTCTCCACGTGCGGGACCTCCACCAGGCCCCAGTCGGCCGGCGCGAACTCGCCGGGATAGCCGTCCCGGTTGGGGACGCTCACCAGCGAGCCGTCCAGGTTGTAGGACCAACCGTGGTAGGTGCAGGTGAAGTTGCGGGTGGTGCCGGAGTCGGCGCGGCACACGCGGGCGCCCCGGTGGCGGCAGGAGTTGAGGTAGGCGCGGATCCGCCGGTCGCGGTCCAGGGTGACGATGACCGGGTCCTCGCCCATGTACGTGCTGAAGAAGTCGCCGGGCCGGTGGAACTGGTCGGTGTGCGCGAGGAACAGCCAGCTCGGCGCGAATACCCTGCGCAGCTCCTGCCGGTACAGCTCCCGGTCGGTGAAGATCACGCGGTCCAGCAGTCCGCCCTCGGTGTCGACGAGCCCGGAGACGTCGATGTTCCGTGCCAGGTCCGCGGGGCGACTGAGCGCCCCGCGCGGTGCCGCCGTGGCAGCGCCCTTGGGTTCGTTCGTCGAGGTCATGGCTTCAGCGAACAGCAGCAGGTCAGACGGGTGCCATCGGCTGTTCCGTACGGCGGCACGCGGGCTGTCGGCGGCCCGGGGCGGCGGGAGAGCGTGCTCCCATGCTTGCCGCAACCGCCGTCTCCCAGAGCGCGACCGACCCGTTGGCCGGCCTCGTCGTCGGAGACGTTCCCGAGCCCGGGCCGCGCCCCGGCTGGTCGACCGTCCGTGTGGTGTCGTCGTCGCTGAACATGCACGACCTGTGGACCCTGCGCGGGGTGGGCCATCCGCCCGAACGGCTGCCGGTCGTGCTGGGCTGCGACGCGGCGGGGTACGACGAGGACGGCAACGCGGTCCTCGTCCACCCGGTGATCGCCGACGCGGACGCCGGTCTGGGCGACGAGACGCTGGACCCGGGGCGGGCGCTGCTGTCGGAGCAGCACGACGGCGCCTTCGCCGAGTACCTCTCCGTCCCCGCCCGCAATCTGATCCCCAAGCCGGAGTGGCTCACCTTCGACGAGGCCGCCTGTCTGCCGGTCGCCTGGGGCACCGCGTACCGGATGCTCTTCACGCAGGCCGGGATCCGGGCCGGCGACCGGGTGCTGGTGCAGGGCGCCGGGGGCGGGGTCGCCTCGGCCGCGATCAAGCTCGCGGTCGCCGCCGGGGCGGTCGTCTACGCCACCAGCCGCAGCGCGGAGAAGCGGGCGCAGGCCGAGTCCTGGGGCGCGCGCCGGGCCGTACCGACCGGAGAACGGCTGCCCGAGCGGGTGGACGTGGTGGTGGAGACGGTCGGCGAGGCGACCTGGTCCCACTCGCTCAGGTCACTGCGTCCGGGCGGCACGGTCGTGATCGCGGGGGCGACCAGCGGCACCAACCCGCCCGCCGACCTCGGCCGGGTCTTCTACCTCCAGCAGCGCATCCTCGGCTCGACCGGCTGCACGCGCAGCGAACTGGTCGCCCTGCTCAAGTTGATGGACGCCACCGGTCTGCGCCCTGTCATCGACCGCACCCTGCCCCTGGCCGAGATCCACAAGGGGTTCCAGCTCATGATCGACGGGCGGCTGACCGGCAAGCTCGTCGTTCACCCCCAGCCCCGCCCCGAGGGAGAACCGTCGTGAACGCCGCCGCCGTCGGGCTGTCCCACTCCCCCCTGATCGGCAGGAACGACCCCGCGCCCGAGGTGCTCGCCGCCGTGGCGGAGGCGGTGGAGGGGGCCCGTTCCTTCGTCCGCGCCTACGACCCCGAGCTGGTCGTCCTGTACGCCCCCGACCACTACAACGGCTTCTTCTACAAGGAGATGCCGCCGTTCTGCCTCGCCACCGCGGCGCACGCCGTCGGTGACTTCGGGTCGGCGGCGGGTCCGCTGTCGGTCGACACGGAGGCAGCCGGGGCGCTGGCACGCGGGGTGCTGGAACGTGGCATCGACCTGACCGTTTCGGCGCGGATGACGGTCGACCACGGGTTCGTGCAGCCGCTGGAGGTGCTGTTCGGCGGGATCGACAAGGTGCCGGTGGTGCCGGTCTTCGTCAACGGGGTCGCGACTCCGCTCGGCCCGGTCGGCCGCATCCGGGCGCTGGGCACGGCCGTCGGGCAGGCCGCGGCCGGCCTCGACCGCCGGGTGCTGTTCCTCGGCTCCGGCGGCCTCTCCCACGACCCGCCCGTCCCGGTCCTGGACGGCGCCCCGCCCCGGGTCGCGGACGCCCTGATCGAGGGACACCCGCCGACCCCCGAGCAGCGGGCCCGGGGTGAGGAGCGGGTGGTGCAGGCGGGCCGGGACTACGCGGCCGGCTCGACGCGGATGATCCCCATCAACCCGGTCTGGGACAACCAGGTCCTGGACGTGTTCGACAGCGGGCGGCTGGCGGACGTCGACTCCTGGACGGTGGAATGGATGGGCGCGGAGGGCGGCGGCTCGGCCCACGAGGTCCGCACCTGGATCGCCGCGTTCGCATCTCTTGCCGCCGCCGGCGGCTACCGGATGTCCTCCCGCTTCTACGCGCCGATCCCGGAGTGGATCGCGGGCTTCGCGGTCGCCACGGCGGAGCGCGCCTGAGTCACGGCGCGGCAGACGCCCGGGTCACGGGCGCGGCAGCCGGCCCGTCCGCTGCTGTGCCTGGGAGGCCGCCGCCGCGACCCGGCGCACGTCGGCGCCGAGCCGCAGGGTGTCGATGTGGCCGCGCCGCCCGGCGACGGACAGCGCGGCCACCGCCCGTCCCGAGCGGCCCAGGACGGGCGCGGCGACACAGCTCAGCCCGAGCTGGCTCTCCTCCTCGTCGTAGGCGACGCCGGTACGGCGGATGCGGTCCAGTTCGTCGGAGAGCGCCGCCGGGTCGGTGATGGTCCGGGCGGTGAAGCGGTGCAGCGGTCCGGCGATCGCCTGGGCGGCGGCCTCGGCGTCGTAGGCGAACATGACCTTGCCGACGGCGGTGGCGTGGGCGGGGAGCCGGCCGCCGATGCGCGACGGGACGGGGGCCGGGCGGTGGCCGTGGAGCTTGCCGAGGTAGACCACGTCGGTGCCGTGCAGGACGGCGAGGTGGGCGGTGTGCCGGGTGAGCTCGTAGAGATCGGTCAGGTACGGCAGGAGCAGGTCGCGCAGGCTCTCGTGGCCGGCCGCGTACACGGAGCGGCCCAGCTGGTGGAGGCGCTCGCCGAGCCGGTAGTCCGTGCCGACGCGTTCCACGACCCCGTTGCGCTCCAGCATGCCCAGCACCCGGTGCGCGGTCGACTTGCTCAGCTGGGCCCGCCGGGCCAGTTCGCTGACGCCGACTCCGCTGCTCGCCTTGTCACCGAAGGCGACGAGAAGGCTGATGGCCTTGTCGACGGCGGCCCGGTCGTCGCGGGCCTGGGAGGCGAGGGAGGCGGTGGTCATGGCGGGTCACCTCAGCTTCGAGGGGGTCCGGCGTCAATTTCAGTTGACCGGCCGGAAACTTTTACGTGACAAGCATGGCCAGACCGCCAGCCGTCCGTCAACAATGACGGGATGCACATTAAAAGTGACGACCTGGCCCATGAGAACGAGCTGGTGGCCCGCAATGTCCGCCGGTTCCGGCTGGAGCGCGCCATGTCACTGGGCGAGCTGGCGCGCCGTTCCGGTCTCTCGAAGCAGACGCTGTCGAAGATCGAGCAGGGCTCGGGCAACCCGACCGTGGAGACGCTCTCGCTGCTGGGCGCTGCCCTGGACGTGCCGGCCCGCCGGCTGCTCACCGAGTGGGGCACACCGGTCTACGTCCAGCGGCACGACGAGGGGCAGTGGTCGGACACCGGCAACTGGTCGGAGCGGCTGCTGGACGAGGTCTACGGCTCGGGATACGTCAGGACCCTCGTGCTGCGTCTGGAGCGCAGCGGCAGTCAGCCGGAGCCGGTCTCCCCGCATGCCGCCGGCACGCTCCACCACGTCTACGTGATCACCGGCAAGCTGCGCACCGGCCCGCTCACCGAACCCGTCGACCTGGCGGCGGGGGACTTCGCCCGGTTCCCCGGGGACATCCCCCACCGCCATGTCTGCCTCAGTGAACGCGTGGTCGCCCACATGGTCACCACGCTGCCTCAGCTACGGCAGATCAGCCCCACGGTGTTGCAGGGCGGGCCCGGCGCCTGATCAGGAGGTGATGCCGTTGTACTGGTCCCAGGTGTAGGCGAGGTCCGGCGTGGAGGGCTTGCCGGGCCAGTTGAAGTAGTCCCAGACGAGTTCGGCGGGGTTGGTGGCGAGGTAGCCCCGGCCGGGCAGGTCGTTGCCGTCGTCCCAGGCCCACGGCGGGTTGGCCGCGTCGGTGTCGCAGGCGCCGTTGGCCGGGCCGAGGACCCCGCCCGCGCCGCACTTGGCCCCGTAGGGGTTGGAGCTGTCGTCGCCTGCGAAGTTGTTCGTGGTCGCGAAGAGCGTGGTGAGGGTGCGGTTCGCCCACATGCCGTTCGCGGCGAAGACGTCGGTCAGGGTGTACTGCACGTCGCGGTCGTTGGAGCCGGACGGCACCTCGGCGGTGGAGCCGGGGTAGTAGACGATGCCGTCGCCGCTCGCGTACTGGCTGCGTTCCTGGGACAGGTATCCCTCGGCCCACGCGGCATGGGTGTTGGGCTGCTGGGTGGTGAACGGGCGGCCGTGGCCGTCGTCGTGCGGGTCGCCCTGGAGCTTCAGTGTGCCGTCGACGCTCTCCTGGCCGCTGGTGAAGTCGCTGCCGGAGGGCACCCAGGAGTAGAAGTTGCTGTGCGCGACGGTGATGGCGGCCTTCAACTGGCCGTGCGCGGAGCCGTCGTTGGCCACGACGACCAGGACGCCCTCGGCGTCGTTCTCGTGCTCGGTCAGGTCCTCCTGGTAGTTGTCGAGGACGCCGTCCGACCAGTCGCGCGGATGGAAGTACGTGTACAGCAGGTAGGAGAAGGACGGGGTCTGGACGACCGAGTAGTAGACGTGCGCCGCGAGCGGGAACTGGCTGGTGTTCTCCCAGTTGTTGCGGCCGTTGAGGTCGCCGTCGTAGTCGTACGACGTGATGTAGTCGGACTTGCCGCCGAGCGCGGTCTCGCCGGTGGAGTCGACGTCCTGGAAGTTGACCGGGGCCCACCACTGGGCGAGGGCGGCGCGGTCGGAGGCGGCGTCCGCGCGGGCGGGGGTCGGCTGGGTGAGGCCGACACCGCAGACGGCGGCGAGGGCGGCCGTCACGGCGAGGGATCTGCGTCGGGTCAGCGGCACACGGAAACGCTGGGGGCGGCTGGTTGCCACGGTTCCTCCGGGGGGGCGGCGAAAGGAACCGGCACGTCGGTGAAGTCGACGTGCCGGTAAGGGAGTTGACGCATGTTCCGGTGGTACGTGTGATGCCGCGCGTACGATACTGCGCGGCCCGGGTGGCCCGGCAGGGCCTCAGCAGGTGATGGTGCCCCTGCGCAGCGCGTGGCTGCTGTCGTTGCTGTCGTCGGACCACCACACCGGCTTGGTGCCGCCGCTGCACGCGTCGGAGCCGGAGACGGCGAAGCCCTCGTTGTTGAAGTTGTCCATGCCGGTCGGGCGGTTGTAGATGGCGGTGGTGGCGAAGACGCCGGAGGAGTTGATCTGCATGGTGCGGTGCTGGCCGGAGCAGGTGTCGTCGCAGACCACCCACAGGCGGGAGGCCTGCGGCTCCCACTGGAGCTCCATGACGCCGGCCATGCCGCTGCTGAGGGACGCCACGCGGGTGAAGGTGCCGCCGTCCTTGAGGACGTAGCCGTAGATCATGCCGGTACCCTCGACGCCGACGAAGAACACCCCGCCGGTGTGCGAGCCGTAGTTCGCCGGGTTGTAGGCGGCACCGGTCGAGGCGTCCTTGAACCCGGCGGCGGTCAGGGTGGCGTCCGGGACCCAGGTGATGCCCTCCAGGCCGAGGTTGGAGCCCACCGACGGCAGGTCGGAGGTCAGGTTCCACTCGGTGGCGGCGGTGATGGTGGTGGCGGTGCCGCTCACGTCGTACTTGAGGACGGAGAGCCGGCTGGTGCCGGACGAGTCCGCGTTGCGCTCACTCGCCACGTACACGCCGCCACTGGAACCGGAGCCGGTCAGCGTGACGCCCTCGTCGTCGGGCGTGCCCGAACCGCTGGGGAACTTGAGCGTCTTGCCGGACGTCCAGCCGTTACTGGTGTCGGCCTTCCAGGCGGTGGAGCCGTTGGGCACCAGCCGCCACAGCTTGCCGCTGTTCTGTGCCGCCCACAGCACGCTCCCCTCCTGGTAGAGGCCGCTCATGTCCGAGCCGAAGGCGTTCTTGGTGTCGGCGGTGGCGACCGAGCTGCCGCCCGGCCACGCCGTCGCCGAAATGCCGCCGGAGCCACAGTCGTTGGCGGCACCGAGGGTCAGCGTGGCGGAGCCGAAGGCACCGGTGCCGTCGGGGCAGCGCGACCACGACGGGTCGGAGTGCTGGGTCCAGCCGAAGCTGTCGACCAGGGTGGTGCCGTCCGCGAGGTAGAGGCGCGCCTCGTCGTCGGAGCCCAGGCCGAAGGCGTTGTGCACGTCGAAGGCGACGAAGCCGCCGGGCGCAAGGGTGGTCCCGGAGGCTATCGCGTACTTGGAACTGTCGTTGTCGTCCCGGAGGATCCAGCCGGAGAGGTCCACCGTGGCGGTGCCCTTGTTGTAGAGCTCCACGGAGTCGTTGACGTCCCCGGTGGTCACCACCTCGTTGATGCGGATGTCGTCGGCCGCCGCCGCGTGGGCGGGGGACGCCGTCAGAGCGCCGACGGCGAGCGTCGGTCCGGCGACGGCGACGAGCAGAACACGGAGGCTGCGGCGCCACCGGCGAACGCGTGATTCGGTCACCAAATCCGTCCTGGGGTTTCGTTGTGACAGGCCGCCAGGACCTTTCCGGCGTAGCCCGAACGGCCGCCTTCGCGCAGGTGAGGGGGTTATGAACGGTGAGCGAACCGCCAAGATCGATCCGGGCGGCCGATGGCGGCCGTCCAGGCCGTGGCGAGCGGGCGACGGAGTCGGCGACCAGGACGAGTCGCACGCATTCGATACCGGCATTGAATCCCGCGGGTCCGAGCGCCGATCGAGAGGTGAAAAGGTGCTTCTCGGCGAGGCCGCACGTCCCGGGAAAAGCCGGAGAATTGCGCGGTCGGCACCGGCGGGAATCAGGAACAGCAGATGGCCGGTGCCCTCAAGAATGCGGCGGGCGGCGCCGCCAGAAGCGGCGCCGCCGTGACCACCGTCGCGATCCCGGCCGGCATGCGCAGCGCACGCGACCGTGAGATGGGCAGGCGGTGCGTCTCAAGCGGTACCGACCGCTGCCCGGGCCCGGCGCGCGGCACACTGCCACGCTAACTCGCCACCGATGAAGGCTTGTTGGCGATCTTTCGCAGGGCGTGGATGACGCTGCCGAGGTGCCCGCGGGCGGCCTGTTCGGCGGCGACCGGGTCCCGGCCGCAGACGGCATCGATGATCGCGAGGTGTTCCGGGAGCGAGACGGCCGGCCGCCCCGGCTGCAGGGCGAGCCGGAACTGGTGCCGCACCGACTGGCCGCGCAGCCGCTCCAGCACTCCCCCGGCCGTGGCCTGACCGCTCAGCTCGACGAGCCGGCGGTGCAGCCGGTTGTTCAGCTCGGAGTAGGCCATGACCTCCCCGGCCTCCACCGCCCCGATCATCCCCGTGCGGATCTCCCGCAGTTCGGCGATCTCCGCGTCGGTCACCCGCTGGGCGGCCTTGGCGGCACACAGGCCTTCGACCACCATCCGGACCTCGGTGATCTCGATCGCCTCGGCCAGCGGCACCGCGCGCACCCGGGCCCCGCGGTTGGGGATGCGCTCCACCAGCCCCTCGTTGCCCAGTTGGAGCAGGGCCGAGCGCACGGCGCCACGGCTGACCGCGAACCGCTCCGCCAGGTCGACCTCCACGAGCCGCTGGTCCGGCACGTACTCCCCGCGCACGATCGCCGCGCGGACGGCCTCGACGACCGGGTCGGACCCGGACGGGATGTTGGGTGCTGCCGGCACGTGGTGCCCCTTTCCGCGACGGAACGCTCAGAATGGCAACGATATTGTCGCCAATCCTGCCCTGCCGCGACGGCCTCCGGCCAGGGACGATGAGCACGGACTGGGAGACACCTGTGAACTCCGCCGCCCGGCCGGGCATCCAGTCGCGGTCCTGACCCGGCCGACCAGTACCGTCAGAGGTCGCCGCCCCGGGCTTGCCGTGGAGGACTTCGCGGGCCTGCTCGGCGGCGCGGGCGATGCTCTCGCTGACGAAGTCGAGAAAGCGGGCGATGTTCTCCAGGCGGTTGGCGGCGGGGGTGCGCGGGCCGAGGACGGTGACACCCTGACGTGCGGTCTCGGCGACCTGGGCGGTGCCGCGCGCACTGGCGATCATCGACTGGTACCAGACGTCGTCGACGAAGTAACGCTCGCGGCGGCGTTCGTCGCGCTCCCGGCGGACCAGCCCCTGCTCCTCGAGGAACGCGACCGCCTTGGAGACGGACGCCGGGCCGACCTGGAGCCGCTGGACGAGTTCGGACGCGGTGAGACCGGCCGCGTCGCTGATGCAGAGACAGGCCAGCACCTTCCCGCAGGGCGGTCCCTGGCCTCACGAGCATAGCGTTCACTCTTTGACCATTGCAATGAATGACAATCTCCCGTTGCGTTATCTTGCAGCCCGTTGCAACAGTTTTGGTTCACTGAGCTGCAGTTTTACACACTGCACGCAACGAATATGTTGTCGCACTCCGGAAAGCAACGTAGCGTTTCCAATGTCAGAAACGACGAACGACAACGGGAGACCGCGATGCAGAAGTTCGACACCCCCGCCCCGATCTCCGCCGTCCTGGACATCCCCGCCGGACGCGTCCAGTTCATCGCCGCGGACCGCGCCGACACCACCGTCGAGGTCCTGCCCGCCGACCCCGCCAAGAGCCGCGACGTCAAGGCGGCGGAGCAGACCACCGTCTCGTACGCCGACGATGTCCTGCGGATCACGGCCGGGACCCCCGGCAACCAGCTCTTCGGCCCCTCCGGCTCCGTGGAGGTCACCGTCCAACTGCCCGCCGGCTCCGGCGTCGAGGCCAAGGCGGCCGGCACCGAGCTGCGCGGTGTCGGACGTCTCGGCGACGTCGTCTTCGACGGCGCGTACCGCAGGATCAAGATCGACGAGACCGCGAGCCTCCGGCTCACCGCGACCGACGGCGACGTCGAGGTCGGCCGGCTGGGCGGCCCCGCGGAGATCAGCACCGCGCGGGGCGACATCCGCGTCACCGAGGCCGTGCGCGGCACGGTCGTCCTCGGCACCCAGGACGGGGACATCTCGGTCGGTGCCGCCGCCGGCGTCTCCGCCGCCCTGGACGCCGGCACCGGCTACGGCCGTATCAGCAACGCCCTCAAGAACGACGGCACCGCCGAACTCGACATCCGCGCCACCACGTCCCGCGGCGACATCACCGCCCGCAGCCTCTAGACAGGCCGATCGCCCGTCCGTCCCGAGGGGCCCCGCGACCGGAACAGGCGGACCAGCCGGACCAGCCGGAACGAAGTGGGCCGGCATGGTGCCGGTGGACGACACGGCCAGGGCCGTGTCGTCCACCGGCACCGGCGGTCCCGGCGTCCCGGTGGTCTACCTCAACGGCCAGTTCGCCACCCAGGGGTACTGGCGGCGGTCGTCGCCGAACCGGGCCCCGTGCTGGACGGCATCAGGGTGCCGGTGCGGTACGTGGTCGCCTCGGGGACGCCCTTCGGCAGCCGCGGTGACGAGCAGGAACAAATACGGACCGACCTCGAGGCGGCGGCCGCCCGGAACACGAACATCGCCGTCGCCGCGAAGGTCGCCGCCAACCACGGGGCGATCCCGCGGAAGGGGTTCTCGGCCGTCGCCGGGGCCGTGCGCGGGTGTCCGCTCTGAGCAACGGAGGTTCGCCTCACGGGAGATATTCACATATCTGAACCTTGCGCACATGTATATACGCGAGCGTCGCCGCATGCGAGACTCCTTCAACTCCCCCACTCACCAGTTCAGTTGGAGAGGAAGGCACCCATGCACATGTCCCGCAGGGCCGTGCTGGCCACCGCAGGCGGCGCCGCGGTGGCGTACGCCGCCGTACCTCAGTCCGCCCAGGCACTCACCGGCCAGGTGCCGGCGGCGACGGAGGCGGTGCTGCGTGACGCGGCCGACTACGCGGTCGCGAAGGTGCGTGCCGTCGCGCCCGGGGTGAGCGCCTTCCCCGTCGGGACGAAGTTCGAGAAGTGGGTCTACTCCCAGAACGGCGACTGGGTCGGCGGATTCTGGCCCGGCATCCTCTGGATGAGCTGGCTCCACAGCGGCGACGACAGCCTGCGCACCCTCGCCCTCGCATCGGCCGCGAAACTGGCCCCCCGCCAGTACGACACCAGCACACACGACCTGGGCTTCCTGTTCACCCCGTCCTGGGTCACCGCCTGGCGGCTGACCGGCGACCCGTCCTGGCGGGACGGCGCCGTGCAGGCGGCGCGCTCACTGCTCCAGCGCTACAACCCCCGCGGCCGCTACCTGCGGGCCTGGGGTGCGCTCAACACCTCCGACAACGCGGGGCGCATGATCATCGACACGATGATGAACCTCGACCTGCTCGTCTTCGCCGCCCGGCAGACCGGCGACAGCGCGTTCATGGACGCGGCCGTGGGACACGCGCAGACCACCCGCCGTCTCTTCCCGCGACCGGACGGATCCACCCCGCACGCCTACGACCTCGATCCCGCCACCGGCACCCCCGTCGGCCCGAACACCGTCCAGGGCTACAGCCCCACCTCCTGCTGGGCCCGCGGACAGGCCTGGGGCATCTACGGCTTCACCACGATGTACCGGCGCACCGGCGACCACCAGTTCCTCGCCACCGCCCGTGCCCTCGCCGACTACGCCCTCCAGGCCCTCGGCCCGGACCACGTGCCCATCTGGGACTATCGCGCGCCGCAGCAGCCGTACGACGTCAAGGACGCCTCCGCTGCGACCGTCATGGCCTGCGGGCTGCTCGACCTGGCCGCCGCCACGGGCAGCGGGCCCTACCGCACCACCGCGCTGCGCATCCTCGGCGCACTGTGCGCGACCTGCCTCACCACCCACTCCACCCGCGCCGAGGCCGTCGTAGCCCGCTGCACCCGCAACCGCCCCGCCGAGGACGGCATAGAGATCTCCCTCCCCTACGCCGACTACTACCTCCTCGAAGCGATCCTGCGCGTCCTGCGCCCCCACGACCTGGACCGGGCGATCGACCTGTCGACGGTCTGACGAGGCGCAGCCCGTCGCTCATGCCCGCGACTACGAGCCGCGACCACGAACCGCAGCCACGAACCGCGGGCATGAGCGACGAGCACGGCACCGTTCGGCGACGGCACCTAGGGCGTGGCGCCCGTCGTCCCGGGCGAGTTCGCCGGCGGTGCGGTGAGGGGGGACGGCGAGGGCGGGGACGCCTCCCCCGAGTCGGCCTGGACGACGAGGACGACCGCGATGACCGCCGTGGTCAGGGCAGCCATCGTGGCCAGCCACCAGATCCCGATCGCTTTCGCGTGAGCGGCCATGGCACCCTCCTTCGACGCGGAGCGTACGCCGTTGCCCGAGGACTGAACTCTCTTTTCACAACACGCGACAGCCGGCGCCCCACACCACCGGCCTCACCGCCACATTCTGGCCGTCTTCCACGGTTGTCGCGCCGAATTGCGAAATCCGCAAGGTAATTGACCCGGTATCACAGGAAACAACCGATTGTCCCCGGCCGGCCTGCCGCTCGGGCGCGGTCACCCGATCGCGCGGCACTCCGCGTTGGTGGGGAGCACGGGGGCCGTCGACTCGAAGTGCGCACGCAGCGCCGCGGTCGCCTCGTTCGCCCGGCGGGCCGTGGTCAGGGTCATCAGCTGCCGGTGTTCCGCGGCGACGTCGCACCCCTCCTGGAGCCCGGGCTCGACGGCCCACTGCCGGTACACCTCCGCCGCGCTGCTCATCGTCCGTACGACGCCGAGCAGCCGGGGGCTGCCTCAGGCGGCGACGAGGGCCAGGTGGAAGCGGTTGTGCGCGGCGACCCACTCGTCACGCACCAGGTGCGAGCCGTTCTCGAACGTCGGAGTGCCGGCCAGCACATGATGGCTCGACACAATCTCGGCCTCCCACTCCGGCCCCATGCGGAGCCGATGCGCACCCCTGTGATCACCCGGCGACGGGCTTGTGGAGGTGATGTGCGGGCATACGGGATGTCACCCCTTCGAGAGGAGCCCGTTCATGCCCGGCATCGTTGCCGCAGTTCTGTTCTTCATCGCCTTTCTGATCAACGCGGCGGACATCAGCACCAACGACACGTTCACCTCCACGAACGTGATGCTGCTGGGACTGACCGCCCTGGCCCTGCACGTGGCGGGCATCGGCACCGGCTGGTCGTACCGGAGGCGGCGCTGATCACGCATTCCACGACCGTGCGCTCGGCGACGCCCTGGGTGGCAACTGCTGCCCGCGAGGTCCCGGGCGACAGGCTGAACGGCGTGACCACCTGGATCGCCGAGGGCAGCGTCGGGCCGATGTCGGGGAGTGCCTTGTGGGCCCGCATGACGGTCCGGCAGGGCGCGGCGTGTCCTGGCCCAGGTCGTGGTGGAGGACCACGGACAGGCGGCGCCCGCACAGCAGGCGGGTGTTGTCGAGGTCGACCTCGCCGACCCGGCGCAGGCCCGCGACTCCGTCATACGCACCCTGGACGCGCATGGCCGGATCGACTGCCTGGTCAATGCGGCCGGGCTGACGTCGCGCGGCTCGCTCCTGGACACCGCACCCGAGCGCATGAGGGCCCGCAAGGCGCCGGGCACCAGAACGGCGAAGCCCGGCCACTCCCTCCCGAGCGCAGCAGTCGAATCGCCCCCACCCCCTTACTTCACCTATCGACTATCGATAGATTCCCATCGCAAGTCGATGGAAGGATGGGCCGTGGGAAAGCTGACCGTGCGTGCGCTGCGCACCGTGCTCGCGATGGTGCTCGCCGGCACCGTGCTCGTACAGGCAATGATGGTGTGGGCGTTGACCAGCGGGAACGACCCGGAGGACGGGACGCTCCCGCTCACCTCGCTGCGCCTCATCACGATCCTGGGCATGGTCTCGGCCCAGGTCGCCCTGGTCTGTGTATGGCGGCTGGTGACGATGGTGCGACGCGGAACCGTGTTCTCCCACGCCGCCTTCCGGTACGTGGACGGCGTGATCGGCGCGATCGTGGCGGCCGCCCTCGTGTGGTTCGCGGTCACGGCCGTCAACGCGCCGGGCCAGCGGGACGACCCGGGGGTCACCGTCATCATGGGCGGGATCGGCTTCGCCATCCTCGGGGTCGCGCTCATCGTGCTCGTACTGCGGATGCTGCTCGCCCAGGCCGTCGCGCGCGACATCGAAGCGACGCAGATGCAGGCCGAGTTGGACGAGGTGATCTGATGCCGATCGCCGTCGACATCGACGTGATGCTGGCCAGGCGGAAGATGTCCGTGGGCGAGCTCGCGGACCGCGTGGGGATCACACCCGCCAACCTGGCGGTGCTCAAGAACGGCCGCGCCAAAGCGGTGCGCTTCGCGACGCTCGCCGCACTCTGCGAAGTACTCGAGTGCCAGCCGGGCGACCTGCTGCGCTGGGAGACCGAGGACGCGCCGGGCGGATGACGCGCCCCGGAGCGGCCGCGCGTCACAGCGAATCCGTCCCCCGCCACCGCACCTCAAGCGCGTGCCGTGGAAGCCCGATCACGCCGGGTTCGAGCCGGCGATCCTCGACCGGCCCGGCCGGACGGTGTGGACTGATCGGGTCGTGTTCACCGGAAGCGGCCCGATGCCTCATGTCCGTCACGAGAGGTCTCGGTAATCTGCGGCCCCTGAGACGATCAACGGGAACTGGAGATTCATTCGCATGTCCAAGATCGCCCTGTTCGGCGCCACCGGCACCATCGGATCCCGCATCCTGGACGAAGCACTCCGTCGGGGCCACATGGTCACAGCGGTCGTACGCGACCCGGCGAAGCTCACCCGGCACGACCCCAACATGACCGTGGTCACCGGCGACGTTCTGGATCCCGAGTCCGTCGCCGAGGCGGCCAAGGGACAGGGCGTCGTGATCAGCGCGGTCGGCGGAGGCGACGGGCCGGGCCACATCGCCACCATCAGGCCCAGCGTCGAATCCCTGGTCGCCGGCATCCGCAGCCTGGAGGGATCCGCACCCCGGCTCGTCCTGGTCGGCGGCGCCGGTTCCCTGCGTCAGCCGGACGGCACGCAGGTCTGGGACGCAGAGGGCCTGCCGGACTTTCTGCTCCAGATCATGCACGCCCACGGGGACGCCCTGGACTTCTGCCGCACCGTCAGCGACGTGCGGTGGACCAGCCTCAGCCCCGCTGCGACGATCGAGCCGGGCGAGCGCACCGGCATCTACCGCATCGCCAAGGACGATCTGATCGTCGACGAAGACGGCAGCAGCCGCATCTCCGCCGAGGACTACGCGGTCGCCCTGCTCGACGAGATCGAACAGCCACGGCACATCGGCGAGCGCTTCACCGTCGGCTACTGACCCCGGATCCCGGTCGTTACTGCGCGGTGAGGCGGCCAGGATCCTGGACCCGGGGCGGGTTCGGCGGCCAGGGCATGGATGAGACGCCCGCGGGCGCCCTTGCCGCAGCACAGGGCTGGGGCAAGGGAGCGTAGGCCGTCCCAGGAGTCAGGTGGCCTGGGCGGCTCGGCCGCGGCGGATCCGGCCGAGCGGTCGCAGTGGTAGGCAGCGAGGTCTCCGTCCGAGACGGGGGCGGGCCTGCCAGTCACGGTGTTCCACTCCTCTGCACCGGTGTACTGCACGGTCACGTGCGATGCGCAGGTGCCCGCTCGCCCAGTCGCCCAGTCGCCCAGTCGCCCAGTCGCCCAGTCGAGTGAACGCGTCACCGGACGCGCCCCGCGCGACGCCCTGCCCACCCCCGTCGCCCCCGGCCAGAATGGCTGCGCGTCGGCGCGGCCCGGCCGCGGCTGTGCCCGTGGCGGGCTACCAGATCAGGCACCAGTAGTTGCCATAGTGCCCGATGCCGATACGCCCGACCGGCGGCACGAGGTTCGGGTTCGGCTGTCCCACGGCCGACAGCGAGCAGACCGGGTCGCCGACCGCTTCGGCAGCCGCCATCCGCTTGGCGGCTGCCACGGCCTCCGGCGACGTGACCCAGGTGGTCGTTCCCGGTCCATTGCCGGTGGTCGTCGGGGCCGGAGGCATGGGCACTGGTGTCCGCGAAGGCTGCGAGGTGAACGGGGGCGGGCTCGGCTGCGTCGTCGTGGGGGACGGCGAGGGCGGGGGCGAGGGCCGGGGCGAGGGCCGGGGCGAGGGCCGGGGCGAGGGCCGGGGCGAGGGCGGGGGCGGGGGCGAGGGCGGCCAGTGCGGGGTCACGGACGGTCTGGGCGTCGGTGTGTGGGGAGGAGCCGGCTTCGTGGTCGGCGTGTGCACCGGCGGCGGGGGAACCGGGGTCGTCAGATGAGGCGCCGGCGGCCGGGTGACGGTCGGCACCGGCGGCGGGGGAACCGGGGTCGTCAGGTGGGGCGCCGGCGGCCGGATGGCGGTCGGCACCGGCGGCGGGGGAACCGGGGTCGTTCGGTGGGGCGCCGGCCGGGTGACGGTCGGCACCGGCGGTACGGTCCGGGTCGGCCTGGGCGCGGGGGGGTGTGTGGGCTTCGGCGTCGACGGGGCCGGTGAACTCGGGGCCGACGGCCGCGGCGAAGGGGACAGGGATGGACTCGGCGTCGACGGCGACGCCGTCACCGTCGGTGACGGCGTCGGGTGGGGGGCGCTGCCGCCGCCGGACGACAGCAGCGCCCAGGCTGCCAAACCGCCCCCCAGGGCGACCACGGCCGCTCCGCCCGCTATCCACGGAGCCCGCCTCGATGGCTGCCGGTGCCGGTTCATGATTCTCACTGTCTATCCGATCGCCGACGGCCTCAAGCCGGAGCCCGAGCCGCCATCCGCTTCCGACAGCGTCCGCCGGTGCCGTACTCCTGGCCTGGCACGGCATGTGCCGGGACGACCGTGAACCCTTCTCGTGGCTGCCGACCACCGCACGAGCACCGGTGCCATACGCACCGAAACCCACCTCGGCCACCGCGAACGTGACGCCGTTTCCAGGCTGCCGACGGGGACCGGGCCGAGTCCGCCGGGCGCCGGTCCGTCCCTGCTTCCGCCGCGACGGCCGAAGCAGGGACAGCGGCGCTCATCAAGGCGGATGTGGCGGCCTGTGCCGACGGCGAGCCATGGCCGCCCCGGCAGCCGCACGACAACCGGCGCGCCGTCCGTGCGCAGCAGGGCGTCGCACAGCTCGAAGCACGTCGCCCCGGGCGGTCAGACACGCGTACAACTCCGTCCGGAACCGTGACGCTTCCGCGGACGCATCCCGCAGGACGCCTTGATGCTCCAGACTCACGACCACGGCCTTCGTGCTGGTTCCTCGGCCTCTGTGACGGAGCACAGGCTCAGACGGAGGCCGCCCTCACGTCCGCTGAACGGGAAAGCCGACCAAGTTCGAGCCGCGTTCGACGCCGGACCTCAAATGACAAGCTCGTGGAGCAGTATCGAAGTACCGATCGGCAGCGGCTGGGGGCCGCCGGTTACGGCACTCGCGTGACATTCGTCAGCGATCTCCACGAACTTACGCCGTATAGGGTCGGTTGAAAGGTCGGCCGAGACGCACCACCCAGAACCGCCGTGCCCCCAGTGATCGCGTGCGGTCTCGCCTCGGAAGTGGCCGTCGAACATATCCCGGAGCGCAGCCTCACCTAAGGCTTGTCCCGTAAATGATCTTCAAGTCGATGAAGCATGCCGGCTCGGTTGACGGTTGCTGCGCCTATCCGGCGAGGTTGAGGTTGTGCAGGCGGGCGATGCCGAGCATGGCGTGGTGGACGCCGTCACCCTTGAGTCGGCAGTCGCGGAGGATCTTCCAGGTCATCATGCGGGCGAATGCGTGCTCGACGCGGGCGCGGACCTGCTTGTGCGAGCGGTTGTGTTCCTGCTTCCAGGCGGGGAGTTCTTCGCCGGGCCGGCGGCGGTGTGGCATCACCAGTCCGGTGCCGGGATAGCCGCCGTCGGCGATGGTCATGGTCTTGCCGATGGCGGCTTTGGCCCCGGATTCCTCCCATGCCTTGCAGTCGTTCCGGTTGCCCGGGAGGCTGGCCGACCACGACGACCATGCGGGTGTCGGCGTCGATGACGACTTGGTGGTTGGTGGAATACCCGTAGTTCTAATAGCTCATCGGTGAGCCCGAGCGCGGGAGTGCAAGGGTCCGCTGTGCGAGGTGGAGCCTGCCCCCGTTCCGGGACTGGATCCCCGTAGTCAGACCGGCTCCGCCTCGCCACTCGCCCTGTCGGGCGGAGACCTTCGGTAGTTCCGGGACCGCGATCTCTTGTCAAAGACCGGTCCCGCCCGGCAGAAGCGTGGGCATCACAGGTCTCATGTCGCCAGCCCGCTGGCAGGGGCCGACCTCTCAGCAGTTCGCGAGCCCGAGAGCTCTTCAGCAGACCGAGGTCCCTGCCGGTCGCTGGAGAAACGAACGGCTCATGAGATGGCGTGCCTTGAGCACTTCTATTAGAGCGCCGCGTGCTCCGCCTGGAAGCGAAACCGAACGTTGGCACAGAGGTAGAGACATTGAGCGCGATTTTCTGCGGCATCGACTGGGCGGAAGGACACCACGACATAGCTCTGGTGGACGGGGATGGTGTCCAGCTGGCCAAGCTACGAATCAGCGATGACAGTGCAGGATTCCACGCACTGATGGAGCTGCTGGCCAGGCACGGCGACAGTGCCGAGGCCCCGATCCCGGTCGCCATCGAGACCCCGCGCGGATTGCTGGTCGCCTGCTTGCGGGCTACCGGCCGCGAGATTTACGCGATCAACCCCCTTGCAGCCGCCCGCTACCGCGACCGCGGGAGCGTTTCCCGGGCCAAGTCCGACGCGGCCGACGCCCGTGTCCTGGCCAACATCTTGCGCACTGACCGTCATGCCCACCGGCCCCTGCCTGCGGACAGCGAAGCCGGGCAGAGCGTCGCAGTCCTCGCTCGCGCCCATCAGGACGCCATTTGGGACCGGCAGCAGATGATCAACCGGCTCCGCTCTCACCTTCGTGAGGACTATCCGGCCGCCCTCGCCGCCTTTCAGGGCCCCGGCAAGCCCGGACTCGACTCGCCCCGCGCCCGCGTGGTTCTCGCTGCGGCACCCACCCCGATCGACGCCGCTGGACTTACCCGGAGCCAGCTGCGTGCCTTGCTCAAGCGTGCCGCCCGCCCGCGGTCCGGCATCGAGGCCGAGGTCGAACGGCTTCGGGACATCTTCCGTGCCGACTACCTTCACCACCTGCCCCAGGTCGAGCAGGCCATGGGGCACCAGGCACTGGCTCTCATCCAACAGCTCGACGCCGCCTGCAACAGCGTCGACCAGCTCGCCGCCGCGACGGAGGATGCATTCCTCGCTCACCCGGACGCCGAGATCATCACCAGTTTCCCGGGCCTGTCAGTACTGTCCGGCGCACGCGTCCTCGCAGAGATCGGTGACGATCGCGGACGCTTTGCGGACGCCAGAGCGATGAAGGCATACGCCGGCGCCGCCCCGGTGACACGAGCTTCCGGCCGCAGCCACGTCGTCGTAGCCCGCACGGTGAAGAATCAGCGCCTGGCCGCAGCCGGTCACATGTGGGCCTTCGCTGCTCTCCGATCGGCAGGGCCGCGGGCCCACTACGACCGCCGGCGTGACGGCGGTGAACGCCACACCGCCGCCCTTCGGAACCTGTTCAACAAGCTGCTCGGCTGCCTCTACCGCTGCCTGCAAGCCGGCACGCTCTACGACCCCGAACATGCCTTCGCCAGCTCCGTCACCTTGGTCGCATGACCATCCACTGCGCAGTCGGAACTGCGTCAAAGAGGTCAGCCCACCCAAGAGGTGGGGAGGTCTGCGCGGATGATCTCAAGATCGGCGACTGCCTGACCGCGTGCATGGACCCAGCAGTGATCCTGCAAGCCGTCCCGGCGCAGCAATCGACCAGGAGCCGCGTACCAGCGCACGGGTGAGTCCTCTTCGCTCGCCCACATCGGATGGTCAGGCAGGTCGATGCGGGCGTAGCGAGCCTGGAGGCTGGGCACCAGCGCGTCTGGCAACTCGCAGGCGTCGTACAGGCTGCCGACGGCGAAGAGCGATTCGCTCAGCACCAACTCGACCCACGCCAGGGACATCCGGTCGAGGAAGGGAATCCAACCCCGGTGTGACTCCACCACCACCGGAGGGTCGTCCTGCTCGATCGCGGTGAGGGGAATCGCCCATGCCGCACAGTCCTGGTTCTCGCGGCGGAAAACCAGGACTCCGCCAAGGGCGTCGTCGACATAGAGCCCGGCCGGCGGGACCAAGGGGTCCTGCTGTCGGGTCAGGTCGTCTCGGCGGCCCAAGAGCGCGTATCCCTCGCGCAAGGCTGCGGGGAGTTCGAAGCCGAGAACACTCTCCGCGGCTATCAACTCGTCCGCAGCACAACCGTCCTCGGGCCGCAGAGGACGGCCGATCCACTCACCACTGAACCAGCGCACAAAGCCCCAGGCCTGCGAGCGGTCGGTCACCCCGCCCCCCAGCGCCATCGACACATCAGGACCATCCACCATGCCCAGGACGCTACCGCGTCGCCCGGCGAGCGACCGCCCGGGAGCAACGCTCACCTGGGGTCGGCTAATGGGCTCGACTTGACTCGCCAGCGACATGAGATGTCTTCGACTGCTCCGCCACTGAATGGTCACGGGTGGGCACGAGGGTGCCGTCCACGATCAGCACGGTGTCCTTGGCGAACCGCTTGCGCTGCTGGAGCGCGAGCTTCGGGCCGAGGCGGTCGATGATTCGGTCGACAGCCGACTTCGAAACGCCGAACAGCGGGGCGAGCTGGCGCATGGTCAGGTTCGTGCGCCAATACGCCGTCACCAGCAATACCCGATCCTCCAGCGGTAGCCCCCACGGCCGGCCCTTGCGCACGTGGGCCGCACCTTCACGGCGAAGCGCGGTCACCAACTTCGCGAAGCTGCGTGGGCTCAGCCCGGTGAACGGGGGTATCCAGACACCTCAGGGGTCCAACTCGTCAAGTGGCAGCGGGCTTCGGGTGGTTCAGTCGAACATGACGGTGGTCAGATGCTGAAGAATGCGGTCAGGAGGGTGTCGGTCCGGAGTCGGAGTTCGGGGCTCTCAGCCCCCGCGACGCGGATGGACATCACCTCGCTGCCGACGGAATGGGCCAGGCTGATCTCCAGCGTGGCACTCGAGCCCACCAGTGGATACGCGTACCAGCCGTCGGGCTTCTCGTCGTCGGTGTCGAAAATGCCGAGTTCGATCGTGTCCCAGTCGGTCTCGTCGAAGGCGTAGTCGGCGTAGCTGGACAGCAGCTCCAGGAAGGCGCGCAGGTTTCGGCCCATGATCAATCCGGCGATCGGCTCAGTCATGTCTCTCCCGTCCTTGCGAGATGGTCAGCATGGCAGAGGCGCCGCCGCGGTCATGCGGCGACAGCCACGTGGACTGGGAAGGCGGTGTTTTCGTCAAACAGCTTGCGGTGCTGGAGGCAGTGGTAGAGCTGACCGATCATGCGGTTGAAAAGGTTGCGCTGTGCAGCGGCGTGCCAGTCGCTGTGCTCATCGCGACGGTGACGGTAGTGGGCCTTGGCGCCCGGTGAGGCGGTGATCGCGGAGAAGGCCCAGAGGTAGCGGACGTGGTTGAGGCGGTCGTTCTTCACCCACCGGCGGGTGATGGACGACTTCTTGCCAGAGGCCCTGGTGATGGGTGAGGAGCCGGCGTACGCCTTCAGGCCGCGGGCGTCGGCGAACCGGTTGCGGTCGTCGCCGATCTCGGCGAGCACCCGAGCGCCGAGCTGAACGCCCAGACCGGGGAAGCTGAGGATGGTCTCAGCGTCCGGGTGCTGAGGGAAAGCCTCTTCGACCGCCTCAGCCAGGTCGTCGGCAGCAGTGCAGGCGGCTTCCAGCTGGATGAGGAGAGCGAGCATCTGCTTGCCGAGCGCGTTCTCGACGGGCAGAGGCTGATGGGCCCAGTCAGCCCGGAAGACGTCGCGAAGCCGTTCGGCTTCGGCCTCGACCCCGCGCTGTCGGCCAGCCCGCTTGAGGGCGGCCTGGAGCTGGGTGCGGGTCAGTCGGGCCGCGCGGGTCGGGGTCGGAGCCGAACGGAGGACCTCGCGAACCTCGGGCCGGCACAGACCGTTCTTCCACCCGTCGGCCGTTGCCAGGGCGGAGGGGTAGTACTCGCGCAGCAGGGAGCGGAGCTGGTTGGCAATCTGCTGCCGGTTCCAGGTGGCATCCTGCTGGGCCCGGGCGAGGACGGCGACGGCCTGGGCAAGGTCGCTGTCGTTCGGGAGCGGCCGGTGGGCATGCATGTCGGTGCGAAGAATGTTCGCCAGAACCAGGGCGTCGCCGGGGTCGGACTTCTTGCGCGAAACGGAGTGACGGTCGCGATAGCGGGCGGCGGCCATCGGGTTGATCGCGAACACCTGCCGCTTGCCGGTCCGTAGCACGGCGACCAGCAGGCCGCGGGAAGTCTCGATCGCGACCGGAATCGGGATCTCTTCGGTGTCGCCGTACTCGGCGAGCAGGTCCACCAGGATCTTGTAGCCGGCGGCATCGTCGGTGATGTGCCGCTTGGCCAGGAGCTGGCCGGTGTCGTCGACCAGAGCAACGTCATGCGTCTTTTCCGCCCAGTCGATGCCGCAGCAGATCAAATTTTCCCTCCTCATGGACTGTTTCCGCTGGTCACGAGCTCATGCGGAACCACGCAGCGACCTAATCCCAGGACTCGACACGGGGCCGGTCCGCCACCTCAGTAGCTGTTCGTGGCACCAGCTCACCCCACGGGCCCCGGTCTGCGTTGGAGCTGAAGCGGCTCGGGCATTACGAGGGGGCACCGTGCGGCAGGCTCGCACCAAAGACACCAACGAGTGATCATGTAACCAGTGTTGACGATGGTGGTGGTCGCGAGGACGCCGGACATCGCCGCTCTGGATAGAGGGATCAAGTGCCCGGACGGCTCAAGGCGTCAGCCCGGCGCCCACGTGACCGCCACCGCGATCATCGTTCACTGCTCGAACAGCCCGTTGGGACGCACGTCCAACGAGCTGTCGCTATCACCGGATTAGGGTGAGTGGTATGACGGACTCAGCAGATCTGGCGCTGACGCACCGCCTGGCCGATCAGGCAGACCAGATCGCCCGGCGCTACTTCCGTGCACCCGACCTGGGCGCCGAGGACAAACGCGACGGAAGTCCGGTCACCGAAGCAGACCGCGAGATCGAACGTGCCCTGCGCGCGTCAGTCCGTATGGAGCATCCCAGCGATGCGTTCGTCGGTGAAGAGTTCGGTGCTCATGGCCGCGGCAGCCGCCGATGGATCATCGATGCCATTGACGGCACGGCAAGTTTCATCGCAGGCGAGCCGGAATGGAGCACCCTCATCGCCCTGGAAGAACACGGCGTTGTGACGCTGGGCATGGTCTCCGCCCCTGCACTCGGGCGCCGCTGGTGGGCAGTACCAGGCAATGGGGCCTGGACGGGGCCATGCCCCTCAGATCCGTCAGCACCGCCGCACCGGCTGACGCTCACGACAGGAGGAGAGGCCAAGGATGCTGCTATCGGAATCTGGCCTCCACCGCCCCGGCTGAGCGAAACCGAACGCGCCGCTGCCGCGCGGCTGGTGGCCAGCACCGCAACCGTACTCCCCGCGCTCGACTGGTCGACGGTGGACACCACCGCACCGCCTCCCAGCAAGCCGTCCACCGGATCCGGCACCTGCCACGGAGCCCTCCTGGTCGCGACGGGAAAGGTCGACGCCTTCCTCCTGCTGGGCGCCGGCCCCTGGGACATTGCCGCAGTGATCCCCATCGTCGAGGAGGCCGGGGGCACCTTCAGCGACCTCTCCGGCCAGCGGCGAACCGACACAGGCGCAGCCCTCTTCGCCAGACCCGGCCTCCACCACCAACTCCTGAATGCGACCGAATCCCCCAACTGACCCGCACTCCAGGGCTGTTTCGCCCCGCCGCATGGGTTACGGGACAAGCCTTAGGCCCTGTTTCTTGGATCAAGCATTCACCATCTGGCCCGAGCCGATGCCCCTTCGGGATTGCGATGGAGCCGTACAACACGAGGCTCCTGTGCCGACACGTTAGCTCTGTCGGATCTTCGCCAATTTGTGGGCTCTAACCTGGCTTTCAACGATGGCGCGCAGGTCCTCGGCATTGTCCGCGCTCTTGCGCAAGGAAGTAATCCATACCTCTTCGCCGACCCAGTCCAGCGGCAGCCTGTGCTTAGGCCACTTCTTCACCAGATCCCGAGCAAGTTGCAGCCCCTCCTCCGCCAGGCCCTTGTCCCCACTCGCCGACGGGATGAGGATGCTGTCCTCAACCGCACCTACTGCGGGCCAGCTGCCCAAACCGTGCTGGGCTGTCGCGAAAGCGCGCAGTTCGGTGGCGACGTCTGCGACGGTAGGCGGAACATCGAGACTCAATCTGGCCTGGCCAGCAAGGCGCCGGGCGGCGTCGAGATAGTCCTCCGCATGGTCGGTGAACTTGATGGCTTCCGGCATCCCCGATCTTGATGCCAAGCGTTGGTCAAGTGCCAGAGAGACGACTGGGAATGGTCGCGTCAATGCGTGAATGTGTGCTGTCGGGAAATAGGCGTCACCCGAAGTGGAACGATCAAGAGTGATCCCCTGAACCAAGGGCCCAACCCGGCGCAACAGCCGCAAAGGACGCCAAATGTCGAAGCCGTCGAAGGCTCGCGCCCAATCCGCCGTTACCTGCTTGACGGTCGCCAGATCCGTTTTCCTCATGGCCCTGCCTCTACGGTGATCACCCCTGTGGGTGCAGAAAACCTACCTTCGTTGCACGCAGAGCTGGAGCCAGGCCATGGTTCTCGGCTCATGCTCGGAGCCAGATCATGAGGGCCGCGAAGGTGACGGTGCCGAGGTAGATGCAGGCGCGATTCTCGTAGCGGGTGGCAACGGCCCGGAAGCCCTTGAGACGGTTGATGGTGCGTTCGACGGTGTTGCGTTTCTTGTAGCGCTCGTTGTCGAAACCGGTGGGTCGACCGCCTCGGGACCCTCGGTTCTTGCGGTGTCTCTGCTGGTCGAGACGTTCAGGGATGGTGTGCGGGATGCCGCGCCGTCGCAGGTAGCGGCGGTTCTTCCGGAACGTGTAGGCCTTGTCCGCCAGAACACGGTGGGGCCTGGTACGAGGCCGGCCGACTCCGGTTCGGTGGGTGTGGGGCGCGGGAGGAACTTTCGGGCACGGCACTGACAATCGGCGGGGCTCGTGACCCACAACCTGGCGAACACCTCCGTGGCCGACCGCATCGTCGTCATGAGCGAGGGCCGCGTGGTTCAGGAGGACACTTTCCACCAGCTGGTCAGCCAGCCGGGACTGATGCAGGAGCTGTGGCGCCTCCAGCAGGACCGTGCCGCCTACCGGACCGAAGGGACAGACGTGTGATCGACTCCCCCATCGCCTACTGGGAGCCGCTGTGGGCCCGCGGCCGCCGCTACCGGCAGATCACCGACGCCGAAGACCAACTCCTTGCCGAACACCTCGGGCCGGGCCGCGGACGGCCGGCCCTCGACGTGGGATGCGGCGACGGTTCCCTGTGCCGCCATCTGCACGATCGCCTCGGCTACCGGACCACCGGCATCGACTGCGCACCCAGCGCCATCGCTCTTGCCACCGGGCCGGTTGCAGGCGATCAACCCCAGTTCCAGGTCATGGACTTCGCCACCGACGATCTGAGCGAGCTGAGCGATCCGGCGTACCCGGTCATCACCTGCCGACTCGTCTTCCGGTTCATCACCGACAAGGGCGCCTTCGTGGACCGGGTCCGTCAGCTCCTGGCCCCCGGCGGGATCTTCTGGGTGGTCACCGAGCTCGCCGACCGGCGGGCCGACGACGATCCCCTCAAGAGCCTGGGCATCACCGCGTCCGACATCGAACTCCTCACCTCCCGCTGGTCCACCGTGAAGGTCGTCGACCTCGACCATCTGGCCTGCTTCGCCCTGCGCCCGTAACACCGCACCCCGATCGGAGAACACGCCTTTGAGCAGCGTGCATGAGGTCACCCGCCGTACTCCTGGCTTTCACGCCTGGCAGGATCCGCACTGGCTTGTTCACTGCCAGGACGCGGCCGCCTTCGTGGGCGAAGTCGGGTACACCGGGCTGGCGGCGCATCCCGAAGCTCTCGACCAACTGAGGGACGACATGCGCATGGCCGGCTGGCACGGCGAAAGCCAGCTTGAGCACTTCCTCGCCAACCTGGGCGAGGGGGCGACCGCCATGCTTTTCCGCTGCACCGTCTGCGGCGACCCCCTCCTGGAGATCTACGACACCTACACAGTGGGTTATCTGTCCTCAGGTGAACAGCCCTGGTGAGAAGGCCCCGCCCCTCCACGGCGGCCGCTTCGTCTGCGCCCGACGACTCTGGCAAGAGTCGCGGTCAGCCTCCTGCTGTTCTGTCCGCTGCGCCTGAACCGTGTGCCGCCGCCACTGGCGGCCTTCGCGGGCGCCCTCGTCCTGGTGCAGAACCAGAGTGCATGATTCCGTGACATCCGTCACACCGGATCGGGACCTAGGCGTGCGGGATAGTAGAGGTCACCCTCACGACATATGGGATTTGTCCGGCTTGGGGCACGCATGCGTCGCGCCTGGATTCGCGGCTCTCTTCCCGCCAGCCACCTTCATCCGTTCTGCGTACACGCAGGGATCCTGACGGGGCGACAGAATTCCGCAGAGGCCCCGGCAAGCGGACCAGCGCGCCCCACTCCCATGGCAAGAGCCCGCCCAAGCCTACGAAGCGAGCTAGTAGCGAGGCCCTTTGCGCTCCATGTGAAGGCGTCCTAAGAATGACGACCCGCAGGACGACGCCGCAGCTCAGGAGCGGGTTACGCATGGGTAGACATCGCAAGAACACGCATTACCGGCGGATAGTCATCGCTGCCGTCGCCGTGGGCACCGTGGGCATACCGTCCGCCGCCATGGCCTGTACCAACTGGCCCGACAACGCCGGACACCGGTCCAACAGCGCCGAGAAGAGCGCAACGAAGGACTCGTGGAACACGACGGGCTGGTGGAACGAAGCGAACTGGGGCCGCCCCTGGAACGCCAGCCCGGCCGGCGAGCCCTCGCGGACGGTCTCGGCGGCGCCGAGCGCCACGAAGACCCCGAGCGCCTCCGCCAGCGCCACGAAGACTTCCCACTCCCCTGCGAGCGCCGGGAAGACCACCGCGCCGAGGCCGAAGGCCACAGCGCCCTGGCACACCGTACGGACCACCGCTCCCAAGCCCCGCACCACCGCGTCGCCCAGCACCCCGAAGGCCACCGCCACGGCGTCCGCGGCCCCCAAGCCGTCGAGCACCCCGAAGGCCACCGCCACGGCGTCCGGAGTCGTCGCTCGCATCCTGGAACTCGTCAATGCCGAGCGCAGCAAGGTCGGCTGTTCGGCCCTGACCCTGAACACGACCCTGTCCAAGGTCGCACAGGCACACAGTGAGGACATGGCGCTTCACCAGAACATGTCGCACGTCGGGTCCGACGGCTCCTCCCCCGGAGACCGGATCACCAGTGCCGGGTACACCTGGAGCGCCTACGGCGAGAACGTGGCCTACGGTTACGCCTCTCCCGAGCAGGTCATGGCCGGCTGGATGGCCAGCCCCGGCCACAAGGCCAACATCCTCAACTGCACGTTCAAGGAGATCGGCGTCGGTCTCGCACAGCCCAACAGCTACTGGACCCAGGACTTCGCCACCGCCCGTTGAGCGGGTGCCGCCCGCCGTCGCCGCAGCTCTCCGCCGAGTCGCCTCCGGCATGCCCATGAAATGTCAGCGGCACGAGATGGCGTCCTCCCACACCGAGGTGAGGGGGACGCGGTCGGAGCGGGAGCCGCGGTGGGCACGGCAGGTGAATGCCGTGTCGTACACGAGCACGCGGGAGTACGCCGGGCGCTCGCTCTTCGACCGGCGACACCGACTGGTTCACCGCAGGTCAAGGTTCGCGGTGGAGACGCCCTCAGAGCCGGCAGGTGCGTGCAACCGGGAGGCAGAGGTACGTCAGTAGCCGGTGCCACGCTTGACCTGGGCCCGCTCGATCTCGTGGGTCGCACCCTTGTCGTCCAACGTGCGACACGCGTCGATAATGTCCTGACTCAGGCGATCGATCTGCTCGCGGCTCAGGGTTTCCTTGACCAGGGCACGCATGATCTTCACCCGCTCCGCGTTGGGCGGGAGCGTGTACGCCGGCACCATCCAACCGCGCTCGGCCGAGAGTTGCCAGGCGACGTCGGACTCGTCGTAGGCATGCTGGCCGGCGAGGCGGAAAGCGACGAGCGGCAGCTGCTCGAGGTCGCTCCCGATCACTTCGAAGCGGCCGCTGCTACGCAGGTTGTCCGCCAGCACGTGGGCGTTCTCCTGCAACATCTTCATGACGTAGGTGTAGCCCTGGCGACCGAGCCGGACGAAGTTGTAGTACTGCGCGAGCACCATCGACGCGCCGGTAGAGAAGTTCAGCGTGAACGTCGCGTCGGTCTTGCCCAGGTAGTTCTCGTGGAACACGAGGTCCATGGGCAGGTCGGACTCCTCGCGGAAGACCAGCCAGCCGATGCCGGGGTAGACCAGGCCGTACTTGTGTCCCGAGACGTTGATCGAACGGACGTGCTCGAGCCGGAAATCCCATTTCGAGTCCGGGTAGAGGAAGGGCCACACGAATGCGCCGCTGGCTCCGTCAACGTGGATCGGGATGTCGAGGTCCCGCTCCTTGCGGACGTCCCGCAGCAGCTTGTCGATCCCGACGACGTCGTCCTTGTGGCCGGTGAACGTGGTGCCGAGGACGGCGACGACGCCGATCGTGTTCCCGTCGAGGTGAGGTTCCACGTCCTCCGGGCCGATCGTGTACTTGCCCTCGGCAAGCGGCACGATCCGCGGCTCGACGTCGAAGTAGCGGCAGAACTTCTCCCACACGACGTGGACATCCCCGCCGAAGACCAAGTTAGGTCGGTCGACCGACAGATTGGCCGCCCGGCGGCGCTCCCGCCACTTCCACTTCAGCGACAGCGCCCCCAGCATGATCGCCTCGGACGAGCCCTGGGTCCGACATCCGGTTGTCCTGCCCGGCGCGTGGAAGAGGCCGGCGAGCATGCGCACGCAACGCTGCTCGATCTCGGCGGAAATCGGGTACTCCGCATGGTCGATGAAATTGCGGTGGAGATTCTCGGCGATGATCCGTTGCGCCTCCGGCTCCATCCAAGTGGTGACAAACGTGGCAAGGTTACGCTGCGGGTCACCCTCCATGGCGAGGTCCACATCCAGCAGCCTCATTGCGTCCGTCGCAGCCATGCCTTGCTCGGGGAAGGTCTCCGAGGGAGCGGGCACGGTCAAGAATCGATTACCGAAAAGAGCCGCATCATCACCCTTAGTCATATGACGATTCAAACAGCGCCGGCGCCTGTCTCGGCGAGGGACACGCCGAGATGGAACAGTGAGGCTCCGAACTGGCTGCGGCCCCGCGCGAACGGAATATCCCCTTCTTTGAGAAAAGGCACCGATCAGCCTCCAAAGTCCGTCGGCTCGTCTGCCCACACACACCGACCCACCCAACGCCCATCCCGTCTGCCGCAGTGACAGACCGCGGCAGGCCAGCGCAGGCTGGAGCCAGGCGACGGTCGAGCCGGCGCCGAGGCCCACGACCATGGCGTCCTCAGGGCACGCCAGGCCCGGGCATGCGGTGACGCGGGTCATAGGATGAACTGCTCGACCGCGTTCGCGAAGCCTTCCTCCTCGTTGCTCGTTGTAACCCGCCTCGCCGCGCGCTGGACCTCGTGACTGGCGTTGCCCATCGCGATGGACAGTCCCGAGTGGGCGAACATCAGTACGTCGTTGGGCATGTCGCCGATCGTGGCGATCTGTTCGGGGGAGATCTGAAGCTTGGCGGACCAGTACTTGACGACACTGCCCTTGTTGGCCTGCGGATGGGTCACATCGAGGTAGTAGGGCTGCGAGCGGGCGGCCGAGACATGCTCGCCGAACTGCGCGCGAGCTGCGACCGCGGCCGCCTCGACGACCTGGTGGTCATCGCTGACCCCGACGACCTTGGCGGTGCCCTGCTCGAGCCCGTGGAAGGCGGGAACGAGCGTGGGCGCGAACTGCACCGTCCAGCTCTCGCGATCCACGTGCGGCCCCTTCACGTCGCGGACGTACCAGTCGGCACCCCGGTAGATCCAGACGCTGAGGCCGAACGACTCCATCAACGCGACGACCGGGGCCACCACCTCCGCGGGAATGACCTGCTGCTCGACAACGGTCATATCCGGGTTGACGATGAGACCACCGTTGAAGGCGGCGAGTTCAGTGGCCAGCGCCAAGGGCTCGATGATCATGGACATGCCGCGGGGCGGTCTCCCACTGGTCACCGCGAAGAGGACGCCGGCGTCGTAGAGCTTGTGGACCGCACGGACGGCGCGGTCGGTGAGGACCTTGTCGCTCGTGACCAAAGTGCCGTCGACGTCGGCAAGAAGCAGGCGGATCGGGCGGGTTGGCATCACGCCTCCGGAAGCTCTGGTCGCTGCCGGTCCGGGTGGGGAGAGGCATCGGCTCGTGGATGCGGGGGATTTGAGTGACGGATTCCCGGTCGGCTTGATTTCTGAAAGTTGCTGGAGAATACCGTCGCGGCCGGCATGAGTCGCAGTCGCGTTCCTCTTGAGCAGAGGGGAAGGTCGACGCCCTTCAGGGCGCGCAATTCTTGAATATACCCCTCAGCCTTCAAAATAGCCCCACAAGAGCGATGTGGCGAATATAAAGGATTTGTGGGATTATTGAGAATTGTGTGGCGAAGCTCTTACGGCGTTTGATGTCCAAAATTCAAGCAACACATTTTGGGCCAGCCTCTGTGAGGGGAGCGGGCAGTGGCGCAGGCAAGTCAAGACAAGACGGCCCGCGTGCTGGGGGTCGACATCGGCGGGACCGGTATCAAGGGAGCGCCGGTCGACCTCGAGTTCGGCAGCCTCATCGGTGAACGGGTCCGGATCCCGACGCCGCATCCGGCGACCCCGGGGGCAGTCGCGGACGTGGTCGTGCAGGTGCTCTCCCAGATCGGCGTCCCAGGACCGGTCGGGCTGACGCTCCCGGCAGTCATCCGGGGCGGCAGAGTCCAGACGACGGCCAATATCGACCCGGCCTGGATGGAGACGGATGCGGCCCAGCTCTTCGCACGGGCGACCGGCCGTGACGTGAGGGTAGTGAACGACGCCGACGCGGCCGGGATCGCCGAGATGCGCTTCGGCGCCGGCAAGGGACGCAAGGGCGTCGTCGTGATGGTGACGCTCGGCACCGGTATCGGCAGCGCCGTCTTCTCCGACGGGTACCTGGTGCCCAACAGTGAGTTGGGGCACCTGCCGCTGCACCACGAGGATGCCGAAGACTGGGCCGCGGAGTCGGTGCGCGAGCACGACGACCTGTCCTGGAAGAAATGGGCGCACCGTCTGGAGACGTATCTCGACCTCGTCCAGCGGCTGCTGTGGCCCGACCTGATTGTCATCGGCGGCGGCGTCAGCAAGAAGGCCGACAAGTTCCTGCCGTACATCCAGCTCAGGACCGAGATCGTGCCGGCGCAGCTGTTGAACGATGCGGGCATTGTCGGCGCGGCGCTCTTCGCCCCGGCCGGGAAAGCTCAACCCTAGTCTGCCGCGCTCGATATGAGCGCAGGGGCAGCACCTTCAGGGAGGCTCGCATTGAGCAGCAACGACCTGGAAACACTTTCCGTCAACACGATCCGCACTCTGTGCATGGACGCCATCCAGGCGGCCGACTCCGGCCATCCGGGGACACCGATGGGAATCGCCCCGGTCGCGTACACGCTCTGGCAACGCTTCCTGCGCTTCGACCCGGCCGACCCGATCTGGCCCAACCGCGACCGCTTCGTGCTGTCGGAAGGACACGCCTCCGCGTTGCTCTGGTCGCTGCTCCACCTCACCGGCGTGCGGGCTGTCGACCCCGACTACGAAGTCCTCGGCCGACCCTCCGTGACCCTCGACGACCTCAGGACGTTCCGCCAGCTCGGCTCGCGCTGCCCCGGGCACCCGGAGTACCGGTGGACCAGCGGCGTGGAGACCACCACCGGCCCGCTCGGCCAGGGCGTTGCGACCTCGGTCGGGATGGCGATCGCCGGGCAGTGGCTCGCCGCCCGGTACAACCGCGACGACTTCACCGCCTTCGACTTCGACGTGTACGCGATGGCCGGCGACGGCTGCATGATGGAGGGGGTCTCCTCGGAGGCCGCCTCGGTCGCGGCCCACCAGCGGCTGTCGAACCTCTGCTGGATCTACGACTCCAACCGGGTGACGATCGAGGGCCACACCGACATCACGTTCACCGAGGATGTGGCGGCCCGGTTCATCGGCTACGGCTGGAACGTCACCACCGTGGCCGACGCCAACGACCTCGACGCCGTGGCCCGCGCGCTGCACACCTTCAAGTCCGAGAACGAGCGCCCCACGCTCATCGTGGTGCACAGCCACATCGGCTACGGGTCACCGGTCGAGGACACCCCGAAGGCGCACGGCGCTCCGTTCGGCGTGGAGGGCGTCAAGTCGGCCAAGCGATTCCTCGGGATGCCGGAGGACAAGGACTTCTTCGTTCCCGACGGCGTCTACGAGCACTTCGCCGCAGGCATGGGCGCGCGCGGTCGCGAAGCCCGGACGAGCTGGGAGGCTCGATTCGAGGCCTACCGAACCACCCATCCCGACCTCGCCGACGAGCTGGAGCGCATGCAGCGGCGTGACCTGCCGGAGGGCTGGGAGTCGGCGCTGCCGACCTTCCCGGCCGACCCGAAGGGCATCGCCGGCCGTGACTCCAACGGCCGGGTGCTCAACGCGCTTGCCCAAGCCGTGCCGTGGATGCTCGGCGGGTCGGCGGACCTCTCACCGTCGACCAAGACCAACCTCACGTTCTCCGGCGCCGGCGACTTCCAGGCCGATGACCGCTCGGGGCGCAACCTCCACTTCGGGATCCGCGAGCACGCCGCAACCGCGATCACGAACGGAATGGCGCTGACCAAGCTGCGCCCGTACTGGTCGGGGTTCCTGATCTTCTCGGACTACGCACGCGGCGCGATCCGGCTTTCAGCGCTGATGGAGATCCCGGTCGTGCACATCTTCACCCACGACTCGATCGGGGTCGGCGAGGACGGTCCCACCCATCAGCCGGTCGAGCAGCTCGCGTCGCTGCGCGCGATGCCGGGGCTGCTGGTGTTCCGCCCGGCCGACGCGAACGAGGTCGTCGAGACCTGGCGGGTCGTCGCCCCGCTCAGGCACGAGCCGGCGGTGCTGGTCCTTTCCCGTCAGGCACTGCCGACCCTCGACCGCTCCGAGATGGGGGCCGCATCCGGGGTGGCCAGGGGAGCCTATGTTCTGGTCGACGCGGTGGACGGCAAGCCCGACGTCATCCTGCTCGCCACGGGGTCGGAGGTGCAACTCGCGCTCGCGGCCCGTGACGAGCTCGCCGCCGAGGGCCTCGCGGCTCGCGTGGTCAGCATGCCCTGCTGGGAATTGTTCGACCGCCAGCCCAAGGAATACCGCGACTCGGTCATCCCGCCCGGGGTCAGGGCCCGGGTCGCCATCGAGCAGGCGGCGACCCTCGGCTGGGACCGTTACGTCGGCGACGGCGGCGCGGTCGTCGGCATGCACACGTTCGGGGCATCGGCGCCGCTCAAGATGCTGCTGACCAAATTCGGCTTCACTCCCGAGAAGGTCACCCAGGTTGCCCGCGAGTGCGTGGCCGCCGGTAGGGAGCAGGCGTGAACGTGACCCAGGCGCTCCATGAGCAGGGCCAGAGCATCTGGCTGGACAACATCACCCGTTCGATGCTCGATACGGGCCAGATCCAGCACTACATCGACCAGTACTCGGTGACAGGGCTCACCTCCAACCCCTCGATCTTCGACAAGGCGATCGGCTCCGGTGACTACGACGACGCGATCCGCGCGAAGGCGGCGGGCGGGCACAAGGGCGAGGAGCTGTTCTTCGAGCTGGCCGTCGAAGACCTGCAGCGGGCCGCCGACCTGTTCCTGCCCATCCACGAACGCACCGACGGCGTCGACGGCTGGGTCTCGCTGGAGGTCTCGCCGCTGCTCGCCTACGACACGCAGCGAACGGTGGCGGCCGCCAAGGCGCTGCACGCCAGGGCCGACCGGCGCAACCTCTTCATCAAGATCCCCGGGACGCCCGAGGGGCTGCCGGCGATCGAGGAGGCCATCGCCTCGGGCGTTCCGGTGAACGTGACGCTGCTGTTCTCGGCAGACCACTACCGGGCCGCGGCTGACGCCTACCTGCGTGGCGTCGAGCGCCGGGTACAGGCCGGCCACGACCCCGCTGTCGGCTCGGTCGCGTCGGTGTTCATGTCACGCTGGGACGTGGCGGTCAAGGACGCCGCACCAGCCGGCCTCACCGACACCCTCGCCCTCGCCGTCGGCCTCGACGTGTACCGGGCCTACCGCGAAGTGATGGGCTCGCAGCGCTTCCAGCGGCTGGAGAATGCCGGCGCGATCTCACGTTCAGGTTCGTGTCCAACGTCGACTCGACGGACATCGTCGAGGCGACCCGTGATCTGGCCGCCGAAGAGACGCTGTTCATCGTCGCCTCGAAGACGTTCGGGACGCTGGAGACGATGACCAATGCCCTCTCCGCGCGTGAATGGGTCCTGGCGCAGCTCGGTGACGAGGCGGCGGTAGCCCGGCATTTCGTGGCGGCGTCCACGAACGCGCAACGGGTCACCGAGTTCGGCATCGACACACCGAACCTGAGCTCCGCCACGACTCGTCCACGAACGCGCTGATCCGGCACTACCGCACGCTCAAGGACTAGGAGGCACCACATGGCGACAGACAAGCCCATGCAGCTCGGGATGATCGGGCTCGGCCGGATGGGGGCGAACCTGGTGCGTCGGCTGATGCGGGACGGCCACCAATGCGTCGTGTCCGACGTCAACGCGGACGCAGTCGCCGAACTGGCCGGCGAGGGCGCCACGGGCGCAGACTCACTCCGGGATCTCGTTGCGAAACTGGACAAGCCACGGGCCGTATGGCTCATGCTTCCGGCTGCGATCGTCGACTCCATCCTCGACCAGCTCGAGCCGTTGCTGGAGCCCGGCGACATCCTCATCGACGGCGGCAATTCCTACTACCGCGACGACATCACACGCGCCAAGCGTCTTGCCGACAAGTCGCTGCACTATGTCGACTGCGGGACCAGCGGTGGAGTCTGGGGCCTGGAGCGCGGCTACTGCCTGATGATCGGCGGCGAGGACGAGGTCGTGGCCCATCTGGACCCGATCTTCAAGACGATCGCTCCCGGCGAGGGCAGCGCCGAGCCGACGCCGAGCCGGACCCGGACCGACGGCACCGCCCCGCTCGGGTACCTGCACTGCGGGCCGAACGGCGCGGGGCACTTCGTGAAGATGGTCCACAACGGGGTCGAGTACGGGATGATGGCCGCGATCGCCGAGGGCCTGAGCATCATCAAGCGAGCGGACGCCGGCGCAAGCCGGCAAGAGGTCGACGCGGAGACGACGCCCCTGCGCGATGCGTGGGCCTACCAGTACGACATCGACGTCGGAGAAGTGGCCGAGGTCTGGCGGCGCGGCTCGGTCGTCGGCTCGTGGCTGGTCGACCTGATCGCCGACGCCTTCGCCCGCTCGCCCTCCCTCGACGGCTTCGCCGGGCGGGTCTCCGACTCCGGGGAAGGCCGCTGGACCGTCCTCGCCGCGGTGGACGAAGGCGTACCGGCACCGGTCATCACCACCTCGCTCTTCGAGCGCTTCGAGTCCAGGCAGGCCGGGGAGTTCACCGACAAGATCCTCTCGGCGATGCGCTCGGAGTTCGGCGGGCACGCCGAAAAGAAGGGCTGAGGGCTGTGCATCACGAACTCCAAGTCGTCGCCGACCCCGATGCGGTCGCCGGCGCCGCGGCGGCGTTCGTGGCGCGGCTGGCCCGGGCCTGCGTGCAAGCCCACGGCCGATTCACGTTCGCCGTCAGCGGGGGACACACGCCCTGGGCGATGTTCGCGCGGCTCGCACATGAGCACGTCCCCTGGGAGCACGTGGCGGTGTTCCAGGTCGACGAACGCGTCGCGCCCGACGGCGGCCCGGACCGCAACCTCACCCACCTGCGGGAGAGCCTCGGTGCGGCCCCGGCCGAGGTCATCGCGATGCCCGTGAACGACGCCGACCTCGACGCGGCGGCCGCCGCCTACGGGCGGTCGCTGCCCGAGCGTTTCGACCTCGTTCACCTGGGCCTCGGCCCGGACGGGCACACCGCCTCGCTGGTGCCACGGGACCCGGTGCTCGAAGTCTCGGACCGGCTGGTGGCCCTGACGGCGCCCTACATGGGCCACCAGCGCATGACACTCACCTACCCTGCGCTCGCTCGCGCCCAGCAGGTGCTCTGGCTCATCACCGGAGCGGACAAGCGCGAACCGCTCTCAAGGCTCGTTGCGGGAGACCGGTCGATTCCCGCCGGCCGGGTCGAGGCGGCGGCGTCGCTCATCCTCGCGGACGCGGCGGCCGGCCAGGGCCCGGCTCGCGCCGACGCCCAGTCGCCAGCATGACCATGACGCCCAACCCTGTTGCCGTTCCGGCCCCGTAAGGGGGATCAGATGGCTTTGAACTCGTCGAACCTTCCCGCAGACGTGCTGGTCATTTTCGGGATCACTGGCGATCTCGCGCGAAAGATGACGTTTCGCTCGCTCTATCGGCTTGAGCGGCGCAAGCTGCTGACCTGCCCGATCGTCGGACTGGCGCGCGACGGCTGGTCCGACGACGCGCTGCGTGACCACGCCCGCGCGGCGATCAAGGCAGCGGGCGAGCCGCTCGACGAGAGCGTCTTTGCCCGGTTCGCCGCCCGACTCAGCTATGTGCAGGGCGATTACGCCGACGAGGAGACGTTCCATCGTCTCGCCCGGGCGGTCAACGGCAGTCGGCGCCCCGTCTTCTATCTGGAGATCCCACCGTCGCTGTTTGCCCGGGTGGTCGGGGGCCTGGCAGGCGCCGGGCTGACCAAGGACGCCCGGGTTGTCGTGGAGAAACCGTTCGGGCATGACCTCGCGTCGGCGCGCGCCCTCAACGCCGAGTTGCGTCAGCTGCTCGACGAGGATCAGCTGCTGAGGATCGACCACTTCCTCGGCAAAGAGCCGGCGATGGACATCCTGTTCCTGCGGTTCGCCAACTCCGTGTTCGAGCCGGTGTGGAACCGCGACCACGTCTCCTGCGTACAGATCACCATGGCCGAGGACTTCGGGGTCGAGGACCGCGGCCACTTCTACGACCCGGTCGGCGCGCTCCGCGACGTCGTGCAGAACCATCTGCTGCAGCTGCTCGCCCTGGTGGCGTCCGAGCCGCCATCAGCCGCCGATGCGGACGCGCTCCGAGACCGCCGGGTTGATGTGTTCCGGGCGATCCCCGACGCCGACCCGGCCCACTACGTCCGCGGGCAGTACGAGGGGTACCTGCAGGTCCCCGGCGTGCGGCCGCGCTCGCGTACCGAGACCTTCGTCGGGTTGCGGCTGGAGGTCGAGAACTGGCGCTGGTCCGGGGTGCCGTTCTTCATCCGCGCCGGCAAGTCGCTCCCCGAGCGAGTGACCGAGATCCGGATCGTGTTCAAGCGCCCGCCGCGGCTTGCGTTCGCGGAGCGGTTCGCGCCCGAGCCCGACCAGTGGATCCTGCGGATCGATCCGAGCCCTGGCATGAACTTCCGCATCCAGGCCAAGCAGCCGGGCAAGCAGGACACGCAGCTGGTGGATCTCGACCTCCTCTTCGCGGCCGAGCTCGGTGAGGCACCCGAGCCGTACGAGCGCCTGCTCAGTGATGCGATGCAGGGCAACGCGAGCCTGTTCACCCGGGAGGACTCGGTGGAGGAGACGTGGCGAATCGTCCAGCCACTGCTGGAGGCGCCCGGCGACCCCGAGCTCTACCGGCAGGGGACCTGGGGCCCGGCGGGCGCGAGCAAGCTCGTCGCCGGATATCCGCGATGGTACGAACCATGGCTGCCGGCGAGGTCTCCCGACTGACGGGGGCGAGGGAACTCCAGGAGGGTCACCAGGTCAAGGAGGTTGTCCACCCGGAGCATTGCGCAGTCGAGAGTGGCCCGGTACGCCTGGTTCGCACAGGGGCCGCACCCATGCCCGGACGTCGAGGGCCTCGCCGGGCCCTTCCCACCAGGTCACCCTGCCCCCCCGCCCCGCGCCCAGTGCACAACACAGGTCAGCAGCGGTGCAGGTCAGGCCCAGGACGTCACCGGCACGAACGAACTGTCCTGCCGGAACAGGTCGGTGCCGTTCGAGATGTCCACGCGGAGCTGGTAGTTGTAGTGGCGCAGGTAGTAACCCGGGTAGTTGTACGACTCGAAGCGGACCGAGCCGCTGGTCGAGCCCGTGCGGGCGATGAACGTGGCGTCCTGGGCGAACGTCGTCGTGCCGTCGTTGGCGTCGAAGCGGCCCCGGAAGTCGTAGTGGCGCAGGTAGTTGCCGGAGGCGTCGCGGAAGGAGTAGCCGTTGGCGTCGGCGAGGCCCGCGACCACGGTGAAGGTGGCCGCCTGCTTGTCGGCGGTCGCGCTGGAGCTTGTCACCACCGGGAGGTTGAGGAGGGCGGACACCTCTTCCCAGTACCTGGTGGTGTAGTTGGCCGACTGGAAGGAGCGGGTCGCGTTCTTCGTCACCGAGGTGCCGCCCGACACCGTCTCCTTGATCACCGTGAAGTGCCGGGCCGTGCCCGAGAGTGTCGGCAGGGCGGTCGGCGCGGACCACGTGGCGAACGTGTCGTAGCTGTCGCTGTAGTAGTAGGTGCCGTCGCCGTAGCCGTCGAAGAAGATCCGCCAGCCGCCGTTGTCGAGCTGGATCACGGAGGGGCCCTCGCGGTAGCTGCCCCAGCCCGCCCAGTCGCCGGTCCTGGAGATCGTGTAGGGGCCCTTGAGGCTGGCGGCCGTGCCGTACTCGATGTACTTCGCCGTCTCGTTCTTCGTGAAGGCGTGGTACGTCGAGCCGACCTTCACGATGTACGTGTCGATGTGGTTGGAGCCGATGCCGGAGAGGGCGGTCGGTGAAGTCCACGCCGTGAGGGCGGAGTTGGTCGCGGTCAGGACGTACGGCGTGAAGATCCACTCGTCGTCGGTCGTCGAGCAGGACACGATGACGTTGACGCTGCCGTCGCTGTCGACGAACCACTCGGGCGCCCAGGCCCGGGACAGGTCGGTGATGGGGATCGTGTAGTCGTACAGGAACGTCCAGTTGACCCGGTCGGCGCTGCGGGCGAAGCCGATCGTGGTGCTCTCGTCCTCCCAGGTGTGGGTGGTGTACGTGAGGTAGTAGTAGCCGTCCGTGTGCTTGAAGATGCTCGCGTCGCGGATGCGGTTGCTGGGCGGGGTGTAGGCGGAGGACTGCAGGAGGCGGAAGTCCCTGGCGTCGTCGGACTGATAGACGTTCACCGTGCCGTCGTCGCTGTTGAGGAACGGGACGATGGTGTAGCGGGTGGCGTAGCCGCTCGCGGGGGCGGCGGCCTCGGCCGTGCCGAGCAGGCCGGGCAGTTCGCCCAGGGCCAGGGCCGTCGCGGGCAGGGCGGCCAGCGCGCGGAGCAGGGTGCGACGGGACGGGGCGGGGGGACGTGTGGTCACGGCGGCTCTCCGGGGCTCGTGCAGACGCGGGCACTGCAATGCGTCCGGTATTTCGAACTGAGTTCGATAAGTCGTCGCAGAAAGTAGAAGTTGCGCCAGGTGCACGTCAATGCTTTGGGCAGGACTGGGGCGCAGCTGGACGCCGGCTGTGCGAAACCTGTCCTGCGGGAGCCGGATCGACGTTACTCTCCGGTAAACGCTGCGCCCCGGAGGTGGGGCACCGTATGTCGTACGACCGTTCCGCAGGGCTCGCCGAGTGCGTACGTGCCCTGGCCGCCGGAGAATTGACCTCGCGTCAGCTCACCGAGGAGAGTCTCGCGCGCATCGAGGCCACCCAGGGCTCCCTCAACGCCTTCCGGATCGTGCGCCGTACGGCCGCCCTCGCCGAAGCGGACGCCGCCGACCGGGAGTTGGCCGCCGGGGTGCGCCGGCCGCTGCTCGGGGTGCCGGTCGCGGTGAAGGACGACACGGACGTGGCCGGCGAGCCGACCGCCTTCGGCTGCCCGGGCGAGTTCCCGCCGGTGGCCGAGGACGGGGAGGCGGTACGGCGGCTGCGCGCGGCCGGGGCCGTGATCGTCGGCAAGACCAATACGTGTGAGCTCGGGCAGTGGCCGTTCACCGAGGGGCCGGCCTTCGGTGCCACCCGCAACCCGTGGCAGCCCGAGCACACTCCGGGCGGGTCCTCGGGCGGGTCGGCGGCCGCCGTCGCGGCGGGTCTGGTGCCGGCCGCGCTCGGCTCGGACGGCGCCGGATCCGTGCGCATCCCGGCCGCCTGGACCCACCTCGTCGGCATCAAACCGCAGCGCGGCCGCATCTCCACCTGGCCGCGCGGCGAGTCGTTCCAGGGCATCACGGTCAACGGCACTCTGGCCCGCACGGTCGCCGACGCGGCCCTGCTGCTGGACGCGGCGAGCGGGAATCATCCGCAAGACCCGCACCGGCCCGCCCAGTTGACCCTCCTCGACGCGGTCCGCCGCGACCCGGGGCGGCTGCGCATCGCCCTCTCCCTCAAGCCGCCGTTCACCGCGCTCCCCGCCCGCCTCCGGCCGGAGGTGCGCACCCGGGTCCTCGAACTCGCCCAGAAGCTCGCCGCGTTGGGCCACACGGTCGAGGAGGCCGACCCGCCCTACGGCCAGATCGGACTCACCTTCGTCCCCCGCGCCACGGTCGGGATCGCCGAACGCGTCCGCGAGGCGCCGCACCCGGACCTCCTCGACCGGCGCACCCTGGAGGCGGCCCGCCTGGGCCGGCTGCTCGGCGGGGCCCCGCTGCGGGCCGCCCGGCGCGCGGAGGCCGCCCTGCGGGCCAGGATCGGCGCCTTCTTCACGTCGTACGACGTCGTCCTCGCGCCGACCACCGCCGCTCCCCCGCCCCGCGTCGGCGCGCTGCTCGGCCTGGGACAGTTCGCCACCGACCGGGCGATGATCGCCGCCTGCCCCTACGCCTGGCCGTGGAACGTGCTGGGGTGGCCGGGGGTCAACGTGCCGGCCGGGTTCGTCGGGGACGGGCTGCCGGTGGGCGCGCAGTTGCTCGGGCCGGCGGAGAGCGAGCCGTTGCTGGTCTCCGTCGCCGCCCAGCTGGAGGCCGCACTGCGCTGGCACGAGCTCTGGCCGCCGCGCGCCGCGACCGTCGACGCCCCGGCGGCGTAGGAGCAGGCCACTTTCCCCGCGCTTGACCTGCCCGTACCCTCTGACCATGGACGATGCGTCGATGGTCGGGCTCGTGGGTCGGGTCAGCGGAACGATCGGGCCCGGGCTCGTCGGCGAGGTGATCGTCCGGGTGCGCGGGGGCGCCGAGCACTTCCTCGCGTACGCCGCCGACGGCACCGGCCGGATCGAGCGGGGCACGGTGGTGATGGTGGTCGAGTACCTGCCGCCGCGGACGGTCTACGTCACACCCGCGTACGACAGTTGAGCGACCATAGCCCCAGGTGAGGGGCGTATGCGTCAAGATTGCAACAAGGAATCGTCAGCGTCTTCACCCGGCGCTCACGCGGGCGCACACTCCCTTCGTTCGGTGCCGAAAGGGCACCATTCAAAGGGGGCGTATGCCGATGGTTGTCGGCGTCGTTGCGGGGGTGGCGGTTCTCGCCGTTCTCGTGCTGATCGGTGTGTTCAAGATGATGTGGCGGGTCGCCGAGCCGAACGAGGCTCTCATCATCTCCGGTTCGAAGCATCGGACCGAGGGGCTCGAAGAGGGCATGGGGTTCCGGATCGTCACGGGGCGCGGCACGCTGGTGCTGCCAGGCGTGCAGGCGGTGCGCAAGCTCTCCCTGGATCTCAACGAGACCGAGTTGTCGGTGGACTGCGTGACCCAGCAGGGCATTCCGCTGAAGGTGCGGGGTGTGGTCATCTTCAAGGTGGGCGACGACTTCGTGTCGATCGCCAACGCGGGCCGCCGTTTCCTGGACCAGCAGAAGATGATGTCCGAGCGGGTGCACAACGTGTTCGCGGGTCATCTGCGGTCCATCGTGGGCGGGTTGACGGTCGAGGACATGATCCGCGACCGGGACAAGCTCACCGGGCAGACCCGGGCCGCCTGCGGCACGGAGATGGAGAAGCTGGGGCTCATCGTGGACTCCCTGCAGATCCACGAGATCGAGGACCCGACGGGGTACATCCAGAACCTGGCGATGCCGCACGCGGCGGCCGTGCAGCGGGACGCACGGATCGCGCAGGCGGAGGCGAACCGGCTCGCCACGGAGGCGGAGCAGGCGTCGTTCGCCCGGATGGCGGAGGCCACCCGGGACAGCGAGATCCTCCAGGCCGGCTACCAGGCCGAGCGGGACAAGGCGGCCGCCCAGTCCCGTCAGGCCGGTCCGCTCGCCGACGCGGCCGCCCGGCAGGAGGTCGTCGTCCAGGAGACACGGGTCGCCGAACTGGAGGCGCACCGGCGCGAGCAGCAGCTCCAGGCGGACGTCCGCAAGCCGGCCGACGCCAAGGCCTACGAGAAGCGGACACTGGCCGAGGCCGAGCGTGACGCGCGTATCTCGGCGGCCCAGGCCAAGGCGAAGGAGACGGAGCTGGCGGCCGCGGCCGAGGCGACCCGGGTCAAGGCGGCCGCGGGTGCCGAGGCCGAGGCGACCAAGTCCCGGGGTACGGCCACCGCGGCGGCGACCCGGGCCACCGGTGAGGCCGAGGCGGCCGCCGCACAGGCCAAGGGGCTGGCGGAGGCCGAGGCGGCCAAGGCGAAGGGGCTCGCGGAGGCGGAGGCCATCAAGGCCCGTGCCGCCGCCCTCGCGGAGAACCAGGAGGCGGTCGTCGCCCAGCAACTCGCCGAGAACTGGCCGGAGATCGTCAAGGCGGGTGCCTCCGCCTTCGGCAACGTCGACAACATGGTGCTGCTCAACGGCGCCGACGGCATGTCCGAGTTGTTCGCCAAGGCGCTCACCATGGGCGGCACGGGGCTCGGTCTCGCCCGTCAGCTCCTCGCGTCGATGAACCAGAACGGGCAGGCGCCGGGCGGGACTTCACCGGTCCTCAACGGGGTCACGGCCCCGACGTCGCAGAAGGTGCAGGTGGAGGAGGGCGGCGAGTAACAGCCGAAGTACAACCGAAGCACAGGGTGCCCCCGCCATGACATACTCTATTTGTTTTGGTGACATTTGTGGGTATAACTTTCACCCAATCCCGATTGTTAGTGGTTTTTTATATGGTGGGATTGTTGGT
>NZ_JBEOYD010000059.1:0-51510 GCF_040296885.1 Streptomyces sp. NPDC001980 | reverse complement strand
TAGACGGCCACGCTCGCGATCCCGGCGTCCCGGCAGGCCCGGGCCACGCGGACAGCGATTTCGCCACGGTTGGCGATGAGCACCTTGCGCACGATGCCTCAATTCCCTGGAGAGTTCGGATACTTACGGGTGTGGCTGCTGGATGCTCACCACGCGTACGCCTCGGGCGCCGGCTTGGCCCCGTTCGGGCCGGGCGGCGGGAACAGCTGGTCCAGCTTCGCCAGGGTGTCGGCGTCGAGCGTGATCGTCAGCGCGCGCAGCGAGCTGTCGAGTTGCTCGGTCGTGCGCGGGCCGATGATGGGGCCCGTCACCCCGTCCTGTGCGAGCAGCCAGGCCAGTCCGACGTGTGCGGGGTCCTCGCCGATCTCGGCGCACAACTTCTCGTAGGCCTCGATGGTGTCGCGGTGCTCGGCAAGCAGGCCGGCCGAGTGCCCGGTGGTGCCGCGGGCCGCGCCGCCCTCCTTCAGCTTGCGCAGGACGCCGCCGAGCACACCGCCGTTCAGCGGCCCCCAGGGGATCAGGCCGAGGCCGTAGTGGCGCGCCGCGGGCAGCACTTCCAGCTCGACCCAGCGGGTCATCAGGTTGTACCTCGACTGCTCGCTGACCAGGCCGAGGAAGTGCCGCGACCGTGCGGCCTCCTGCGCCTGGGCGAGGTGCCAGCCGGCGAAGTTGGACGAGCCGAAGTAGAGCACCTTGCCCTGCTGGCGCAGCACGCCGAACGCCTCCCAGATCTCCTCCCACGGCGTGCTCCGGTCGACGTGGTGCATCTGGTACACGTCGATGTAGTCGGTTCCCAGGCGCTTGAGCGACGCCTCGCAGGCGCGCCGGATGTTCAGCGCCGACAGATGCGACTCATTGGGCCAACCGCCCGTCGGGAGATAGACCTTGGTGGCCAGCACGGTCTTTTCGCGCCGCCCGCCTCCGCCGCCGAACCAACGGCCGATGATCGGCTCAGTGGGCTGCTCGCCCGGGCGGGTGCCGTACACATTGGCCGTGTCGAAGAAGTTGATGCCACGCTCGTGCGCCCGGTCCATGATCGTGCGGCTGTCTGCCTCGGGGGTCTGCGTCCCGAAGTTCATCGTGCCGAGTACGAGCCGGGACACGGACAGTCCGCTACGGCCGAGGTTGGTGTATTCCACGCGTGCCAGTCCTTACGGGTAGTGGTGGATCTGCGACCGCACACCGTGCCGGGGCGGTCGGGTCTCTGGGTGCCGCGCGAGCCCGGGGGCGCGCGGCGGGGAGCGGGATCAGGCCGCTGCCCTGAGGTCGGGGTACCACTCGTTGATGCGCGCGGCGTCCGCCTCCCATCCGGAGCCCGCCGCCCGGCCCAGGTCGGCCCAGAGCGGCGTGCTGTCGAACCAGTGGTCGGTGGCCAGCATGTCCACGGCCCCGGTGGCGGCCCCGTTCTCGGTGGGCAGGGCCCGGGCCTGCGCGAGACCTACGCTACAGCGGGCCGGCGGCAGCGACATGCCGGCGGCCACCGCGCGCAACAGCTCGCAGGCCGTGACCGGTTCGGGATACGCCGCGTGGTAGACGGACGACGACAGCCGTTCGCGCGGGGCGAGGCCGATCGCCACAAGCAACGCGGCCAGTTCGGCCACGGCGATGACGGAGAGCCTGGCCTCCCAGCCGGTCGGGGTGCCGGGCAGCGTCCGCAGCAGTCGCCGGAGCCCGGGTACGACCCATGCATCGCCGGGCCCGTAGACCAGGTATGGCCGTACGACGATCCCCCCGGCGGCCAGGACGGTGTCCTCGGCCTCGGCCCGGGTCCGTGACGTGGGCGACCGTGGCCTGCGCGGGAGTTGTTCCGGGCGGGCGCGGCGAAAGATGCCGCGCCCGTAGACGGAGGCGGTGCTGAGGTACACGATGCGGGACACTCCGGCGCGCTGCGCGTCGGCGACGAGCGCGGCGGTTCCCCGAGCGTTGACGGCCTCGTTGGCCTCGGCGCTCCCGCCGATCTGCGAGGCGCAGTGCACCAGGACGTCGGCGCCGTCGCACAGGCCGCGCAAGGAGTCCGGGTCCGCCAGGTCCGCCCGGACGATCCGGGCCCGGTCCACGCCGGGTGCCTGGGGCGTCCTGCGGTGCGAGGCCAGGGTCAACCGCCCTGCCAGGCCGGCCGCTTCGCGGGTGACGTGGGCTCCGACGAACCCGCCCGCTCCGGTGATCAGGAAGTTCTGCACGTGGGCGCTCCGGTCGCGTCGCGGGTCAGTGGTTGCGCGTCCGGAGCGTGAGGCAGGCGTCGAAGACGGGCCCGCCACGCTGAAGTCCGCCCACCCGTACCTGGACGTCGCCGACGGCGTCGACCCCGATCGGCTCGGCCTCCACCACGCAGGGCTCGTCGAATTCGGCGTACCGCTCGAAGGAGCTGTCCAGGCCGACCACGAGGGCGTCGGGCATGCCGGTGGCGGCGTGGGCGGCCTGCCGGGCGGCTTCCAGGAGCACCATGCCGGGCACGTGGTCCACGGGATGGTCGAAGAAGATCGGGTGGTTGCAGTCGACGCGCAGCTCCCATTGGTTTCTGGCACCGCCCGGGAGCTCGGACAGGACCACGTGCTGCGGGTCGGTGCGGCCCACCAGGGCCGGGTCGATCGGCAGCCCGGGCAGGCGGTCGCAGCGGGTGGGCCGCTCGCCGCGAAGGCGCTGGTAGACGTTGGGCCGTATGCAGTTCATGGTCGCTCCCGCGGTGGCCAGTGCCACGCCGTCGACCATCGCGGTCACTTCGTACCGCATGCCGGCGAGGGCCTTGCCCCGCCGCACGATGTCGTGGCAGACCGCGTGCAGTTCGACCTCGGTCGGTACGGGCGTGGCGACGAACAGGGGCGCCGCGGCGGCGAAGAACATCGACCCCATGAGGAACTGGTTGTCGAACTCGACTCCGAATTCGGCGTGCGCGAGCAGCGCCCCCGTCTGGCGAACCGATTCGGCAAGGAGCATCGGGTCCTGGTAGCCACCCGACTGGGCGAAGAGCGCGTGACCGCGCGGCCACTGGGATCCCACCACGAAGGCGTGCGGTGCGTCCGCCGGCCGCCAGCCGGTGAGCAGGACTTCGGAGACGGCCGCCCGGTGCACGTACTGGCGAGGGACCGTGGTGGTGAACGCGGAGAGAGCGGATTCGAGCATCGCGGTCATGGCTGGCACTCCTGTCGGTAGTCGGGCAGGAGGGAGCTGCGGTGTGGTAACAGCCCCCCGTCCACACGCTCAATAAAATACAGACAAGTCTGTAGGGGAAAGCAAGTAAAAAGTTGAGGCCGGGCGTGGCGCGTAGCGGATGGGCGAAATCCGCATACCTTCACACACTCTGCGTGCCAGACCCGTCACGCCACGAGACTGAAGTACAGGCGTCTTTGCCTGTTCTTCGCCATCACGCTGGGGTGCACGACCTGCGCGGCGAGCACGACGCAAATCGTCACTTCTTCACGATCAGGCCAGTTCAGATCCCATGTCATGAACCAGAGCAGGGTGTCTGACCCCTCATTGACAATCAGACAAGTCTGTTTGGTATGTTCCTAGAACATCTGAACTTCGACACGAGCATTTGCAATGGGCCAACGCCCGCACGCTCCAGGAGGACCAGTTGAACCAGCAGGTAGCGAACCTGTCCGACTCCCCAACCGTGCGGCACCACCCCGTGCCCCAGCACACCCATCCGGACGCGCCACGGCTGCACGTCCCGGTCGAGCACCCCGCGCTGCGCATCCTGGTTGTCGAGAACGAGGAGCGTTCCGCGAAGGCCCTGGTACAGGACCTGATCCGGCGCGGGTACCGCGCCGACAGCGTGAACACCGGGAGCCAGGCCCTGCGCGCACACCGCCAGGCCGACCTGATCCTGCTCGACCTCGACCTCACCGACCTCGACGGCCTGGAGGTCTGCCGGACCATCCGCACGATGAGCGACACCCCGATCATCGCCGTCACGGAACGCGGCAGCGAGCTCGACCGCGTCCTCGGGCTGCAGGCAGGCTCGGACGACTACATGGTCAAGCCCTACGGATTCCACGAACTGCTCGCCCGCATAGGGGCGGTGATGCGCCGGGCCCGACCGTCCCCGGCGGCCCGCACGATCGAGCACGGCCCGCTGCGCATCGATGCCGATGTCCGCAGAGTCACCCTGCACGGCCACCCCGTCGACCTCACACGCAAGGAGTTCGACCTGCTGTACGCCCTCGCGATCCAGCCAGGTGCTGTCGTCTCCCGGCGGCAGTTGATGTCCCAGGTCTGGGACGATGCCTGGTCACACAAGGGTCGTACCATCGACACGCATGTCAGCAGCGTGCGCGGCAAGCTCGGATCCAGCCATTGGATCGTAACGGTCCGCGGTGTCGGTTTCCGTCTGGGCAGCCCGTGACCGGGGCCGTACCCGTCCTGGCGCCGGCGGCGGGAGCCGTCCGGCGCCAGCACGTTCACCGGAACCGAGTGACGTGTCCGTCTTTCCCTTCGCGCACCCCTGGTGAGTCCGGCGTATCCAAGTAGAATGCAGACTTGTCTGTATTGATAGTCAGCTAGGAGCAAGGAACGGGCATGGCGAAACAGGAACGCGGAACGCGATCCCGGCAAGCGATCCTGGAGGCCGCCGCCGAAGTGTTCGACCTTCGCGGATATGACGCCGCGAGCACGAACGAGATCCTCGCGCGCAGCGGTCTGACCCGTGGGGCCCTGTACCACCACTTCCATTCCAAGGAGTCGATCGCGGCGGCGCTGTTCGACGCGCACAGCGCAGCCCTCGCCGCCCCCGAGCGGTCCACCAAGCTCCAGTCGATCATCGACCTGACCTTCGCCTTCGCTGCCCAGCTCCAGCGCGATCCGGTGCTGCGGGCCAGCGTGCGCCTCGCGGTGGAGAAGACGTCGTTCCCACGTCCGGCCGTCACCCCGTACGAGCAGTCGACCGAGGTCGTCCACGAACTGCTCGACCAGGCCCGGCTGCAGGGCGAGACCCTGCCCGGCCTGGACCTGACCGACGCCACCACCGTCATCATCGGCGCGTTCACCGGACTGCAGGCCATGTCGCACGTCTACACGGAGCGGGGGGACCTGCCCGAGCGCCTCAGCGCGATGTGGCGGTTCCTGCTGCCGGGCCTGGTCACGCCCGGCCTGATCGGCACCCTGCGCGTCACCCCGCCGTCCGACGCCGTCGTGGCCGACGACCGGGCCCGGGCCGAGGCCGTCTCGTAGGCCGCGCCGGGTTCGCACCCGGCCGGCGGCCGGACCGGGTGATCAACGCGACCGGCCCGGAACACCCTCGGCGGTGGCCGGCGAAAGATCCTCCTCATGGTTGGCGTCACCCGGCCAGGCTTCCGTGAAGAGCGGCAGCAGCGTGTCCCATATCCGCCCGGCACGCTCCTCGCTCCACCAGTCCGTGTCGGCGTAGCCGAGGGACTCCAGGCCCGCGGTGACCACGACCGCCAGGTCCGCGAGCACCGACCGGCCGGTGCTCGCGGGCGCCTGAGACATGATCTCGGCGTGCATTCGGTCCAGCACCTCTTCCCGCAGCCGCGGCGGATCCTCGGTGCCGTCGGGCGCCAACCGCAGCCCCGCACGGACCAGTTGATCCTCCATCAGCGCCTTCCCGAGGGTGATGCTGAAGCGCGCCGGGGCGTCCGCGCCACCCTTGGTGAAACTCTCGTCGGCCAATGCGAGGGCACGCTCCCGGGCCTGCGCGTGGGCCTCCCCCACCAACTCCGCGATGGAACGGAAGTGGTGGTAGAGCGCGCCGCGGGTCACACCTGCGGTGTTGCAGATGTTGACCAGCCCCACGTCGGCGAGCCGACGGGTCGCGATGAGTTCGACGGCGGCACGCACGAGCGCCTGACGGGAAGTCTGCGACCGCTTCTGCATCGCGCATGCCCCTTGCCTGATACGACAGCTCCCAGTACGAGGGCGAGCAGGCACGGACAGCGCCTTCACCCGCAAGAACCATACAACCATGCCTGTTTCTTGGGCACCCTCCAAGGGTCTGAATCGCAGATTCCGCCGAAATCCTGCCGGTTTTCACCGACAAGCTCCGCCAGACGGCGAACTCCCTCGCCCTGGCCTGGTCAACAGACATACAAGTCTGTATGTTCTGCACAGCAGGGGTGGGGGCGAGGATGAGGCAGGGGCACTCCCCCGGCAGGGCCCAGTCCGCCCATACCGTTTCGTCCGGTCCGTCAGGACGCGCATGCCGGCCCCGGCGAGCCGCGAGGCCCGAGAACTCGGCCCTGGAGGTGCCCTGACAGAGCACCGGGCCTGCACAAAGAAAAAGACACCCCCTGCCATGGACGCCTGGCTGGAGGACCGCCACGGGCCGAAAGTGCCTGAGAAGTCCCTTCCGGCGGAGGAGTTCACAAGGAAGTTGCCGGCACAGGCCGACGAGGCGTTCGGCACGTACGACTACCCGCGCCCCGAACGAGCGTCCGCCCTGGCCGCCCGGCACGCACAGACGCGCTTCCTCCTGGTGCCGCGTGCCGCCTACGGCATCGAACGGACCTGGGACACGGTCGGCATGCGCGGCACGGGCAGTGACACCCTGGCCCTCGACGAGGTCTTCGTGCCGATCGAACACGGACGTGTCCGACGCCGCGCCTGCCGGCCACCGTGAATGCCGACGGAACCGTGAGTCTCTGGTGGCGGACGCGCCTTCCGGAGGCCGATGTTCCCCCAGGGACTACCGAACAGTAACCGTCTGCTTCTACGCTGCCGCCAACTCATCACCAACCCAAGGGAGTTGGGTCATGCGTGTACTGAGACGGCTGGCGGCGGTCGTGGGCGCCGGGGCCCTGTTCGTGATGGCGGGCTCCGCCGCCCACGCGGACACGGGCCTGAACGCGGCGAAGTTCTCCGAGACCACCTCCATCGGCACGCACAACGCGTACGAGAAGGACAAGTACACCTACTGGGCGCAGGCCATGGACTCCGGGGCCTCGCTGCTGGAGCTGGACGTGTACGTCGACAGCATCAGCAAGCGGTGGCGGGTCAGCCACAGCAACCCGTGGGGCGACGACAACAACTGCGAATACGCCAACACGCCAAGCAAGTTGTACAGCCAGGCCACCAGCCAGGACCTCGGCAGCTGCCTCGACAACATGGCGGCCTGGGAGCAACTGCACCCGGACCACGCGCCCGTCGTCGTCAAGGTCGAGATGAAGGTCGGGTTCAACCAGACCATCGGCCTCGGGCCCACCGCGTTCGACACGCTCGTCTCGCAGAAGCTGGGCAGCAGCGTGTACAAGCCGGCCGACCTGCTCGGCTCCTCCTACTCCACGCTCGACGCCGCCGCGAAGGCCAACGCCTGGCCCTCCCGTGACGCGCTCAAGGGCAAGTTCATCTTCGAGCTGATCCCGGGCACGGTGGAGCAGGCCAACCCGTTCGACCACTACTGGACGGACCAGGAGTACGGCGACCACCTGCGGGACCTGTACGCGGCCGGGAACATCTCCCAGGCCCAGGCCTTCCCCGCCGTGCTGGGCGCCGCGAACGGGGATCCCCGGACCAGCAGGTACGACGCCTCGATCCAGCCCTGGTTCGTGTTCTTCGACGGGGACGCGGCGACGTACGTGAACAACGGCTACGACACGTCGTTCTACGCCGCGAACCACTACATCCTGATCATGACGGACGCCTACAACGTCTCACCGGCGATCTCGTCGACCGCCCCGACCGACGCCGAGGTCGCGGCCAGGCTGGCGCTGCTCGCCGCCGACCACGCCAGCATCATCACCTCCGACTGGTCGACGAAGTCGGCGGCCGTGCTCAGCGAGGTGGCGGCCCGGAGCTGACAATTCACGCGCCCACGCGGATCCCTCTCGGCGCGGCGGGGAATACGACATACGCAGTTGCAACTCGTGTCACCCCACTGGCACCCAGGGAGTCCCCCATGCTGCACGGCATCGACGTGAGCGCGTACCAGTCCTCCGGCTACGACACGGATGACCTCTCCTTCGTCTTCATCAAGGCGACGGAGGGGCATTCGTACGTCAACCCCAAGCTCGCCGCCCAGACCAAGACCGGCCGCGACGCCGGACTGGTCGTCGGCTACTACCACTTCCTCTGGCCCGGCAACCTCACCGCCCAGGCCGAGTACTTCGTCCAGCACGCCCCCGAGAAGGCGGGCGAGATCCTCGCCGTCGACTGGGAGACCACCGGCGACGGCACCCACGCGAGCAACGCCGAGAAGGACTCCTTCATCCGCAAGGTGAAGGCACTCCGGCCCAGCCACCGGGTGGTCCTCTACACCAACCGGAATTTCTGGCTCAACATCGACACCACCTCGTACGCCGGCGACGGCCTCTGGATCGCCGACTACGTCAGCGCCGGCCACCCCCGCATCCAGGCCGACTGGCGTTTCCACCAGTACACCAGCGACCCGCACGACAAGGACGTCGCGGACTTCGCCAGCAAGGCCGCCCTCAAGGCCTGGGCGTCGAAGGAGGATTGAGCAGCGGCGCCGGTCCGGGGCGGCGGGACCGGGCTCCCCGGTTCGGTCCCGCCGCCGGCCACCCCGCGGGACCCGGCGGAGCCGTCAGCCGCGGAAGTTCTCCGGGCGCTCCGGGGACGCCTCCGCCAGGGCCTTGCGTACGCCCTCGGCATCCGCCCGCAGGCCGTACACCGGGGTGCCCGGCTGCTGGCGCCAGGAGTCGTCGATGCCGCCGTTGTCGACGGTGTCGAAGCCGAGCTCGTCGATCAGGGCACGGACGACCCGCTTGGCGGCCTCGTCGTCGCCGGAGACCGGGACGGCCTGGCGGTCGGGGTCACCGGCGGGGCGGCCGCGGTCCAGGATGTCCTGGGCGAAGGTGCCGTTGAAGGCCTTGATCACGGGGTGGCCGATCTGCCGCTCGGTCCAGCGGCTCTCCGCGATGCCCTCGTCCTCGATGCCGGCGATCCGGCCGTCCCGCTCCCGCGGGTAGTAGTTGCCGGTGTCGATCACGGCGGCGTTGTCCGCGGCGCCGTCCAGGAGGCCGGACGGCAGGTTCGGGACCGCCTTCACCGGCACCGTGACCACGACGACCTCCGCGCCCCGCGCCGCCTCCTCGGCCCGTACCGCCGCCGCTCCCGTCTCCGCGGCCAGCCCGGCGAGCGTCTCGGGGCCCCGCGAGTTCGCCACGGACACGTCGTGACCGAGGGCCGTCAGCCGCCGGGTGAGGTTGCCGCCGATGTTGCCCGCGCCGATGATGCCGATCTTCATGACACGCCTTTCGAGAGTCCATGCGCTTGCATGCATACGCTGCTGTGCGGCGACAACCTCGGGCGTGCGTGGCCTATTCCACGGCTGGGCCGAACGGGTGAGGCCCGGTTCCGGCCCACGGGTCCCGCCTCTCAGATCCGCACGACGATCTTGCCGATGTGCGTGTTGGACTCCATCAGGCGGTGCGCGTCCCGGATGCGGTCCAGGCCGTCCAGCACCTCACCGACGACCGGGCGGAAGCCGCCGTCGGCCAGGCCCGCGTTGAGGAAGGCGGTGGAACGGCGCCGGCCCTCCGGGGTCGAGGTGAGGGCCTGGTTGGCGTAGGTGTGGATGGTGAAGGGCCAGTTCCAGGGAATCTCGGCGGGACGGCGGTCCAGCCAGCCGTAGACCACCACCGAGCCGCCCGCGGCGAGTCCCTCCGCCAGCGGGCGGAAGTCCGGGCCGCCGATCGCGTCGAACATCACCGCGGCGCCGCTGCCCCCGGTGAGCCGCCTGACCTCCTTCGCCACGGCCTCCGCCGTCGACTCCCCGGTGACGATCACCTCCGCCGCGCCCAGCTCCAGCAGCCGCTCGCGTTTGGCCTCGGTGCGGGTGGTGGCGAGCGGGACCGCGCCGATGCGGCGGGCGACCTGGATCGCCGCGGTGCCGACGCCGCTGGACGCCCCGGTGATCAGGACGTGGTCGCCGGGCCGCAGCCCCGCGGTCTCCAGCAGCCCGCCGTACGCCGTCGTGTACGTCAGCCAGGCCGCGGCGCCGGTGACCGCGTCCACGCCGGCGGGGCGCGGGACGACCGAGGCCGCGGGCAGCACCACGCGCTCCGCGTACACGCCCCGCGCGCTCATCTCGATGCCGGGGCCGGTGGTCACCGGGTCGCCGACGGCCGGTTCGGTGACGCCCTCGCCGACGGCCTCGACGATCCCGGCGGCCTCGTAGCCGAGCCGGGAGGCGGGCAGGGTCGGCTGGTAGTAGTAGGTGCCCGAGCGGAACAGGGCTTCGGCCCGGTTGAGGCCCAGCGCCTCGACGCGTACGACGACCTGGCCGGGGCCGGGGTCCGGGAGCGGCACGTCCTCGATGGTCAGGACGTCGGGTCCGCCGGTCTCGTGGAAGAGCACGGTGCGTGCGGTGTTCGACATGCGATCGACGCTAGGCGGCGCCCGCGAGACGATCCATGCCCTACTGTCTCGCCTTCCTGTCCGAGCGTCTCGCCGGGCTACGGTGTGGACATGGACGTACTGAGCGACGCGGTCGCCGCGATGCGCACCGGGCGGCCGCACTCCTCCCGCCGGGACAAGCACGCGCCCTGGGGGATGCGGTTCGCGGCCTCGGAGGGCGCCGGGTTCCATGTGGTGCTGCGCGGGTCGGCGTGGCTGCTGCCGGCGGCCGGCGAGCCGGTGGCGCTGGGGCCCGGGGATGTGGTGTTCCTGGCCCACGGACACGGCCACGCACTGGCCAGCGGACCGGACGTACCGCTGACGGACGTGCGCCCGGGACCGGACGGCCGCTGGCCCGAACCGCCGCGTACGGCGCGGGAGGCGGAGCCGGACACGGTGCTGCTGTGCGGCGCCTACCAGTTGGACCGCTCCCGCGCCCACCGGCTGCTCTCCGAGCTGCCGGAGGTGGTCCATCTGCCCGCCCGGGTGGGCGCCCAGCGCTCGCTGCGGGCCGCGGTGGAGCTGCTCGGGACGGAGCTGGAGGACCGGCAGCCGGGCACGGACGCCATCGTCACCTCGCTGCTCGACACCCTGCTGCTCTACATCCTGCGCGCCTGGTGGCAGCGGGAGCGGGGCGACGGGCAGGGCAGCGGCTGGTCCGCCGCGCTGGCCGACCCCGCGGTCTCGGCGGCGCTGCGCGCCGTCCACGGCGACCCGGCCCATCCCTGGACGGTGGCCGAGCTCGCCGCCCGGGGCGGCCTGTCCCGGGCGGCCTTCGCCCGCCGCTTCACCGCGCTCGTGGGCGAACCGCCCCTGGCCTACCTGACCTGGTGGCGGATGACCAGTGCCGGCCGGCTCCTGCGCGACAACACCCTCACCCTGCGCCAGATCGCCGAACGCACCGGCTACGCCTCGGAGTTCGCCTTCGCCAAGGCCTTCAAACGGGAGTACGGCACGGCACCGGGCCGGTACCGCAGAGCCACCGGCGGCCCCACGACCGGCAGCACCGACCGACCCGCGGCCGACACCGCGGACCGACCCGCGCCCGGCACCACCGACCTACCCGCGGACACGACCGCCCGCCCTGCCCGCCCCGCCGGCTAACCCGCGAACGGATCCGCCAGCTCCGCCCGCAGTACCTCCGCCGCCGCCTCCGCGTCGCCCTCGGACACCGCGCGTGCCAGCGCCTCGTGGGCCGCGTCCCCGGTGTCCGGGTCGGCGGTGCGCAGTCCGGTCAGGGCCAGCAGCTCGATCAGCCCTTCCCGGAGCACCGGCCTGAACTCGGCGAACAGATCGGTGAGCACCGGGTTGTGCGCGGCGGCGACCACGGCCGCGTGGAAGGCGATGTCGGCGTCGACGAAGGCCGCGTCGTCGGCGTCCCCGGCCGCCCGGCGGCCCGCCGGCGCCGCCTCGATCGCCGTCACGTCCGCCGCCGTACGGCGCTCCGCGGCAAGCCGGGCCGCGTGCACCTCGACCGCCGTCCGGACCTCGTACACGTCGGTCACCGCGGCCCGGCGCAGCCGCGTCGGCCAGTCCTCGGCGGCCTCGGTCGCGATGACGAAGACGCCCGCGGCACCGGGGTCGCCTGCGCCGAACTCGCCGTGCCGGCCGGCGCCTGGGGGTCCCCCCGGACGAAGTCTGGGGGAGGGTGGAGGGCTGCCAGTTCGGCAATGGCGAGCGCACCGGCAACGTGGACCTGGTGACCCTCGCGCTCAACCTGTTCGCCCAAGGGGTCGATCCGATGGTCGACTTCCGCGACGTCGACGCGGTCCGGCGGACGGTCGAGGAGTGCAACCGGCTTCCCGTGCACCCCCGCAAGGCCGAGGAGTTGGGGGTTCCCGAGCCCCTGGTTCCCTGGTCCGTCCCCTACCTGCCCGGAGCGGATGCGCCCCGAGTTCGCGCGCCTCGTCCAGGAGGTGTCCCTGACCGTCCGGTCCGGCGAGCACTGGGCGCTGCTCGGGCCCAACGGCGCCGGGAAGTCCACCCTGCTCGGTCTGCTCGGGACTCTGGTGCATCCGACGCGGGGCACGGTGGAGGTCCTCACCGGCGACCAGGTCGGCAAGTGCTTCGACCTGCCGCTCACCCCGGAACGGCACGGCGGCCGCTGGACCGTCCGCGTCGAGCCCAGGGCGTGAGAAAGCCCGGGGCATGAGAAAGGGGGCCCGCGATCCGGCGGGCCCCCTGCACTCCTGGCGCCTACTTGCTCAGGTACGCCCAGAACTCGTCGAACGACAGGACCTTGTCCCCGTTGAGGTCCCGGGTCTTGATGATGGCCTCCGCGACCGTGTCGGTCACGTTCCAGTCGCCCCCCTGGGCCAGGGCGGCCTTGAACTCGGCCGCGGTGATGACCCCGTCACCGTCCGTATCGATCCGCTCGAACTGCTTGCGTGCTTCCTCGATGTCCGCCACCGGATCCGCCCCTTCGTACGCTTTACTGCCTGTTGACGAAGGTCAGATTAACCGGCCGCGCGAGCACGCAGTGCGGCGACCACCCAGGCGAACTCCGCACGGTGCGCGGCCGCGGGACTCCCGCCCTTCAGCGTGGACAGCAACTCCCGGTACCGGGCGAGCCGGTCGTTGGAGGCCGACTCCATGCGTTCGAGTACGACGGTCAGGTCGCCGCCCCCCAGTACCTCCCGCACGATCGCCTCCGCCTCCGGCGACTCGGGGGCGATGCCGCGCTCGCGGGCCTCCGCACCCAGCTGCACCAGCCGCATGGGAAACCACGTGGACCGCCCGCGGACGGCACTGCGGTCCTGGTCCGACACGTTGAACTCGAAGACTTTCCGCATCTCCGCCCGGAACTCCGGGTCCTGGACCATCTCCGCCAGTTCCACCCAGGCGTCCACCTGCTCGGGGGTGGGCTCCTCCGGCAGGTCCACCGCGATGGAGCGCATCCGTTCCTCGATGGCCGGGTCCACGGCGTCGAGTCCGTGGAACAGCTCCGCCACGAACTCCTCCATGATCCGCTTCCGTTCGGCTGCCGACAGCCGCGCCAGCTTGTTCATGAGTGTCATCTCCTCTGCGGTCGAACCACGTCGCGCCACCGTCGACAGCACCGCACGGGTCACCTTCAGCGAGCTGATCTGCGCGTCCAGCGCCGCCACGTGCGCGGCCGCGACCTCGGCCACGGTCTGCTCGCCGGAGAGCACCGCACGCACGTGCCCGAGGCCGAGCCCCAGCTCGCGCAGGGTGCGGATCAGCTCCAGGCGGGCGAACGACTCGGCGTCGTAGAGCCGGTAGCCGCCGGCGGAGCGGGCCACCGGGGTGAGCACGCCCTCGTCGGACCAGTAGCGGATGGTGCGCACGGTCAGCCCGGTGGCCTTCGCCAGTTCGCCGATGGTGAAAAGTCCGGTGCCGTCGTCGATCATGTCTGCGAGTGTGGGCCTTCCAGTGGGTGGAGACTCAAGGAGTCCCGGGGAGTCGAGGAGCACGGTGGCAGAGAGCCTGCGGGACATTCTGGACGCGGCGGCCCAGGGGGTCTTCCCGCCGCCCGACGGCCGTACGACGGTCGTACCGCAGCCGTCCCCCCGGGACGCGGGGGTCCTCTCCTTCACCGCCCACTCGGTCGTCTTCGTCGACGAGGACCCGGAGTGGGTGTACGACACCCTGCGCGCGACCCCCAGCGACCCGCTGGCCGCGACGATGAACTCGCGCTTCCTCACCGCCCTGATGGACCGCACGGGCCGCGAGCAGGAGACGATCGACGCGCTGCTGGTGGCCGGCCCGCTGCCCGGCCGCCCGGACCTCCCCCTGACCGAGCTCACCGGCCCCGACCACTCCCGGGTCGCCTACGCCCGGGCCCGCCGGGACGAGGTGCGTGCCTGGGCGGTGGCGGGCGGGGTGCTGACGCTGGGGCGCGGGGTCGCGGGACGCCTGGAGGTCTCGGTGGAGGTGGACCAGGGGGTACGGCAGCGGGGGCTGGGCCGGGCCCTGGTGGCCGCCGCCCGGCAGCTCGCGGACGAACCCCTGTGGGCGCAGGTCGCGCCGGGGAACGCCCGCAGCGTCCGGGCGTTCCAGGCGGCCGGCTATGTGCCGGTGGGCGCCGAGGCGCTGCTCCTCAAGGCCTGAACCTCAGCGCCAGGGCACGTAGTTCGGGTTGTCCTGGCAGTCGTCCATGATCTCGGTCTTGGTCTTCTTGTCGACCGGGCAGACCCCGATGACGTACTGGCGCAGGATCCCGCCGGGGAAGGCGACCTCGACCTGGTCGGCCCACCTGTGGGTGTCACCGATGGTCTTGTTGACGTCGACGCCGCCGGGCGCGTCGATGTAGTAGTTGTAGCCGGACTTGTACCAGGTCTTGTACAGGTCGTGGTCGTAGGTCGTGGAGACGTACGGCGACGGCTGGTTGACCAGGACGTACTGCTCCACGTCGTACTGCCCGTTCACCACGTCCTTGGGCAGGAAGCCCTCCGCGAAGATGACCGAGGGCGCCCGGCTGTCGCTGCGGTAGAGGGTGCCGCAGGTGGTGCGCCAGACGGGGGTCGGGGTGATGCGGTCGACGTCGACGCGGCGGTCGGCCGCCGCCTTGATCTTGTCCTCGAACTGGGGACAGACGGGCGCGGCGGCCTTCGCGGAGACGGCGGGCACCGCGGTCGACGGTACGGCGGCCGTGGTCGCGAGGACGGCGGCGAGGGACAGGACGGCGGCAGCGGCCCGCCGCCGCAGACGAGTGGTGATCATGGGCAGCACGATGTCGGACCGGTGACGGCGTACCGGGGATCGTCACTCGATCGGCGGCGTGTCCGACCGGCCCGAGGTCAGCGGAAGATGCCGGTGTGGCCGAGCGAGTAGCGGCCCGGCTGCGGATAGACGGCGAGGCCGTGCGGGCCGCTGCCGACGTGGATGCGGGCCAGTTCGGTGCCGGTGCGGGTGTCGATGGCGTACACCTCGGAGTTGTACCGGCCGGACAGCCACAGCACTTTGCCGTCGGCGGAGACCCCGCCCATGTCGGGGCTGCCGCCGCCCGGCAGCCGCCACTTCCCGGTCAGCCGGTTCTGGGCGAAGTCGAAGAGGGAGATGGTGCCCTCGCCCCGGTTGGAGATGTACATCACGCGGGAGTCCCGGCTGACGTACAGCCCGTGCGCGCCCTTGCCGGTGGGCAGGAAGGTCGGCCTGGTGAAGGCGTCGCCGTCCAGGATCCACACCCCGTCGGCCATCATGTCGGCGATGTAGAACCGCTTGCCGTCCGGCGAGACCTTGACGTCCTGCGGCATGGCGCCGTGGTACGGCAGCTTCTCCTGCCGGAGCACCTTCATCTGCTCCGTGTCCACCTTGAGCACCTCGCCGCTGAACTCGCAGGAGACGATGAAGTACCGGCCGTCGAGGGAGAAGTCGGCGTGGTTGACGCCGTAGCAGCTGACCGGGACGGCCTTGACGGTCCGCATGGTGTGCGCGTCCCGGAAGACCAGCTGGCGGTCGTTGGAGGCCATCACGATCGCGTACCTGCCGTTGGGCGTGAAGTACAGGTTGTACGGGTCGTGCACGGCGACCGGCTTGCCGGCCCGGCCGGTCCTCGGGTCGATGGGGGTGAGGCTGTTGCCCAGGTCGTTGTTGACCCACAGCGTCTTCAGGTCCCAGGACGGCACGACGTGCTGCGGCTGCCGGCCGACCCGGACGGTCCCGATCACCCGGTACGTCTTCGGGTCGATGACCGAGACGGTGTCGGAGTTGGTGTTCGGGACGTAGACCAGGGACGGGAAGCCCTTGACGACGGGTGAGAGCCTGCCGGGGCGGTCGGCGGCGTACACGTCCTTCGGGTCGAGGACCGGGGGCATCCCCGGCAGTCCGTCGACGGCCGGCTCCGCCTTCTTCGCCGGCGGCTGCACGGCCGCGGTGGTGCCGACGGCCGGTGCCGCGGGGCTGTCGGATCCGCCGCTGCACGCGGGCAGCAGCGCCAGGACGGCGAGGACGGCACCGGCGGACAGCAGACGGGCGGCGTTCGTGGTTCGCATCAGCTGAGCAGCTCCGTGGTGGTGACCGCGCGCAGTCCACGGCGGTGGAGTTCTTGGAGGACGGCGGGGAGGGCGGCGACCGTGTCCGGATACCCGAAGTGCATGCTCACCACCGAGCCGCCCGTGACCTCCGCGAGCACCTTGCGGGTGATGGCCGACGCACCGGGCCGGGTGTAGTCGAGCGAGTCCACGTCGTACGACAGCACGTGCGGGTAGCCGGCCTCGGCCGCGAGCCGGGCGACGAGCGGGGAGGCGGTCGGCGCCCTGGAGGGGCGGAACCAGCTCCCGATCGATCCGGTGAGCCGCCTGAGCCGCTCCGCGCAGTCGGTGATCTCCTTGCGGGCGTCCGCCTCCGCCATGGCGTTGATGGAGACGTGCCGCTGGGTGTGGTTGCCCAGGTCGTGGCCGCCGTCGAGGACGCGGCGGGCCATGGCGGGGTACGCGTCGAGCCAGCTGCCTACGGCCAGGACGGTGAGGTGGGCGCCGTGCTGCTCGGCGGTGGCGAGGAGCCGGTCGGCGAGGGCGGGGTCGCCCTGGCCGTGGAAGGTGAGGGCGACGGACGCGGTGGTGCGGGGGCCGTGGGTGACCTGGAAGGGGAGCCGGGTGGGGGAAGCCGACGGTGGCAGTGAGGTGGGAGTGGGGGTGGTGGCGGGCGATGCTGCGGTGGCCGTACCGGTGGTGCCGCAACCGGTGACGAAGGTGCCTCCGGCGGTGAAGGCGGCGCCTGCGCGGAGGAGGTCGCGTCGGAGGGTGGGGGTCACCTGCACCATTTAAGGCGGGGTAGGTAAGAAAGTGGGCTATTGACCCGATAAGGGTTATTTTCGCAAGTCGCGGCCGGTGGGGGTTGATCGCGCCCACGCGGCGGCAGCCGCACATCGCTAGGACCCCGCGCCCCTGAAGGGGTGCATTTCCCTTGCCCTCTATCGATCAGCGACCCGCATCTCGAACCACGTCGTCTTGCCCCGGGGCAGCAGGTCCACGCCCCACCGGTCCGACAGCTTGTCCACCAGGAACAGGCCGCGGCCGCTGATGTCCGTCTCCTGAACCGGCATCAGACAGGGCAGGCCTCGCGACGGATCGCGCACCTCGACCCGGATCCATCCGGGGCGGCGGCGCATGCGCAGGCCGAACACCCGGGCGCCGGTGTGCCGCACGGCGTTGCCCACCAACTCCGATACGAGTAAGACCGCGTCCTCCGTCATCTTGGGGCTGAGCCGCCACTGGCGGAGGACGACGACCTGGGCGAGCCGGCGGGCGGTCGCCGCGGACTCGGGGCGGGACGGCAGCGGAACCTCCGCGTCCGTCGGGTTGCCGAACAGCTCGATCGCCTTGAGCGCCCGCTCGTCCTCGACCGCAGGCGACCAGCGCGCCGCGGCCGCACGGCTGTGTCCCCGCGGCTGTTCGATGCCCTCCAGCCCCGCCATGCCCCCATCATGGCCGCCGAGAGCGCCCTCCGTGGCCGTTCCCGGGGAATACGCCCCCGCAAAGCTTCCGTCCGTCACCGGGTGATCGGCATATGCCATCGGCATTCCGGAGCCATCGGCAGCCGGTCCGACCTGCGAAGACGTCCCATCTCCGGGCAATCGCCAGACCCCCTCGACAAGGCGGACTTAGGGTTGCCTTAAGGCTCCCATAATCCGCCCCATCGGGGGACCCGGAATCAGACATCGCGTCAATTGCAAGTGGTTCGGGGGCTTTCACAGCAGGGCGAAGATCACAGGAACTTGGCCTTGCCCGGCCCCTCCTCGACGAAGCTCCGCATCCCGCGCTCCCGGTCCTCGGTCGCGAACAGCCCGGCGAACCAGTTCCGTTCGACGGCGAGGCCGGTCTCCAGGTCGGTCTCCAGGCCGGTGTCGATCGCCTCCTTGGCGGCCCGCAGCGCGATCGCCGGGCCCTGCGCCAGCTTCGCCGCCCAGGCATGCGCCTCGGTGTAGACGTCTGCGGCGGGCACGACACGGTCGACGAGCCCGATGGCGAGCGCCTCGTCGGCCTTGACCATACGGCCCGTGAAGATCAGGTCCTTGGCCTTCGACGGGCCCACCAGCCGCGGCAGCCGCTGGGTGCCGCCGGCCCCCGGGATGAGTCCGAGCAGGATCTCGGGCTGCCCGAGCTTGGCGTTGTCGGCGGCGATGCGGTAGTCCGCGCAGAGGGCGAGCTCGCAACCGCCGCCGAGCGCGTAACCGGTGACGGCGGCGACGACCGGCTTGGGAATCCGGGCGACGGCTGTGAAGGAGTCCTGGAGGTCACGGGAGCGCAGAACCATGGCGGCGTGGTCCATGTGCTGCATTTCCTTGATGTCGGCTCCCGCCGCGAACACCTTCTCACCGCCATAGATGACGACGGCACGAACGTCTTCGCGACGGGTGGCCTCTCCCGCCAGCTCCTTGATCCGGTCCTGGGTGGCGACGTCGAGCGCGTTCATCGGCGGACGGTCGAGGCGGAGAGTGCCGACGCCTTCAGAGACTTCGAGGGTCACAGTCATGCCCAGCAGGTTAACGCCGGTTCATCAGCGCCCCGACAGGGGCGCGGGGAACTGCGCGAACAACCCCCACCGGCCCGCAGCCGACGGACTACTTGGTCCATTCCTTCCAAGACATGTTCCACCCGTTGAGCCCGTTGTCGGGCGAAACGGTCTGGTCGTTCGAGTTCTTCACCGTCACCACGTCCCCGATGATCGAGTGATCGAAGAACCAGGCAGCCGGCAACCCCCGGTCACCCCCACCCCGGATGTCCCGGAGGCCGACGCACCCGTGGCTCGCGTTGTAGTTGCCGAACGCGTCGCCGCCCCAGTAGTTGCCGTGGATGAACGTCCCGGACGTGGTCAGCCGCATCGCGTCCGGCACGTCCTTGATGTCGTACTCGCCGCCGTAGCCGACCGTCTCGCCGTTCATGCGCGTGACGCGCAGCTTCTCGCTGATGACCATCTGGCCGTTCCACGTGTCGTAGCCCGGCTTGCCGGTCGTGACCGCGAGGGTCTTCACGACCTTGCCGTCCTGCATGACCTTCATCGTGTGCTTCTTGGCGTCGACGACGGACACCTGGCTGCGGCCGATCGTGAACTTCACGGTCTTGGCCTGCTCGCCGTACACCCCGTCCCGGCCCTCGACCCCGTTGAGGTTGAGGGAGACGGAGACCTTCGTGCCGGACTTCCAGTAGTTCTCGGGGCGGAAGTCGAGCCGGTCGTTGCCGAACCAGTGGCCCTCGACGTCGACCGCGGGCTCGGTCTTGATGGTGATCGCCTTCTCCACCGCGGCGGGGTCGGTGATGCCCCGGGTGAAGTGGACGGAGAACGGCATGCCGACACCGACCGTGGAACCGTCCTCCGGCGTGAAGTAGCCGATGAACGTGTTCTTCGGGGTGAGCGTCGTGAAGCTGGAGTCCTCCGCCGACTCACGGCCGTCGGCGTCCTTCGCCACCGCGTGCACGGTGTACTTCGTGGAGTTGGCGAGGTGCGTCGACGGCGTCCAGCTGGCGCCGTCGGCCGCGACCGCCCCGGCTATCTCCTTGCCCTTGGCGTCCTTGACCTCGACGTCGGTCAGCTTGCCCTTGGCGGCGCTGACCTTGAGCGCCCCGCTGGTGTCCACGCCGGTCGCACCGGACTTGGGGCTGATGCTGACGGTGGCCACGGACTGCTTGCTCGCCTGGGTGGTGGAGTCCTTGGTCTTGCCCTGGTCCGCCCCCTTGTCGGAGGAGCCGCCCCCGCCGCAGGCGGTGACGGCCATGAGCAGGACGCCGGCGACGACCGCCATCCCCTGCTTCCGCCGCGTCCCCCGAACCGACGCCCCCGATATCGGCCGCTCGTTCAAAGTCGTTCTCCCCTCCCAGGGCCTGGTCAGGCCCACCCCGGCGCGTCAGGCGCGCGCTCTGGCGCATAGTAACCGCAGGGTTTTGAGCTTGGTGTTGGGCGAATGTCACCGTTGCGTCGCAACTTCTCGCCCCCACCGACCCGCCCCCCACCTGGTTACTTGACCGCGCTGCCCGCCTTCCACTCCTTCCACCCCATGTTCCATCCCCCGAGGCCATTGTCGGGAGCGACCATTTTGTCCTTGCTGTTCACGACTTCGACCACGTCACCGATCAGGCTGCGGTCGTAGAACCAGCCCGCGGGCGTGTCCGAGCTGCCGCCCTTCACGTCGCGCAGGCCCACGCAGCCGTGGCTGACGTTGACGTGGCCGGGGGCGTCCGGTGCCCAGTAGTTGCCGTGCAGGAAGGTGCCGGAGTCGGTGAGTTTGAGGGCGTGCGGGACGTCGGGGATGTCGTACTCGCCGCCGAAGCCGACCGTGCGGCTGTTCATGCGGGTCACGTCGTGCATCTCCATCACCACCATCTTCCCGTTGTAGGTGGTGTGCTCGGGCGCCCCGGCGGTGATCGGCACGGTGGCGAGCAGCTCGCCGTCCCGGCGGACCTCCATGGTGTGGGCGGCCGCGTCGACGAGGGAGACCTGGCTGCGGCCGACGGTGAAGGTGAACGTCTTGGACTGGAGGCCGTAGACACCGGGGGCGCCCTCGACGTCACGGAGGTTCAGGCCGACGGTGACGACCGTGCCGGGCTGCCAGTAGCGCTCGGGGCGGAAATCGAGGCGGTTCTGGCCGAACCAGTGCGGGCGGATCTCGACCGCGGGCTTGGCGGTCACCTGGATGGCGCGTTCGACGGCGGCGCGGTTCTCGATGTCGCGGCTGAAGGCGAGGGAGACGATCATGCCGGTGCCGACGGTGGCCCGGTTCTCCGGGGTGACGTACCCGATGAAGCGTTCGTCGGGGACGAGCGTGGTGAAGGCGGTGTGGCGGGCCGAGCGGTGACCGTCACCGTCCACGGCGACCGCGTCGACGGTGTACTTGGCGGCGAGCGCGAGTTTCGGGTCGTCCGGCCGCCAGATCGTGCCGCCCGCGGCGATGTGCCCGGGGACCGGGGAGTCCTGGGCGTCCTGGGATCTGACGACGCTGACGGATTCCAGGCGGCCGCTCGGCACCCGTACCGTCAGCCGTCCGTCGGGCCGTACGGCCTTGGTGCCGTCGTCCGGGGTGATGCGGATGACGTCCTCGGGGGCCGCGGGTTTGCCGCCGAGGACGTGGTCGATGCCGAGTCCGTCCGTGCCGTCCGAGGAGCAGCCGACGGCTCCCGCCAGCAGCCCCGCCCATGTCAGTACCGCGGCCAACGCGGCCCCCGCGCGCCGTGCGCGCCCTTGTGGATGCCTCACGTGCGGCTCAACGAGCGGGCATGCCCCGGGGAAACGTGAGTGCGACGCCGGCACTGGGCAGAACAGAGGGAAGGACGACGAGCTGGGGAGCCGCCGTGCCCGTGCGAGAGCCGTCGCGGGCACGTCCGTAGCGAGCCGCCGACCGTGCCCGGGACCGGGAGTCCGGGCGCTGTCGGCTGCTCGGACGCGGGTGCGTGCGCCCCGGTGGTCGGCGAGCCGCGGGACACAAAAAGGGGCCGACAGGTGACGAGCGCAGCCGAGCAGCAGGGGGCACCGGCGCGGGCCCCGAGGGCGGACGGCGCCGCGGTGGAAGGCCGTGCGGTGGACGGTCCCGCGGCGCATGCCCCCGCGGTGAACGGGACGCCCCTCCCCGTCCCCTCGGCGTGGCCGGGGGCGTCGACACCGCTCGGCGCCCGGTTCCGGGTCGGGCCGGACGGGGTGGCGGGCACCAACTTCGCGCTGTGGGCGGCCGGTGCGGAGGCGGTCCGGCTCTGCCTCTTCGACGAGCAGGGGCGGGAGACCCGCATCCCACTGACCGAACTCACGCACGAGATATGGCACGGGTTCGTCCCCGGTGTGCTGCCGGGACAGCGGTACGGCTACCGGGTCGACGGCCGCTGGGACCCGTGGACCGGCGCCCGCTGGAACCCGGCGAAGCTGCTCCTGGACCCGTACGCGCGGGCGGTGGACGGGGAGTTCGCGCTGCCGCCCGAGGTGTACGGGCACGTCCGGGACTGGCCGGACCAGCAGGTCGCCGACACCGTCCGCGACGACCGCGACTCGGCGCCGTACGTCCCGAAGGGCGTGGTCGTCCACGATGACGACGACTGGTCGGACGACCACCGTCCGAAGACGCCGTGGGCGGACTCCGTCATCTACGAGCTGCACGTGCGCGGCTTCACGAGACTGCACCCCGGGATACCCGAGGAACTCCGGGGCACCTACGCCGGACTGGCCCACCCGGCCGCGATCGAGCACCTGGTCAACCTCGGCGTGACGGCCGTGGAACTCCTCCCCGTCCACCAGTTCGCCCACGAGGACCACCTGCTCAAGCGCGGCCTGAAGAACTACTGGGGCTACAACTCCATCGGCTACTTCGCCCCGCACGCGGCCTACGCCGCCTCCGGTACGACGGGACAGCAGGTCGGCGAGTTCAAGCGGATGGTGCGCGCGCTGCACGCGGCCGGGATAGAGGTCATCCTCGACGTCGTCTACAACCACACCGCGGAGGCGGGCGAGCTGGGCCCGACGCTGTCCCTGAAGGGCATCGACAACCGGGGGTACTACCGTCTCCAGGACCACGACGCCCGGCGCTTCGCCGACTACACCGGCTGCGGCAACACCCTGCACGTGGTCCGCCCGCACGTGCTGCGCCTGATCACGGACTCCCTCCGCTACTGGGTCACGGAGATGGGCGTGGACGGCTTCCGCTTCGACCTCGCCGCCGCGCTGGCCCGCTCGATGCACGACGTCGACATGCTCTCCCCCTTCCTCGCCGTCATCGCCCAGGACCCGGTGCTGCGCCGGGTGAAGCTGATCGCCGAGCCGTGGGACGTGGGCTCGGGCGGCTACCAGGTCGGCGCCTTCCCGCCCCTGTGGACGGAGTGGAACGACCGCTACCGCGACGCCGTCCGCGACTTCTGGCGCGGCGCCCTCCCGGACGTGCGCGACCTCGGCTACCGCCTCTCCGGCTCCAGCGACCTCTACGCCTGGGGCGGCCGCCGCCCCTACGCCTCCGTCAACTTCGTCACCGCGCACGACGGTTACACCCTGCGCGACCTGGTGTCGTACGAGCGCAAGCACAACGAGGCCAACGGCGAGCACAACCGGGACGGCGCCGGCGACAACCGGTCCTGGAACTGCGGGGCGGAGGGCGAGACGGACGACGAGGGCGTACGGGCGCTGCGCAGGCGGCAGCTGCGGAACCTCCTCACCACCCTGCTGCTGTCGACGGGCGTCCCGATGCTGGTCGCCGGTGACGAGCTGGGCCGCACGCAGCACGGCAACAACAACGCCTACTGCCAGGACAACGACATCAGCTGGCTGGACTGGAGCCTGCTCGACGACCCCGCCTGGCGACCCCTCCTCGACCTCACCTCCCGCCTCATCCGGCTCCGCCACCGCCACCCGGTGCTGCACCGCCGCGCCTTCTTCTCCGGCCGCGCGCACTCGGCGGACGGCCTGCGCGACCTGGCCTGGTTCACGGCCCACGGCGCGGAGATGACCGCGGGCGACTGGTACGCGCCCGCCGCCACCCTCGGCATGTACCTCTCCGGCCGGGACATCCCGGGCCGCGACGACCGGGGCGCCCCGGTCCTGGACGACAGCTTCCTGACCGTCCTGCACGCCGGCGACCGCCCGACGCGGTTCGTCCTGCCGGGCCCGCCGTGGGCGGAGCGCTACGAGGTGCTGGTGGACACCTCGCTGGAGGAACAGGGCGCGGAGCCGGGGGTGGTGCACGAGGGGGGGACGGTGATCACGGTTCCGGGGCGGGCGGTGCTGTTCCTGAAAGTGGTCGACTGACGAGTCGTTGACCGACGAGTGGTTGGCTGAGGCAACGTTTCAGGCGCATGAAATCAGCGCCGGATTCCTGGCGTCCCGGGCGGCCCGGCTGATCACATCGAAGCCATGCCTGAGATATCCCGTCGTACCTTCGGTGGTCTCATCGGCGGTGGCGCGGTCACCGCCGTCGCCGGGGCCGCCGCCACCCCCGCCGAGGCCGCCTCGGCTCCCGCCGAGCGCCCCTTCGCGGCCCGTACCGCGTCCGCGCACGCCGGTCGCCCCAACCTCCTGGTCATCCTCGGCGACGACCTCGGCTGGGCCGACCTCTCCTCGTACGGCGCCCCGCACATCAGAACGCCGAACCTGGACCGGCTGGCCCGCCAGGGCGTGCGGTTCACGGACGCCTACTCCGGCTCGGCGACCTGCTCCCCCACCCGGTTCAGTCTCTACACCGGCCGCTATCCCGGGCGTACACCGGGCGGCCTCGCCGAGCCCATCGCCGACAGGACCCAGGGCCTGGATCCCCACCATCCCACCCTCGCCTCCCTCCTGAAGAAGTCCGGCTACGCCACCGCCCTCATCGGCAAGTGGCACTGCGGCTGGCTGCCCGACTACAGCCCGACGAAGTCCGGCTGGGACGAGTTCTTCGGCAACTTCGGCGGGGTCCTCGAATACTTCTCCAAGCTGGGGCAACTGGGCTCGTACGACCTCTACGAGGGCGACGCCGAGTACAAGGACCTGCGGTACTACACGACCGTGCTGACCGAGCGGGCCGTCGAGTACGTCGGCCGCGAGCACCACTCCCCCTGGCTGCTGAACCTCAACTTCACCACTCCGCACTGGCCCTGGCTCGCGGAGGGCGACGAGGAGACCGGGGCCGAGATCGCCGCGAAGATCCGGGCCGCCAAGAGCCAGGCGGAGGTCGGCAACGCGCTCAACCACTACGACGGCGGCTCGGTCGCCAAGTACACCGAGATGGTGGAGAGCCTGGACGCGGCCGTCGGCGAGGTGCTGGACGCGCTGCGCCGCTCCGGACAGGAGGACAACACGGTCGTCCTGTTCGCCAGCGACAACGGCGGCGAGCGCTGGTCCTACCTGTGGCCCCTCACCGGCGAGAAGTTCGTGCTCCAGGAGGGCGGCATCCGGGTACCGACCATCCTGCGCTGGCCGGCCCGCGTCGACGGCCACCAGGTCAGCCACAAGCCCGTGTTCACCCCGGACTGGACGGCCACCCTGCTGGAACTGGCCGGCGCCCGCCCCGACCCCGCCTACCCCCTGGACGGCACCAGCCTCGCGGGTTACCTCCTCCACGGCGAACACCTCCCCGAGCGCGACCTCTTCTGGCGAGTCCGGGCCAACCGTGCACTGCGACGCGGCGACTGGAAGTACTACCGGGACGCCGACGGCGCCGACCACCTCTACAACCTCACCGCCGACCTCCGCGAACAGGCCGACCTCGCCCCCGACAAACCGGAGTTGCTGGCCGAGCTAAAGACGTCCTGGGAGAGGATCGCCGCCGGGCTTCTCCCGTACCCTGGCTAGGCTCCGGGAGCGAAGGATTGAGGGCCGAGTGCTCGGAGAGCAGCAAGTACCGCCCTTGTCCGAGGAACTTCGTGGGTACGGTAGACACCTGTTCCTCCTAGATGCGCCAAAACCGTGAAGAAGCCTTCGGCGGTGCGGAACTCGTCCTCGAAGAGGCTGAAGGCATGCGGCAAGGAGTGGCAGATGGGAAGACCTATCCGTCGAAGCCGGAACGTGTTCAGGAGGGCACGGCCCTGATAGTGAACACGGGCATCGGCGGATATGTGTCTGTCGTGAGAGAAGCCGATCCCGGGGTCGATGACGATTCGATCGACCCCGGCCGAGCGAGCGTGATCCACGCGCCTCTCGAAGTAGTCGAGCATCCTGGGGATGGGATCTTGCTCGATGCCCTTGGCACGCACGTCCCGGGAGTTCTTCCCTTCGACATGGCACAGGACAACGGTCGCTTCATGGTCGGCCAGCATGGGGAACATCTCACCGTCCGATGCCGGCCCGCCGGAGTAATTGAGCAGGAGCGCTCCCGCCTCCAGGCACGACCGGGCAACGGCAGGCTCGTAGGTCTCGATCGACACGGCGACACCCTCCGAGGCGAGCCCCTTCACGACCGGCACCAAGGCGGCCACCTGTTCCTGCACGGAGACCCGCCCAGTGCGGGGATTGCTTGACTCGGCGCCGATGTCGACGATATCGGCGCCTTGTGCCGCAAGAATGCGACCTTTCCTGACAGCGGACTCGGTCGAGGTCGCTACGCTCTCTCGATAGGTGGAGTCCGGAGAGAGGTTGATGCATCCCATGATGGCGGGGGTGGTGTCGACATCGATTTCCCGATCCCCCACTCGAAGTGGTTCGACAGGTAAGGAAAGATCACACTCGAAGCGCCGCGCCAGATCTGTCAAATGAGCAAGGGAAATCATCCGACCTCATTCCTGTACGAACGCCCGAGAAGCACCGCGCTACCCCAGAATCCCCCGCTGGTACCCCGTCGCGACCGCCGCCGCGCGGTCGTTGACGCCCAGCTTGGCGTAGAGGTGGGTGAGATGGGTCTTCACCGTGGCCTCGCTGATGAAGAGTTCGCGGGCGATCTCGCGGTTCGAGGTGCCCTTGGCGACCAGGGCCAGCACCTCGCGTTCGCGGGCGGAGAGCGGTTCGTTGCCGGGGGCGCCGGGGGCGCGGACGGCGGAGACCAGGCGGGAGGCGACGGCCGGGGAGAGGACGGTACGGCCCTGGGCGGCGGCGCGGACGGCGGTGAAGAGCTCCTCGCGCGGGGCGTCCTTGAGCAGGTAGCCGGTCGCGCCCGCCTCGATCGCGGGGAGGGTGTCGGAGTCGGTGTCGTAGGTGGTGAGGACGAGGACCTGGGCGCGGGCGCCGCGCCGGGTGAGTTCGCGGATGGCGTCGACTCCGCCGCCGCCCGGCATGCGGAGGTCCATGAGGATCACGTCGGGGTCCAGGGTGGCGGCGAGCGTGACGGCCTCGGCGCCGTCCGGCGCCTCGCCGAGGACCGTGAAGCCGGGGGCGGACTCGAACATGCCGCGCAGGCCGTCGCGGACCACCGGGTGGTCGTCCACGATCAGCAGGGAAATCGGAGTCTCAGCGGTCATCGCGAACCAACGGTACGCGTGCCGACAGGGCCGTGCCGAGCCCGGGTTCGGACTCCACGGTCAGGGAGCCCGCGATGCGTTCGGCGCGGGCGCGCATGCCGTCCAGGCCGAAGCCGCCGGCCCGGGTGCGGGCGGGCACGGCGAGCAGGTCGAAGCCGGTGCCGTCGTCGCGGATGTCGAGGATGACCTCGCCGCCGGGGAAGTCGCCCAGGTAGGAGAGGGTGACGCCGACCCGGGAGGCGTGCGCGTGCCGGGCGGTGTTGGAGAGGGCCTCCTGGACGATGCGCAGGAGGGTGGCCGCGACCTCCTCGTGCAGTTGCTCGGCGGTGCCGGTGACGGTGAACCCGGCGCGTATCCCGGTGCGTTCGCTCCACTCGGCGACCGTCTTCTGCAGCGCCTCGGGCAGCCCGTCGTGCTCCAGGGCGACCGGGGCCAGGTTGTGCACGGAACGGCGGGCCTCGCCCAGACTGTGCCGGGCCAGCGCGAGGGCGCGGCCCACGTGCTCCTCGGCCAATACCGGATCGGGGGTGTTGCTGACGACCTGGAGCTGGGCGATGATCCCGGCCAGCCCCTGGGCGATGGTGTCGTGGATCTCGGCGGCAAGGCGGCGGCGCTCGTCGGCGACGCCGGCCTCCCGGGCCTGGAGGAGGAGTTGGGCGTGCAGGGCCGCGTTCTCGTCGAGGGCCTGGCGCAGGGCCAAGATGGTCTCGGTGCGTTCGAGGGAGCGCTGTTTCTCCTGCTCGGCGAGGTGGGCGATCCCCACCTGGAGAGCGGAGTTGGCGAACAGCAGCACGGCGAAGAGGAGCCACTGAAGCACGCTGCGCAGCGGCATCCCGCCCGTCTGCGCACCGGCCACGGTGACGGCGCTCGCCAGCAGCCCGAGCCGCCGCCAGCGGCGCGGCAGCAGCTCGTCGGCGTCCATGTAGCCGGTGGCCGCGTAGAACGCGAAGAACGGGCTGAGCCAGGTGAGGACGAAGGCGAGGGCCCAGCGGACGACGTAGTACGCGCTCCCCGCCGGGGAGGGCGTACGGCCGCGGTCGGGGCGACGGGACCGCCTGCCGTGCCACCACAGTTGGAGCGCGACCGCGGCACCGACCAGGGACCAGGCGGTCAGCCACTTCGCCTGGGGAGTGTGGGGATCGGCGGAGGCGACCCCGAGGACGATGCTGACGCCGAGGAACCCGTACGGCCCCCAGGTGTGCAGTTGCTCCCAGCGCCGGTCGAGCCGGTCGTCCTCCGCGGTCATATCCCCAGTCTGCACGGCGGCCCGCCTCCTACTCCCAGCGGAACCAGCGGGCGGCACCCGCCGTCAGCAGGACCGTCCACAGGGCGAGCACGCCCAGGTGCTCCCAGCCGGGCCAGTGACCGGCGGCGGCCTGGTCCAGGGCGCGGGCCGCCGCCCCGAACGGGGTCAACTGCACCACCCGGGCCATGGCGTGGGGCATCTTCTGGACCGGGATCCACACGCCCGCGCAGAACATCATCGGGAAGAACACCGCCGAGCCGATCGCGCCCGCGATCTTCGTGGTGCGGGACAGCGCCGAGACGACGGAGCCGAGGGCGAGGGCGGCCGCGGCCGCGAGCAGCAGGGCCAGCAGGTATCCGCCGGGCTGCTTCGGCAGCCGTACGTCGAAGGCGAGCCGGCCGACGAGGAGCGCCAGCAGCGCCGAGCCCAGCGCGACCGTGCCCTGCACCACCATCTGCGCGGACAGCAGCGCGGAGGGCCGTACGGGGGTGAGCCGCATCCGGCGCAGGATGCCCCGCTCCCGGTGGCCGGTGAGTGCCTGGGGCAGGGTCTGCACGCCGGACATGATCAGGGCGATCAGTACGGCGATGGGGACGTACGCGTCGACCGGGCGCAGCCCGCCCAGGGACGTGTCGGCCTCCCGGAACGACGGGATCGAACCGAGGATCACCAGCAGCAGCGTCGGGAACAGGAAGACCCAGAAGACGGCGCCGGGTTCGCGGCCGAACAGCCGGAACTCGGTGCGCAGGACGGCGGTGTTCATGCTGCTTCCTCCTTCGTCAGGTCGAGGAACGCGTCGTCGAGGGTGGCGTCCACGACCCGGAGCTGGTGGGCGGTGATGCGGTGCCGGGCGAGCAGGGTGATGACGGCGTTGACGGTCTCGTCGGTGCCGGAGAGCGTGATCCGGCCGTCCTTGCGCTCGATCGAGGCGAGGGCCGGGAGGGCGGCGAGGTCGTGGTCGTCCAGGGGTGCGGACGGGGTGAAGCTGATGACGGTGGCGCCGGCGCTGCGGCGGATCAGCCCGGCCGGGGTGTCCAGGGCGGCCACCCGCCCCTTGTCGATCACCGCGATCCGGTCGCAGAGCCGCTGCGCCTCCTCCATGAGGTGGGTGACGAGGAGGACGGTGACCCCGCGGTCCCGGACGTCCTCGATCAGCTCCCAGGTGTCCCGCCGGGCCCGCGGATCCAGCCCGGTGGTCAGCTCGTCGAGGACGACGACCCGCGGGTTCCCGATCAACGCCAGTGCGATGAACAGGCGTTGCTTCTGGCCGCCCGACAGCTTGCCGAACCGGGTGGCGAGCTTGTCGGCGAGCCCGAGGCGCTCGGCGAGCGGCGCCCAGTCGAGCGGCGTCGGATAGAAGGAGGCGTACAGCTCAAGGGCCTCGCGGACGGTGAGCTTGGGCTGCAGCTCGCTCTGCTGGAGCTGGGCGCCGAGGACGCGGGCGACCTGCTCGTGGTCGGCGACGGGATCGAGCCCGGTGACCCGGACCCGCCCCGCGTCGGGCACCCGCAGCCCCTCGACGCACTCCACGGTGGTGGTCTTGCCGGCCCCGTTCGGCCCGAGGATCCCGAAGATCTCGCCCTCCTCGACGGCGAGACTCACCCCGTCCACGACGGCCCGGCCGCCGTACGACTTCCGCAGGTCTGTCATTTCGATGACGGTTGGCATGCTCAGAGGGTCCCGTCCGCCCCCGGTCCGCCACATCGGCCGCCCCGCTGGAACCGCCATCAACCGATCGGCTGATGCCGCGGATCCACCTGTACGACTCCTCGAACGCCCAGGTCGTAGGACCAACGGCCGATTCCGGTCCGGCCAAAACTCGGTGGGCGTTGTCAGTGCCGATCCGTAGGCTCACCCGTGATGCCTCCGACACGTGCAACCACCAAGGACCGGTCCGCCGTCCGCACCCTGCTGCGTCTGTGGCCGTACGTACGGCCGGTGCGGGTGCGGCTGTCCATCGCCGCGTTCGTCGCGGTGGTCGCCTCCTGTACGGGGCTCGTGATCCCCCTCGTCCTCAAATGGATGGTGGACGGCCCGGTGGCCGACCGCGACCCGGCCGGGGTGTGGCTCGGCGCGCTGTACCTGCTGCTGCTCGGCATCGCGGAAGCACTGCTCTTCGGCCTGCGCCGCTGGCTGGTCGCCCGGCCCCTCTCCCAGGTCGAGGCGGGGATGCGGGCGGACCTGTACGGCCATCTCCAGCGTCTGCCGGTCGCCTTCCACGACCGCTGGGCCTCCGGCCAGCTGCTCTCCCGGGCCACCACCGACCTGATGCTGCTCCGCATGTTCCTCGCCTTCCCGCTGACCTTCCTCCTGGTCAACGGGGTGACGATCCTCGTCGGCGTGCTGATCATGCTGGCCCAGGACTGGACGCTGGGCCTGGTCATCCTCGGCCCCACGATCCCGGTGATCTGGACGTGCGTGATCTTCGAGAAGCAGTACGCGGAGGTGGCCCGGCTCGCCCAGGACCAGGTCGGCGACCTGACGACGGTGGTCGAGGAGAGCGTGCTCGGCATCCGCATCATCAAGGGCTTCGGCCGCCACCGCAGCCAGGCGCACGCGTTCCGCGAACTGGTACGGACCCTGCGCGGCACGGAACTGCGCAAGGCGCGGATGCTGGCGATGATCTGGGGCGTCATCGTGACGCTGCCGGAGGTGGCGATCGGGGCGGCGCTGTTGTGGGGCTCGATCCAGGTCGCGGAGGGCGAGCTGAGCGCGGGGACGCTGGTGGCGTTCCTGTCGACGGCGCTGGCGCTGAGGTGGCCGGTGGAGTCGATCGGCTTCCTGCTGGCGATGAGCCAGGAGGCGGCGACGGCGACGGAGCGGTATTTCGAGGTGCGGGACGCGGTCCCGGAGGACGCCGATTCGTCGTCGGCTGCGGGTGCGTGGGGGCTGAGCGCGCAATTCCCCGCGCCCCGTCAGGGCGCTGCACTGAGGCGCCCCGTAAGGGGCGCGGGGCGAGACAATATGCGGCTCCGCCGCGCGGGCGCGACAAGCCCCCACCGCCCCGCACCCGACCCCGGCCCCGGCCCCGGCCCCGGCCCCCAACCCTCCGCTCCCGAACCCGACGGCATCCGCTTCGAGAACGTGCAGTTCCGCTACCCCGACGCCGCCCCCGATTCCGCCCCCACCCTCACCCGCATCGACCTCCACATCCGCCCCGGCGAGTCCATGGCCCTCGTCGGCGCCACCGGCAGCGGCAAGACCACCCTCACCGCGCTCGTCCCCCGCCTGCACGAGGCCACCTCGGGGCGGATCACCCTCGACGGCCGGGACATCACCGCCATGCCCCGCGAGGAACTCCGCTCCCTCGTGGCCGTCGCCTTCGAGGAACCCACCCTCTTCTCCGCCTCCGTCGGCGAGAACGTGCTCATGGGAGCCGAGGACGGCGCCGGCGAACCCGAGCTGGCGCGGGCCCTGGCCGTCGCGCAGGCCGACTTCGCGCACGCCCTCCCCCAGGGCACCTCGACCCAGGTCGGCGAGCAGGGCCTCAGCCTCTCCGGCGGCCAGCGGCAGCGCCTCGCGCTCGCGCGGGCGGTCGTCGGCCGCCCCCGCTTCCTCGTCCTCGACGACCCGCTCTCCGCCCTGGACGTGCACACGGAGGCCGCCGTGGAGGCCGCCCTGCGCGACGTACTCGCCGACACCACCGCGCTGATCGTCGCCCACCGCCCCTCCACGGTCCTGCTCGCCGACCGCGTCGCCCTGCTCTCCGGCGGCCGGGTCACCGCCGTCGGCACCCACCACGAACTGCTGCGCACCAACGCCGAGTACGCCCACCTGATGTCCGGGGAGGATCACCGCCGATGACCGCAGCCACCTCCCTCCCCGCCCCCGACGAGGACGAGGAACGCCCGCACCCGCAGACGGCCGACAGCGCCGGCGGCGACCCCTTCGACCGGGACGTCCTGCCCACCCCGCCCGGCGCCACGGCCACCCTGCTGCGCTCGCTCCTCGCCCCGCTGAAGGCGCGGGTCGCCGTCACCACGCTCCTCCTGCTGCTCCAGCAGGCGGCGGTCCAGGCGGGCCCGCTGCTGGTGGCGTACGCCATCGACACGGCCGTCCCGGCGTTCCGCCGCCACGACCACGGCCCGCTGTTCGCGGTCGCGGCCGGTTACGGCCTGAGCGCCCTGCTCTCCGGCGGCCTCCAGTACGCCTTCGTCAAGGCCTCCGCCCGCGTCAACCAGGACGTCCTCCTCGACCTGCGCGGCCGCATCTTCCGCCACGCGCAGGCCCTGAGCCTCGACTTCCACGAGCGCTACACGTCCGGCCGGCTCATCTCCCGCTCCACCACGGACGTCGAGTCGCTGCGCGAGCTGCTGGCCGAGGGCCTCCAGGAGCTGGTCACGGTCATCCTCTCCTTCCTCTACATCTCGGCGATGCTGCTCTGGCTGGACCTGGGCCTCGGCGCGGTCGCGGTGGCCAGCTTCGTGCCGCTGTACCTGCTGGTCCGGCTGTACCAGCGGCGCGCGGTACGGGTGTACAAGGCGCGGTCCACGGCGATCGCCGCGGTGATCGTGAAGTTCGTGGAGACGATGAACGGCATCCGCCCGGTGCGCGCGTTCCGCCGGGAGGCCGCCAACGACGCCGAGTTCGCCGTACTGAACCGCCGCCACGAGCGGACCAACGGTGACGCGCTCCTCGAAATGGCGCGGTACGTGGTCGGCTCCCGGCTGGTCGCCAACACCTCCGTCGCGGTGATCGTGCTGTGGGGCGCCTACCGGGTGGCGTCCGGCTCGCTGGAGCTGGGCGTCCTGGCCGCGGCCGTCCTCTACCTGCGGCGGCTGTACGACCCGATCGACCGCCTCGGCATGTTTCTCAACTCCTACCAGTCGGCCGCGGCCTCCCTGGAGAAGATCGCGGGCCTGCTGGCCCAGACCCCGTCCGTCCCGGAGCCCTCGGTCCCGAAGGAACTGCCCCCGCCGGCGACCGAACTCCCCGGCCGCGAGGTCGTCTTCGACGGTGTCCGCTTCGCCTACCGCACCGGCGGCGAGGTGCTGCCCGTCTTCGACCTCGCCCTCCCGGCCGGGCAGACGGTTGCGGTCGTCGGCTCCACCGGCGCCGGCAAGTCGACGCTCGCCAAGCTCCTCGCCCGCTTCTACGACCCCTCCGAAGGGCGGGTCCTCCTGGACGGCGTGGACCTGCGCGAACTGACCGTGCCCGAACTCCGCCGCGGGGTGGTGATGGTCACCCAGGAGGCGTTCCTGTTCTCCGGCACGGTCGCCGAGAACATCGCCATCGGCCGCCCGGACGCCAGCCGCGAGGAGATCGAGCAGGCCGCCAAGGCGATCGGCGCCCACGAGTTCATCGCCGCGCTTCCCGACGGGTACGACACGGACGTCCGCAAGCGCGGCGGCCGCATCTCGGCGGGGCAGCGCCAACTGGTCGCGTTCGCACGCGCCCTGCTCGCCGACCCGGCGGTGCTGATCCTCGACGAGGCGACCAGCTCCCTGGACATCCCCGGCGAACGGGCCGTGCAGCGCGCGATGTCGACCGTCCTCAAGGGCCGTACGGCGGTGGTGATCGCGCACCGGCTCTCCACCGTGGAGATCGCCGACCGGGTGCTGGTGATGGAGCACGGCCGCATCGTCGAGGACGGCCGCCCGGCCGAACTCATCGCCGGCACGGGCCGGTTCGCGGATCTGCACCGGGCGTGGCGGGACAGTCTGGCCTAGCCGGGAGACGGCGGGAAAACGGGGGTCGCAGGGTGATCGACGCGTACGAGGATCCGGGCACGCCCGACACGCGCGGCGGGTGGTCCTATCTGTGGTGGCTGGTGGCCTGCCAGCAGGGCCGCTCGCTCGCCGGGGCGCTGCTGGCCAGCACCTGGCTGACGCTGATGGCCGCGACGCCGTACATGATGTCCCGGGCCGTGGACGACGGCCTGGTGCCGGGCCGGATGGGGGTGCTGGCCGGGTGGACGGCGGCGATCTTCGTCCTCGGGGCGGTCAACGCCTGGATCAGCATCATGCGCCACCGCACGATGACCCGGGTGCGGATGGACGCCTACTTCCGCACGATCAAGGTGCTCGTCGGGCAGACGGTGCGGCTCGGCGCCGAGCTGTCGCGCCGGTCCGACGCCGGGGAGGTCGTGACCATCGGCGTCGGCGACGTGCACACCATCGCCCAGGCGCTGACCGTCGTCGGCCCCGGGGTGGGCGCGGTCGTCGTGTACGCGGTGGTGGCCGGTCTCCTGCTGACGATCTCGCCCCTGCTGACCGGCGTGGTGCTGCTCGGAGTGCCGGTGGTGGCCCTGCTCGCGGGCCCGCTGGCCCGGCGGCTGCAGGGCAGGGAGACCGAGTACCGGGAGCGCCAGCGCGTCCTCACGGCCCGCATCGGCGACCTCGCGGGCGGCCTGCGCGTCCTCAACGGCCTCGGCGGCAAGGGCCTGTTCGCGGACGCCTTCCGCCGCGACTCCCAGCACCTGCGCGCCCAGGGCTACCGGGTGGGCGCGGTCGCCAGCTGGGTCCAGGCGCTGGGCATGGGCCTGCCGACGGTGTTCCTTGCGGTGGTGACCTGGATCGCCGCCCGGATGGCCGCCCGCGGCGACATCACGGTGGGCCAGCTGGTGTCGGTGTACGGCTATGTAGCGGTCCTGGTGGGCCCGGTCGCGTTCTTCCTCGACATGGGCTACCAGCTCAGCCGCGGCGTGGTGGCCGCCCGCAGGGTCGTCCGCCTGCTCCGCCATGAGCCGCAACCGGACGAGGGCACCCAGCAGCCCCCGACCGAGCCGGCCGTCCTGCACGACCCCGAATCGGGCGTACGGGTCCGCCCCGGCCGCCTGACGGCCCTGGTGAGCGCCCGCCCGACGGAGGCGGGAGCGGTGGTGGACCGCCTGGGCCGCTACAGCCGGTCGGACGTGACATGGGGAGGGGTACGACTGGACGCCGTACCGCTCCGGGAGGTACGCACCCGCATCCTGGTGGCCGACAACGAGGCCGATCTGTTCGCAGGCTCCCTGCGCAATGCAATAGACGCAGGCGAAACGCGCCCCAGGGGCGCGGGGAACTGCGCGAGCAACCCCCACGCACCCGCACCCGCCGACGCACCTCCCGCCGCACCCCCTGACGCGCAAACAGCCCGAGCCCTCCACGCAGCCGCGGCCAACGACGTCGTCCAAGCCCTCCCCCACGGCCTCGACTCCGAACTCACCGCCCAGGCCCGCAACCTCTCCGGCGGCCAACGCCAACGCATCCGCCTCGTACGGGCGTTGCTGGCCGACCCCGAGGTCCTCCTCGCCGTGGAACCCACCTCCGCCCTCGACGCCCACACCGAGGCCCTCGTGGCGGAGCGCCTCCGCACCGCCCGCGCCGGCCGCACCACCCTTCTCACCACCACCTCCCCGCTGCTGCTGGCCCACGCCGACGAGGTGGTCTTCCTGGTCGACGGCAAGGTCGCCGCGACCGGCACGCACGAGGGACTGCTGGACTACGCACCCGGATACCGGGCCCTCGTGGCCCGGGACACGGAGGACGAGGAGTTCGCAAGGTGACGACCAGTCAACTTCCCGTCGCCGGACGCGCCGACGTACGCCGGGCCACCCTCCGCCTGCTGCGGGCGGACCGCGGGCCCTTCGCCGCCGCGCTGCTGCTGAACGCGGCGGCGGCCGGCGCCGGCCTCGCCGGCCCCTGGCTGGTGGGCCGGATCGTGGACGAGGTACGGGCCGGCCGCGGGGTCGGCGCCGTGGACCACCTCGCCCGGTGGATCCTGCTCTGCTCCCTCGCCGAGCTGCTGCTCGCCCGCTCCGCCCGCTACCTCGGCCACCGCTTCGGCGAGCGGACGCTGGCCCGCGTCCGCGAGGAGTTCGTGGACCGGGCACTCGCGCTGCCCGCGTCGGTCGTGGAGCGGGCCGGCACCGGCGACCTGACCGCGCGCGGCACGGGCGACGTGAGCACCGTCGGCACCACCCTGCGGGACGCCGGTCCCGAGCTGCTGGTGGCCACGGTGCAGGCGCTGTTCGTGATGGGCGCGGTGTTCGTCCTCGACCCGGTGCTGGCCGCGTTCGGGGTGCTCGGGCTGACCCCGGTCTGGTTCGCGCTGCGCTGGTACCTGCGCCGGGCCCGGGACGGCTATCTCGCCGAGGGCGCGGCCACCTCCGGGGTCGCGGAGATCGTCACGGCGACGGTGACGGGCGCCCGCACGGTGGAGGCGTTCCGGCTCCAGGAGCGGCGGATCACGGCGAGCCGGGACGCTCTGGAGACCAACCGGAAGGCCCGGTTCTACACCCTGTGGCTGCGGACCGTGTTCTTCCCGGCCGTCGAGGTGTCGTACACGGTGCCGGTGGCCGGGGTGCTGCTGGTCGGCGGGCTGCTGCATGCGGGCGTCGGTGTGGTGGTGTCGGCGGCGCTGTATCTGCGGCAGTTCACCGAACCGCTGGACCAGATCCTGGTGCGGATGGAGCAACTCCAGTCCAGCGGTGCCTCGTTCGCCCGGGTGGAGGGGCTGGCGCAGGCCCCGCGGGCGGCGGCGGACGGCGCCGCGCCGGCTCCGGCGGACGACCGGATCGACGTGCGCGGGGTGCGGTACGCCTACGAGCGCGGCGGCGAGGTGCTGCGCGGGGTGGACCTCACGGTGCGGCCCGGGGAGCGGCTCGCGGTGGTGGGGCCGTCCGGTGCCGGGAAGACGACGCTGAGCCGGCTGCTGGCGGGCGTCGACGCGCCCGGGTCGGGCACGGCGACCGTGGGCGGGGTGCCGATCGCCGGGCTGGAACCGGAGCTGCTGCGGCGCCAGGTCGTCCTGGTCACCCAGGAGCATCACGTCTTCCTCGGCACGGTCCGGGACAACCTGCTGATCGCCGAACCGGCCGCGACCGACCCGGACTTGTGGGCGGCGCTGACCGCCGTCGGCGCCGACGACTGGGTGCGCGGCCTGCCCGACGGCCTCGACACCCCGCTCGGCACGGGCGGCGCGGGCGACACGGCCGCCGACGGCTCCCGGGCCCAGCAACTCGCGCTGGCCCGGGTGGTGCTGGCCGACCCGCACACGCTGATCCTGGACGAGGCGACCGCGCTGCTGGACCCGGCGACCGCCCGGCACACCGAGCGCGCTCTGGCCGCCGTGCTCGAAGGCCGTACGGTCATCGCCATCGCGCACCGGCTGCACACCGCCCACGACGCCGACCGGGTGGCCGTGATGGAGGACGGCCTCCTCACCGAACTCGGCACGCACGAGGAGCTGGTGGCGGCGGGCGGGGCGTACGCGGCGCTGTGGGCGACCTGGCACGGCGACAGGGCGCCCTGAGCCGCTGCAGCCCTGATGCCCTTGACGCAGTGACGCTGTTGACGCAGTGACACCCTTGACGCCCCCTCAACAATCCGCATACCGAACATGAACATCCGGTCAACGGACGATTTCCGGCCAAGTTTCTGACGCGGTCCTGACAGGTGGCGTTTTCTGCTGCCACTCTTCCCACGGCCGACTCACAGCAACCCCACAGCTTCACCCCACCATCGCTGTCGGGTCCGGCACTGCACACGCACATGGTTCCGCGTTCCGCCCAGTTCTGCCCGGCCGGCCCACCCGCCGTCCGGATCTCCCCTGGCCGTGTGACCCGCGGCCACGCAGAAGGAGTCAGTGTTGAGAAGCAGTTCCTCTCGCAGACGCACCCCCCACAGCACGTACCGCCGCACCGCGGCCGTCGCCCTCGCCGGGGTCGGCGCCCTGATCGCCGCCGCCGTCCAGTCGGGCGCCGCCAGCGCCGCCCCGGCCGCCCCGCAGCTCGGCAGCGTCAACCCGGCCCACGCGGCCGTCAAGCTGTCGCCGTCGCAGCGCGCGGAGCTGCTCCGCGACGCGAGCGGCGAACGGGCCGCCACCGCCAAGGCGATAGGCCTCGGCGCCCAGGAGAAGCTGGTCGTCAAGGACATCGTCAAGGACGCCGACGGCACCCTGCACACCCGCTACGAGCGCACCTACGCGGGCCTGCCGGTGCTCGGCGGCGACCTGGTCGTCGACACCGCCAAGTCGGGCGCCACCGAGCGCGTCATCAAGGCGAACAACACCACGCTCAAGGTCGCCGACCTCACCCCGGCCAAGAGCGCGGCGAGCGCCGAGAAGACCGCCCTCGCCGCCGCCAGGACGCTGGGCTCCACCAAGTCGGCCGCCGACGGCGCCCGCAAGGTCATCTGGGCCGGCTCCGGCACCCCCGTCCTGGCCTACGAGACGATCGTCGGCGGCTTCCAGGACGACGGCACGCCGAACCAGCTGCACGTCATCACCGACGCCGCCACCGGCAAGAAGCTCTTCGAGTACCAGGGCATCGAGAACGTCACCGGCACCGGCAACACCCAGTACAGCGGTACGGTGTCGCTGTCGACGACCCAGTCGGGCTCGACGTACAACCTGACCGACGGCGACCGCGGCGGCCACAAGACGTACAACCTGAACCACGGCACCTCGGGCACCGGCACGCTGTTCTCGCAGTCGAGCAACACCTGGGGCAACGGCACCACGTCGAACGCCGCCACCGCGGGTGCCGACGCGCACTACGGGGCCGCCGAGACCTGGGACTTCTACAAGAACACCTTCGGCCGCAGCGGCATCAAGAACAACGGCGTCGGCGCCTACTCCCGCGTCCACTACGGCAACTCGTACGTGAACGCGTTCTGGGACGACGGCTGCTTCTGCATGACGTACGGCGACGGCTCCGGCAACGCGGACCCGCTGACCGCCCTCGACGTGGCCGGCCACGAGATGAGCCACGGCGTCACCGCCAACACCGCCGGCCTCAACTACAGCGGCGAGTCCGGCGGCCTCAACGAGGCCACCTCCGACATCTTCGGCACCGGCGTGGAGTTCTACGCGGCCAACTCGTCCGACGTCGGCGACTACCTCATCGGCGAGAAGATCGACATCAACGGCGACGGCACCCCGCTGCGCTACATGGACAAGCCCAGCAAGGACGGCGGTTCGGCCGACTACTGGTCCTCGTCGGTCGGCGGCCTCGACGTGCACTACTCGTCCGGCGTGGCGAACCACTTCTTCTACCTGCTGAGCGAGGGCAGCGGCGCCAAGGTCATCAACGGCGTCAGCTACAACTCGCCCACGAAGGACGGCCTTCCGGTCACCGGCATCGGCCGGGACAAGGCGCTGCAGATCTGGTACCGGGCGCTCACCACCAAGTTCACCTCGACCACCAACTACGCGGCCGCCCGCACCGGCACCCTCGCGGCGGCGGGTGAGCTGTACGGCACCACGAGCACCGAGTACAAGGCGGTGCAGGACGCCTGGGCGGCCGTGGCGGTCGGCTCGCGGTCGGGCGGTGGCGGCGGTACGGGCACGTCGTACGAGAGCACCACACCCGTGTCGATTCCGGACAACGGCCCGGCGGTCACCTCGTCGATCACCGTCTCCGGCCGGACCGGCAACGCGCCGAGCACCTTGCAGGTAACGCCGAATATCAGCCACACGTGGCGCGGCGACCTGGTGGTCGACCTCGTCGGTCCGTCCGGGACGTCGTACCGGCTGAAGAGCTTCAGCTCCTCCGACTCAGCGGACAACGTGACGGACACCTACACGGTGAACGCCTCGTCGGAATCGGCCAATGGCACCTGGAAGTTGAAGGTCCAGGACCAGGCCGCACAGGACGTCGGCACGATCAACGGGTGGAAGCTGACCTTCCCGTAACCCCAGGTAACAGTCACGCGCACCCGGCGCCGCCCGCGGGGAGATTCCCCGCGGGCGGCGCCCGTTTTACATGGCCGCAACGTTCACCCAACACCTGCTTTTCGGCCAACATCACTTCAGGGTCCTGACATGTACGCGACCTTGATGTCACTCTTCCTTCACCCGTCGCACAGCACAGCAACTTCACATCACCAAAGCCGGGCCGGTAACCCCACTCCGCCCGGACTCCCCACATCCTGAAGGAGCTTGAGTGAGCCCCCTCTACGCGCGTCACAAGCGCACCACGCTCGCCATCGCCACCGCTGTCGCCGCCGGCGCCCTCCTCACCACGGGTATGACCGCGAACGCCTCGGCCGTCGACAAGAAGCCGCTGGCCGCCGCCCCCACGCTGCTCTCCAACTCCGCCCGCACCGCCCTCATCCAGAAGGCGGAGGCGAACGTCGCCGAGACGGGCCGGCAGATAGGCCTCGGCGCCAAGGAGAAGCTGGTCGTCAAGGACGTCGTGAAGGACGTCGACGGCACGGTCCACACGCGCTACGAGCGCACCTACGCGGGCCTGCCCGTCCTCGGCGGCGACCTCGTCGTGCACACCTCCAAGGCCGGCAAGACCGAGGGCGTCACCAAGGCGACGAAGACCACCATCAAGGTGGCCTCCCTCAAGCCGCAGATCAGCACCGCCAAGGCGGAGAAGTCGGCGCTGAGCGTCGCCAAGACCCTCGGCTCCACCAAGTCGGCCGCCGACGGCGCCCGCAAGGTGATCTGGGCCGGCTCGGGCACGCCCGTCCTCGCCTACGAGACGATCGTCGGCGGCTTCCAGGACGACGGCACCCCCAACCAGCTGCACGTCATCACCGACGCCGCCACCGGCAAGAAGCTCTTCGAGTACCAGGGCATCGAGAACGCCACGGGCACCGGCAAGACCCTGTACTCGGGCACCGTCAGCCTCGACACCACTCTGTCGGGCTCGACGTACAGCCTGACCGACGCCACGCGCGGCAGCCACAAGACGTACAACCTCAAGCACGGCACGTCCGGCACCGGCACGCTGTTCACCGACGCGGACAACGTCTGGGGCACCGGCGCGGCCTCCAGCTCCACCACCGACCAGACCGCCGCCGCGGACGCCGCCTACGGCGCCCAGGAGACCTGGGACTTCTACAAGAACACCTTCGGCCGCAGCGGCATCAAGAACAACGGCGTCGGCGCCTACTCCCGCGTCCACTACGGCAGCTCCTACGTGAACGCGTTCTGGGACGACAGCTGCTTCTGCATGACCTACGGCGACGGCTCCAGCAACACCCACCCGCTGACCTCGCTCGACGTGGCCGGCCACGAGATGAGCCACGGCGTCACCGCCAACACCGCCGGCCTCAACTACAGCGGCGAGTCCGGCGGCCTCAACGAGGCCACCTCGGACATCTTCGGCACGGGTGTCGAGTTCTACGCCAACAACGCCTCCGACCCCGGTGACTACCTCATCGGCGAGAAGATCGACATCAACGGCGACGGCACCCCGCTGCGCTACATGGACCAGCCCAGCAAGGACGGCGGCTCCGCCAACTACTGGTCCTCCTCGGTCGGCAACCTCGACGTGCACTACTCGTCCGGCGTCGCCAACCACTTCTTCTACCTGCTGTCCGAGGGCAGCGGCGCGAAGACGATCAACGGAGTGTCCTACAACTCCCCCACCTACAACGGCTCCACGGTCACCGGCATCGGCCGGGCCAAGGCGCTCCAGATCTGGTACAAGGCGCTGACGACGTACTTCACGTCGACCACCAACTACAAGTCGGCCCGCACCGGCACGCTGTCCGCGGCGGCCGCGCTGTACGGCTCCGGCTCCACCGAGTACAACGCGGTGGCGGCGGCCTGGACGGCGGTCAACGTCAGCTGACCCCGCCCCCAGCAGTGCAGGTGGGCCCCCGGGGAGAAGGCGTCCCGGGGGCCCGCCCTACGCTCTCTCCCATGTCCTTCACGTACGAGGCGGTCGGCGCCACCCGCGAGAACCTCGCCGCCTGCCCACCGGGCTTCCACCCCCTGCACGTGCGCACGCGCATAGGCGAGGGCCGGGAAGTCTTCCACCGGGCCGCCGAGGCGGTCCTCACCTGGGAACTCCACCGCGCCCTCGGCGTGGGAATCGACGCCGCCGCCGACCGCGCGGCCCCCGGCGTCGACGTCACCGTCACCCTGGCCGGCCTCATCAAGGCCCCCTGCCGCATCGTCTGGACGGCCGAGGAGTCCCGCCGCGCCGGCTGGGCCTACGGCACCCTCACCGGCCACCCCGAATCCGGCGAAGAGGCCTTCGTCGTCGACCGCACCGGCGACGGCACGGTCTGGCTCACGGTCGCGGCCTTCAGCAGACCCGCCAAGTGGTACGCCCGCGCGGGCGGCGCCGCGACCCGAGGGCTGCAGCACGCGTATGCGCGGAGGTGCGGCAAGGTGTTGCGCAATCTGTGCGGGGACGAGGCCGATTCGCTCTGAAGGGGCTCCTGCGGCCCGCCGTTCTGGCACTCTGGCCCCCTGACCACGGGACACTCCGGATCACCTTGCGCACGGGGCGTCCGGAACACCGGACGAGGGGGACGAGATGCCCGAGGAGCTGGAACTGGCCGCGGCCGTACAGCTGGTGCGAGACGAACTGCTGAGTGCCTCGTCCGCCGCCGCGCGCGAGAACCTGCGCTTCGAAGTCGGCCCGATCACCATGGAGTTCGCGGTCGAGATCCGCCGCGACGTGAGCGCGAAGGCTGGTTTCAAGGCGTGGGTCGTCTCGGCCGACGCCGAGGCGAAGGCGGGCCGCACCCGCACCCACAAGGTGTCGCTCACCCTCACCCCGAAACCGTCCGACGGCCGCTCGCTGGAGATCTCCGCGGACTCTTCGGATGCCGGGAGCGAGGTGGAATCCCTGTTCACACCGCCCGGCCCGTTCTGACCTCATGAACAGAAGCCGACTGGCCGCAGTCCGCACCAGCGTCAAGGGCAAGCACCCCCGCCTCAGCTCGGGCTGTGTCATCGCCCCCGGACTGGTGCTGACGGCCGGCCACGCCCTGCAACCGCGGGGCGCGGCGATGGCCCCCGGTCAGGTGCACGTACAGGTACAACTCCTCACCACCGGCCGGCTGCTGCCCGCAGAGGTGGCCTGGGACGGCCGTACGGCGGGTCTGGACGCCTGCCTGCTGCGGGTGGCGACACGGCACTGGCCGCAGGACGTCGCCGACGCGCCGGTCCGCTTCGGCCAGTTCGCGACCCTGCGGGCTGGGCAGGACGCCAACGCGCTGGGCTTCGCCCGCGTGCAGGGTGCCCGACGGCCCGACGGCCTGGAGACCGCCCAGGTCGCCGGTGCGGTCAGCCCTGGCGACGGGTTGCTCGGCGGGCACTGGGAACTGGCTGTCCACCGGGCCCCGGCCGGTCTCGGCACCTCCCCATGGAGCGGGATGTCCGGATCCGCCCTGTGGAGCGGGCAGCTGCTGTGCGGGGTCGTGGTGGTGGATCTCGCGCACTGGCAGCACGGAAAGCTCCAGGCAGTACCCGCCCACCGGTTGCTGCGCGAGCCGGACCTGCGGGCACTGCTGGGCCGGGAGCTGGGATACCTGCCGATCGCCGAGGCCGTGGAGCTGGAGGCCCTGTGCGAGCCGGCGGTGCCCAGCCGCAGCCCTCGCCTGCCGTCGGAACTGCTGCGCCCTCAGGCCGAGGCAGTGCCCTTCACCGGCCGTACCGACAGCCTCACCGAGTTCCAGGACTGGTGCGCGGACGGCGGCGGCCTCGCCACCCGGTTGATCACGGGTCGGGGCGGACAGGGCAAGTCACGGTTCGCCCGGGAGCTGTCGGTGACCATGGCCGGCAACGGCTGGCTGACCGCGCAGCTGCGCGAGTCGGGCTCCGAACGCGCCGAGCTGGTGCGGGGTCTGCAGGCGCTGACTGCGGTCGACCAGCGCATGCTGCTGGTGATGGACTACGCCGAGACCAGCCCCGAACTGGTCGGTAACGTCCTGGAGACGCTACAGGCACGCGGCGGCCACCATCCCGTGCGGATGGTGCTCATCGCCCGGAGCGCGGGCGAATGGTGGGAGCAGCTGCCGGGCGCGACCCCGCGCAGCGCCGGAGTGCTCAGTGGTGCCCGCACTGTGGAACTGACGGACCTGGCGCCGACGCCGGCCGAGCGCGCCCTGATGTATCGGGAGGCAGTGCGGGCGCTGGGCCGGCGGCTGCCCGCACTGAAGGACCTGCCGGAGTACGCCAGGGTCGACTGGGCCTCGGTCGTTCGCGCGGTGTCCTCGGGCGGGGCACAGCGCCGGCTCACCGACGGCTCGGCGCTGCACCTGCAGATGCGGGCCCTGCTGGACCTGCTGACGGCCGCCGACCGCCAGGTCGCCACCGGCGGAACCGCGCGCCCGCACCGGGACAACGGCAGGGAGCCGGACGTCCAGGCGGAACTCCTCGGCCACGAACGGCGGTACTGGCAGCGCACCGCGGCCTCCTGGCCGAAGCTGGAGGGGGTCTGCCAGGACGCCCTGGGGGACGCGGTGGCGGTGGCCACACTGACCCGGGTGGCTGCACCGGAGCGGGCCGCCGAACTGCTCGCCGTTCTGCCCGGCCTCGCGGACGGCCGGAGCGCGGCGGCGGAGTGGCTGCACGAGCTGTACCCGTCGGCCGAGGGGGCGTACTGGGGATCGCTGGAGCCCGACCTGCTCGGTGAGTACCAGGTGGCGCTGCGGGCCCGGGAGAATCCTGGTCTGCTCGCCGCCGTGCTGCCCGAACTCGCCGATCGAGAGGCGGAACGGGCACTGACCGTCCTGGCCCGGGCGGCGGCCCAGCCAACCTGCCCGCACAGGGAGCTGGCCGCACAGGTCCGCGCACTGATCGTCGCTCACCCCGAGGCGCTCGCCGTCCCAGCGGTCGTGGTGGCGGGGCGCTCGGAGAACCCCGGTTTTCTGCTGGAGGCGCTGCGACTGCTGATCGAGCGTCCGGATCTGCCCCTCGACCTGCTGGAACATCTGCACGCGGCCGTGCCCGAACGCAGTCGGCTGCTGGGCGAGCAGGCACTGGACATCGCCGGGCGGCTCGCCCGGGTCCGCCGACGGCGTGTTCATCTCTCGGGCGGGGCGCTGGCCCCGGCGGCCGTGCGGGCGGAGTGGGCGCGCGCCGAGCACAATCTGACGGTTCGGCTGAGTTCCGTACGCCGGTGGGAAGAGGCCGTGGAATCCGGCGGCCGGGCAGTACGGCTCTATCGGGGGCTGGCCCGCGCCCACCCCGACCGCTATCTGCCACTTCTCGCCGAGTCGCTGGGGGTGCGCTGGGCGGCGCTCTCCGAACTCGGACGCTACCGGCAGGCATTGACGGATTGTGCGGAGGCGGTCAGGGTCAACCGGCGGCTGGTGGCGGACGAGCCGGACGGGCACGGCCACGCCGAGCTGATGCCGCACCGGGCACGGCTGGCGCAGGCCCTCAGCAGCCTGTCGGTGGTACTGGCCGCCCGCGACCTGCGGCACGAGGCGTTGGTCGCCGGGGAGGAGGCCGTGGAGATCTTGGAGCAGCTGGTCCACGAGCGCCCCACCCGCCACCATCTGGCCCTTCTCGCCGCGGCGCTCCACAACCTCGCCAACCGCCGCTCGCCGGGCCAGAAGGCACTGGAGACGGCGACCCACGCCGTGCTGATCCGGCGCCGGCTGGCCCAGGTGCACCCGGACAAGTACCTGCCGAGCCTGATGGAGTCGCTCCACAACCAGGCCTTGGAGCTGGCCGCGCTGAACCGGTACTCGGGCGCCGCCAAAGTGATCGACGAATGTCTGCGGGTGATCCTGCACCTGGTGGAGGACCAGCCCGTCGTCTACCGTCCGCTGCTGGCTCAAGTGCTGCGGACCAGGGCCGGGGTGCACAACAAGATCGGCGGGCACGTCGAGGCGAGCCGCACCGTCCACCGGGCGCTGCTGCTCTACCGTGAGCTGGCCCAGAGGCAGCCCGAGGAGTTCGGCGCGGCCCTGGAGGCGACGCTGCGGCAAGCCGCGTGGGTGTCCTGGGACGCGTTCGAGACCAGGGACCAGAAGACCGGGGCGCTGCGCTGGCGGGATCTGATCGCCGAGGCCAACGGGTTCGCCGCCGAGCGCCGCGCCCGGGCAAGGCTGTGGCAGGTGCGCGACGCCCGTCGGCGGCACCGGCGGGCACGGGTGCGCCAGCTGACCGGAATCCGGCTACGGGTGGGGCGCCGGACGGTACGGACAGGGAAGACGAAGTGGCTGCCGCGGCTCACGGCGGACATGAGCGTGCCGATGCTCGACGTCGCTCCCGCAGTGGACGAGGAGGCCCGCGACCGGATGGCGTTCCGCGAGCTCCTCGCCTACGGTGACCTGCTCAGAAAGACCCCGGGCACCGATCCGGAGCTTCCGGACGTCGTGCGGATGCAGGTGCGCGACGGCCTCGCCTGGGCGCGGGAACTCGGTGCCGAGCTGCTCGAAGAGCTGAAGGACCTCGGCCCGCTCATCTACGAGGAGGACGAGGGCGACCGCGTCTGAGGGGGGTGCGGTCCGGGGGCCGGTCCCGAACCGCACCGAGTCCGTCAGCGCAGCAGCACCCCGGCCCCCGTGACCGCCCCCTCCGCGGGCACCACCACCAGCCCCAGCTCCGCGCCGGAGGCCAGCAGGCGGTGGGTGGGGAGGATGCGGACCGTGTAGCCGTAGGGGCCCGTGCGGTCCAGGGAGAGGGGGCCCTCATAGGTCCAGTGGCCCTCCAGGTCGGGGCCGGAGATCGGCTTCAGCGGCACCGTGGCCGCGTCCGTGATGCGGTCCTCCGGGTCGACCCGGCCGGAGACGGCCTGGACCTCCACGTCGTCGGGGGCGAGGTCGCCGAGGCGGACGCGGACCCGCAGGGCCAGCGTCGTGCCCAGTTCGGCGGTGGCCGTGGCGGTGGCCGTCTCGACGTGGTCCACCGAGACGCCGTGCCAGGCCGCCCGCACCCTCCCCTTCCAGGCGGACAGTTCACGGGCCGTGTCCGGGGTCATGGACCGGTGGGCGTGGGCCGCCGGGGTGTAGAGGCGCTCCACGTACTCCCGGACCATGCGGCCCGCCAGCACCTTCGGTCCCAGCAGGGTCAGGGTCTGCCGCACCATCTCGATCCAGCGGTCCGGCAGGCCGCTGCGGCCGCGCTCGTAGAAACGCGGGGTCACCCGCTGCTCCAGCAGGTCGTACAGCGCGGCGGCCTCGATGTCGTCCCGGCGGTCGGGATCGGTGCCTGCGCCGTCCGCCGTCGGGATCGCCCAGCCGAAGTCCGGCTGGAACCACTCGTCCCACCAGCCGTCCAGGACGGAGAGGTTGAGGCCGCCGTTGAGCGCCGCCTTCATCCCGCTCGTCCCGCACGCCTCCAGGGGGCGCAGCGGGTTGTTGAGCCAGATGTCACAGCCGGGCAGGAGCTTCTGCGCCATCGCCATGCCGTAGTCGGGCAGGAAGACGATCCGGTGCCGGACGCGCGGGTCGTCGGTGAAGCGGACCAGTTCCTGCACCAGCCGCTTGCCGCCGTCGTCGGCCGGGTGCGCCTTTCCGGCCACGACGATCTGGATCGGCCGCTCGGGGTGGGTCAGGAGGTCCATCAGCCGGTCGCGGTCGCGCAGCATGAGCGTGAGACGTTTGTACGAGGGGACGCGCCGCGCGAATCCGATGGTGAGCACGTCGGGGTCGAGGACGCCGTCGATCCATCCCAGCTCGGCGGTACCGGCGCCGCGTTGCCGCCAGGACGCCCGCAGCCGCTCCCGCACCTCCAGCACCAGTTGCTCCCGCAGGCTGCGGCGCAGCTCCCAGATCTCCTGGTCGGCGACCTCGGCGACGGCGTCCCAGCGGTCCGGGCCGCCGACGGTCAGCGCCTCCTCGGTGCGGCGGTCGCCGAGCTGCCGGGCGCCCAGCCGGACCACCTCCGGGGCCACCCAGGTCGGGGCGTGCACCCCGTTCGTCACCGAGGTGATCGGCACCTCGTCGGGGTCGAAGCCCGGCCACAGCCCGGAGAACATCTCCCGGCTGACGTTGCCGTGCAGCAGCGAGACCCCGTTGGCGCGCTGGGCGAGCCGCAGCCCCATCACGGCCATGTTGAACAGGTTGGGCTCGCCGCCCGGGTAGGTCTCCATGCCGAGCCGCAGGATGTGCTCCACCCCGATCCCGGGGAGTTCGGCGTCCGCCCCGAAGTGGTGGGCGACCAGCTCCCGGTCGAAGCGGTCGATGCCGGCCGGGACAGGGGTGTGGGTGGTGAAGACGGTACCGGCCCGGACCGCTTCCAGCGCCGCGTCGAAGTCCAGCCCGTCGGCGACCAGCTCGGCGATCCGCTCCAGGCCCAGGAAGCCGGCGTGGCCCTCGTTGGTGTGGAACACCTCCGGCTCGGGGTGGCCGGTCAGCCGGCAGTACGTCCGTACGGCCCGCACGCCCCCTATGCCGAGCAGCATCTCCTGGAGCAGCCGGTGCTCGCTGCCGCCGCCGTAGAGCCGGTCGGTGACCCCGCGTTCGCCGACGTCGTTCTCCTCCACGTCCGAGTCCAGCATCAGCAGCGGCACCCTGCCGACCTGGGCCAGCCAGATACGGGCGCGCAGCAGTCTGCCGCCGGGCAGCGCGAGGGAGACGTGCGCCGGGGTGCCGTCCGCCTCCTTCAGCAGGGCCACGGGAAGTTCGTTGGGATCGAGGACGGGATAGTGCTCCTGCTGCCAGCCGTCCCGGGACAGGGTCTGCCGGAAGTAGCCGTGCCGGTACAGCAGGCCGACGCCGATCAGCGGCACGCCGAGGTCGCTGGCCGACTTGAGATGGTCGCCGGCCAGGATGCCGAGTCCGCCGGAGTACTGGGGCAGGGCGGCCGTGATGCCGAACTCGGGTGAGAAGTAGGCGACGGCGGCCGGGAGATCGGCCGACGGCGGCCGGGTCTGGTACCAGCGGTCGCCGGTCACGTAGTCGCCCAGGTCGTCGGCGACCGCGGTCAGCCGGCGCAGGAAACGACGGTCACCGGCCAGCTCGGCGAGGCGCGCCGGCGGCACACTGCCGAGCAGCCGCACCGGGTCGCCCTCCGAGGCGGCCCAGCGCTCGGGGTCGACGGCCTGGAAGAGGTCACGGGTCTCGGCGTGCCAGGACCAGCGCAGGTTACGGGCCAGGTCGCTGAGGGGGCGGAGGGGTTCGGGGAGAACGGGACGGACGGTGAACCGACGGATCGCCTTCACATTCCACCTCGTGCAGTTCGCAAGGGGAGCCGTACAACCCTGTGCGGCTCGGCGTCTGTCCGACAGTACCGGTGTCGGGGGTACCGCTGGGGGCTGCCGCCCTCAGACCCCCGCTTCGGCCCCAGATGCCTTCTTGTCGGCCTTCGCCCCCGTACGAGACCCTGCCCCCCTGAGCCGAGGAGGGGGACTCGCAGCCATGGCACGGACGTGTACCCGGCGGCTGCGTCTGGTGGGGGGCTTGACCGCGGTCGTGACGGCCGCGGTGCTGTCGACGGCCACCCTGCCCGCGCACGCCGTACCGGAGGGGACCATCGTCGACGCCGGCCGGGCCGGTTCGGTCGGCGGGAGTTATCTGGTGACGCTCAAGGAGGGGATCAGGGGCGCGTCGGCGGCCGGGGGGGACGTCGCCGCCCGGTATGGGGCGAAAATAAGCCATACTTACGGCACTGTGCTGAACGGCTACGCCGTCGAAGCAAGCGCTGCACAGGCCAGGCGGCTCGCCGCGGACTCGCGGGTCGCCTCCGTCGTCCAGGACAGCCGGGTGCGGCTGACGCGCACCCGGACGAACACCCAACGGAACACGCGGAAGAACATCCAGAGGAACCCGCCGTCCTGGGGCCTGGACCGCGTCGACCAGGCAAGGCTCCCGCTGAACAGGTCGTACACCTCGCCGGGGTCGGCGGGCGCGGGCGTCACCGTGTACGTGATCGACACCGGTGTCCGCATCACGCACGCCGACTTCGGCGGACGCGCGAGCTACGGCTGGGACTTCGTCGGGAACGACGGGTCCGCCGGCGACGGCAACGGGCACGGCACCCATGTCGCCGGCATCATCGCCGGCACCAGGTACGGCGTCGCCAAGAAGGCCCGGGTGGTCTCCGTGCGGGTCCTGGACGACACCGGGGCGGGCACCACCGCCCAGGTCATCGCCGGTGTCGACTGGGTCACCGCGCACGCCCGCAGACCGGCGGTCGCCAACCTCAGCCTGGGCGGCTACCACAGCGCCCAACTGGACACCGCCGTACGGAACTCGATCAAGGCAGGGGTCACCTACACGGTCGCCGCCGGCAACGACGGCCTCCCGGCCGCCCGCTCCTCACCGGCCGACGTGCCGCAGGCCCTCACCGTCGGCGCCACCGACCGCACCGACACCCGCGCGGGCTTCTCCAACTACGGTTCCGCGGTGGACCTGTTCGCCCCGGGTGTGGCGATCACCTCGGACGCGAACGCGAGCGACACCGCCAGGGCGACCTACTCCGGTACGTCGATGGCGGCACCGCACGTCGCGGGCGCCGCCGCCCTCTACCTCGCCGGGCACCGCAAGGCCACCCCGGCCCAGGTCGCCAAGGCCCTGATTGCGGGGGCGGCGAGCGGGAAGGTGTCGGGTGCGGGGCGCGGGTCGCCGAACAGGCTCCTGCGGGTGCCGGAGTCGTAAAGCGGTTTCTGGTATGCGATCACGCCATCGGCCCCGTTCGCCGTGAACGGGGCCGGTCTTGTGCGTAGACATACGGCTGAGTAGTTAACAAAGTGCCGGATTGCCCACCCGAATAGGGTGGGAAGGCTCCTCCGGTACACCCCACAGACACAGCACTGACACCAGGCAGCGGTACAACACCAGGTACACCCCGCAGGACCCACCTCCCCACCACCCATCCGCCCACACCCTCGTTGCCGCGGACAGGAGCGGTCATGCCCGCCACGCACCAACCGTCAGCACTTCCGACCCGGCGCACGTCACCCGGCGCGCCGCCCCTCGCGGACGAGGCCACCGCCGTCGGCCGCATACCCGTCCTCGACGTCCGTCCGCTGATCCAGCAGGGGCGCCGGCCCGCCAAGGCGGTCACCGGGGAGTCGTTCGAGGTCACCGCCACCGTCTTCCGCGAGGGCCATGACGCCGTCGCCGCCAACGTCGTCCTGAAGGACCCGAAGGGCCGCCCCGGCCCCTGGACTCCGATGCGGGAGCTGGCCCCCGGCACCGACCGCTGGGGCGCCACCGTCACCGTCGACGGGAAACCGGGCCACTGGACCTACCAGGTCGAGGCATGGGGAGATCCGGTCGCCACCTGGCGCCACCACGCGAAGATCAAGATACCCGCGGGCATCGACACCGAGTTGGTCCTGGAGGAGGGCGCCCGGCTCCTGGAACGGGCCGCCGCCGGGGTCCCGAAGGCAAAAAAACGGGAAATCCTGGTGACCGCGGCCGCCGCCCTCCGCGACGAGGAACGGCCCGCCCCCTGGCGCCTGGCCGCCGCTCTCACCCCCGAGGTGGAGAAGGTCCTGGCGCGGCATCCGCTGCGGGAGCTGGTGACCGCCTCGGAGCCGCTGCCGTTGCTCGTGGAGCGTGAACGGGCCCTGTACGGCTCCTGGTACGA
>NZ_JBEOYD010000058.1:0-51617 GCF_040296885.1 Streptomyces sp. NPDC001980 | reverse complement strand
CGCCGCCCGCCCATTGTGCTCCACGCAGCCCCTGGCGCCCCACAACCCCACCTGTTCCGTGCGCTCCCCTGGCCCCCCACGCCACCTTTGCGTACCCGACTTCCCCGTACGCATCGCACCAACTGATATGAATACCTCACCGCAGGCCATGTCCACGCGGATGCCGAGGGGGGCTCCGCTCGCAGGTGGTGGGCCGCCCGGTCGCGACGCGCTCACCGCCCGGAGACGTTCATGAGAAGTCTCGATCCCACGGATCCGCCCGCCGTCGGCGGCTACCCGCTGCTGGCGCGGCTCGGGGAGGGAGGCATGGGGCAGGTCTTCCTCTCCCGTACGTCCTCCGGCCGGCCGCTGGCGCTGAAGACCGTGCGGAGCGAACTCGGCCTGGATCCGGGGTTCGAGGAACGGTTCGCGCGTGAAATCGCCAGCAGCGACCGGGTACGGTCACCGTGGACGGTCGCGGTCGTCGACTACAGCGCGCCGGGGCAGCGGCCGCAGTGGCTGGCCACGGAGTACGTCGCGGCGCCGGCCCTCGCCGACTGGGTGCACCGGTACGGTCCGCTGCCGGAGGCCGCGGTCCGTGCCCTCGGAGCGGAACTCGCCGAGGGGCTGCGGGCCGTGCACCGGACAGGGCTCGCGCACCGGGACGTGAAGCCGTCCAACGTGCTGCTCGGCCGCCGCCATCCGCTGCTCATCGACTTCGGTATCGCCCGGGCCGCCGACGACACCCGCCACACCCGCACGGGCGGCGTCATCGGTTCCCCCGGATACATGGCTCCCGAGCAGGTCACGGGCGGCGCCGCCGCGGAACCCGGCGACGTGTTCGCACTCGCGGCGGTCCTGGTGTACGCGGCCACCGGTGCGGGGCCCTTCCTGCGCCGCGGCGAGGAGCCCTCGGCGGCGCAGCTGCTCTACCGGATCGTGCACGAGGAACCCGACCTCGCCGACGTACCGCCGTCCCTGCTGCCGGTGCTGGCGGCCTGTCTGCACAAGGCGCCGCAATCCCGCCCCACCGCACAGGAGTTGCTGGAACGGCTCGGACCCGGCTCCCCTGAGTGGGCCGGCGTCCCGCCGCCGCGTCTGGCCGAGGACCTCGCCGCGCGGGAGGCCGAGCTGCGGGCCCTGCTGGAGGCGTCGACCGCCGCCGTACCGCCGCGGACCGCGCCCCCACCGCCGGTTGCGCCCACGACTCCGGGGTTCGGTCCGCCGTCGGCGTACGGTCCTTCGGCCGGGACCGGCACAGTTCCCCCGGCCACCCGGAACGGGGCGGCCCGGACCCGGACCACCGTCGTGGCCGTCGCGGTGCCGGTCGCCGCCGCGGCCGTCGCCGCGGCGGTCTGGTGGGGCGGAGCCGGGGACGGGCAGGACACGGACGGTACGCCGCCGCCGACGACACCCTCTCCCTCCGCGGCCTCGTCCGGCCCGGCCGCGGCGAACGCGCTGCCCGCGTCCTGGGTGGGGACCTGGAAGGGCACCGGCCCCGGCAGCACCGCGGGCGACGGCGTGTTCAGCGCCCGTACGACGAAGGTGTCCGTGACCCTCACCCTGCACGCCGCCGAACGGGGCGATCTCGTGGGCCGGCAGGTCAGCCATGTGACCGAGGCGGGCAGCGGCGACGACATCGGCTGCACCGAGACCCTGCGGCTGCAGGAGACCCACGGGACGACCATGGTGTTCCAGGCGGTCACCAGTACCCCCACGGATCCGTCGCTGGGTGTGGTGTGCAGACCCGGAAACGTCTACACCCTGGCCGAGGACGGACGGGACACCCTGGCGCTCGGAGACGAAGGCAGTCAAGCGGCGGGCTCACCGGCCCGCCTCCGGCGCGTCACCTGACCGGCCGCCGTGGGGCGTTCACAAGGCCGTGCAGAGCAGCAGCAGGAAGGCGAGGGTGCCGGGTACGACGGTCAGCGCGGCGCGCATCATCACGGCGGCGGCCTGCGGGCCGGTCGCGCGGTGGGTGGCCGGGGCCATCACGGCCAGCAGGACCGGGAACGCGGCCAGGACGCCCGCGGCGAAGGGGCCCAGGGCGCGGGCGGCCGTCATCGCCAGCGGGACCGTGACGACCGACACCGCCATCCTCGTCCCGACCTCCCGGCCGGGGTGTACCCGGCGGATGACGGGTCGCCCGGCGGGCGCCGGGGGCGGCCAGGTCGCGAGGCCGGCGCAGGTCACGGCCAGGGCGCCGACGGCGGTCAGCCAGACGTTCGGGCACGTGGCCGCCACCACGGCGGCCGCGGCGGTAGCGGTCAGGGCGACGGCAAGAGCGCGGGCCGGCCGCAGGGCGGGGGCGAGGCGCCCGTAGGCGAGACAGAAGCAGGCGACGGCGAGTTGGGCCGCGACGAGGCCGTGCGCGGCCCGGGCCGCGGCCCCGCTCCCGGCGTCCAGCCACACGAGCATGACGAACGGCACCGAGGTCGTCGGCACACCCAGCAGCAGCCCGCCCAGGCGCGGGCCGGAACGGCGTGCGACGGCGGAGACGAACAGCACGAGACAGGGGGCGAGGGCGGTCCGGAGCAGGATCTCCATGCCCTGGAGCCTGGCACCGATCGCGCCGACATTGGCTCGGACTTCTCGGCCTATCACCCACCTTCGCTGTGGAAAAATCGGCGACGTCGACAAGAGGCCGAGTTTTCCTGGAGGCGAGTCCGTGGACCGTATCGACCGGCAGCTCCTGACCATCCTGCTCGCGGACGGCCGGGCGACCTACCAGGACCTGGGCCGCCGGGTGCGGCTGTCGGCCAACACGGTCGCCGATCGCGTGCGACGGCTGCGGACGGACGGCATCGTCCGCGGCTACCGGGCCGACGTGGACCTCGCGGCGCTCGGGCGCGGCATGGAACTGCTCAGCGACATCCGCCTGCGGGAGGGCGTCGACCGCACGGCGTTCGAGGCCCGCCTGCACGACGTCCCGCAGGTCGTGGCCGCGATGCGGCTGACCGGGGACTACGACTACCAGCTGCGCGTCGCCTGCGCGGACGCCCGCGAGTTCGAGACCGTCGTCGACCGCCTCAAGGCCGACCTCGGGGTACGGGAGGCGCGCAGCCGCCTGCTGCTGCACGAGGTCCCGCTCGGCCCGGACCGCCTCCTGAGCCCCTGACACCCGCCCGATCCCGCAGGCGGGCGGCGTACAGCTCCGAATCGCACACGCCCCGACACGGGTTCACGTTCCGGCCTTGGTCTGAACCAAGAAAGGAAACAAATATTGACGCGGCCGAACAGCGTGCGTAGGTTCCGGGCGAGCCGATCGAAGAGCTGTGCCGCCGCACCCTGGCCGCGGCCCGCCCCCCACTCCAGCTTCGAAGGGACGCGCCATGCGAGGTTCCCCGTCCGCCTGGAATGTCATGAGCTCGCCAAGAACGTGGATGCGGAGGCCACGGGTGGCGGCCGTGCTGGCCTCCCTCGGACTCGCTCTCGGACTGCTGCTCGGATTTCCGGGCGCCTCACAGGCCGCCGGCTCGCTGCCGTGCGACATCTACGCCGCGGCGGGTACCCCGTGCGTGGCCGCCCACAGCGTCACCCGCGCGCTGCTCTCCTCCTACGACGGCCCGCTCTACCAGGTGACCCGCGTCTCGGACGGGGCCACCGCCGACATCGGGCCGCTGACGCAGGGCGGGTACGCCGACGCGGCGGCCCAGGACGCCTTCTGCGCGGCCGACGGCGGCTGCCGGATCACGAAGATCTACGACCAGAGCGGCCGGCACAACGACCTCACACCCGGGCCCGCCGGCACCGCCGGCATGGGTGCCGACCGGGGTGCCGACGCGTCCGAGATCGCCGTCACCGCGGGCGGGCACAAGGTGTACGGGCTGTGGATCTCGCCCGGAGTGGGCTACCGCTACACCGGGGTCGCCTCCGGGGTCGCCGTGAACGGCCGGCCCGAGGGCGCCTACATGGTGGCCAGCGGCACCCATGCCGGATCCGCCTGCTGCTTCGACTACGGCAACGCCGAGCGCACCCCCGCCGACACCGGCAACGGGCACATGGACGCCGTGTCCATCGCCACCACCTGCTATTTCGCGCCGTGCACCGGAAACGGCCCGTGGGTGGAGGCCGACCTGGAGAACGGCATGTTCCAGGGCGACAACGGCTCCAACACGGCGAACCAGGGCAACAGTTCGACTTTCGTCACCGCCGTGCTGAAGAACAACGGGCAGACCCGGTACGCGCTCAAGGGCGGTGACTCCCGGTCCGGCGGGCTGTCCACCTGGTGGGACGGGGCGCTGCCGACCCGGGGCGGGTATCAGCCCATGCAGCAGGAGGGCGGCATCATCCTGGGCATCGGCGGCGACAACAGCAACTGGAACCGGGGCACCTTCTTCGAGGGCGTGATGGTCTCCGGCTATCCCACCGACGCCGCCGAGAACGCCGTGCAGGCGAACATCGTCTCCGTCGGCTACAGCGGCGAGACGGACGTGCCGAACGGTCCGCAGGGGACGATCACCGGACCGGGCGGCACGTGCGTGGACGTCGCTGCCGACGACACCGGCACGAACGGGGCCGCCGTACAGCTGTGGGCCTGCCAGACGTACGCCGAGGACCAGCACTGGACCCACAATCCCGACGGTTCGCTGTCCACCCTCGGGCGGTGCCTCGACATCGAGAACAACGGCACGGCGGGCGGGGCCAAGCTGGAGCTGTGGGACTGCAACGGGGTCGGCGGCCAGAAATGGGTCCAGCAGGCCGACGGCTCCCTCCTCAACCCCCAGTCCGGACGCTGCCTCGACTCCCCCAGCGGCGCCACCGCCAACGGCACCCGCCTGCAGATCTGGGACTGCAACGGATCCGGCGCACAGAAGTTCTCGGTGAACGGCGGCGGGCCGGTCAAGGGCCCGGGCGGCACGTGCGTGGACGTGGCCGCCGACGACACCGGTGGCGACGGCGCGGCCGTGCAGCTGTGGGGCTGCCAGTCGTACGCGATCGACCAGCACTGGTACCACGGCTCGGACAACTCGCTCTCCACGCTGGGGCGTTGCCTGGACATCGTGGGCAACGGCACGGCGAACGGAACCAAGGTCGAGCTGTGGGACTGCAACGGGGTCGGCGGCCAGAAATGGGTCCAGCAGGCCGACGGCTCCCTCCTCAACCCCCAGTCCGCACGCTGCCTCGACTCCCCCAGCGGCGCCACCGCCAACGGCACCCGCCTGCAGATCTGGGACTGCAACGGATCCGGCGCACAGTCCTTCGGCCTGAGCTGAACGACGTGTCACTCCTCGGGCGGCACTCGGCCGGCAGGTGCTCGCAGGAGTCGAGCACCAGGAGCGTCTCGCGGTCGCCGATCCACGCGCAGATCACGTCCGCCGACAGCCGCGGGGTGTGGTCGGACAGCCCCAGTGCGTCCGCCACGGTGGCTGCCAGCAGGTGTGCGTTGCGCAGCGGGGACAGGTCCGCCCAGGCGACCACCGTGCTTTCCCGGGCCGCCGCCGCGCCCAGGGACACGACCCGCTGGGCGAGCCGGGTCTTGCCGACCCCGCCCGCGCCGCCGAGGGTGACCAGCCTGCTCCCGCCCATCAGCGAGGCGATCCGGTCGAGTTGCGCCGCCCCGTGAGGATCACCCACCCGAGTGAGCCGGGGATCGTGTCCGCATGCGGGAGACGGGTCACTCGCCGCCGGGAGTACGTGGATCCTCCATGCGGGAGAGCCAGGTGGTGAGCAGCGCTTCGAGCGACTCCGCCTCGGCGGGGGTCAGCAGGTCCACGAGGCGGCGTTCGTTGCGCATGTGGTCGGTGAAGGCCTGGTCGACGAGTTCGCGCCCCGGTGTGGTGAGGGCGACGATGCGGCCGCGCTGGTCGTCGTCGGAGCGGCGGCGGGTGACGAGTCCGGCCCGTTCGAGGCGGTCGATCCGCTTCGTCATCGCGCCGGTGGTGACCATGGTGTGCGCGGCCAGTTCGCCCGGCGCCCTCTCGTAGGGCTCCCCCGCACGGCGCAGGGCGCACAGGACGTCGAACTCCCCCTCGCTCAGGCCGTAGCGGCCGTAGACGAGACAGAGCTCCTCGGTGAGCCGGCCGGCCAGCCGGTGCAGCCGGCCGATCACCCCCTGCGGGCTGACGTCGACGTCGGGCCGCTCGCGGCGCCAGTCGGCCTGGATGCGGGCCACGCGGTCGATGGGTTCACCGTGCTTCATGCCTCCACAATACCTTCCCGGGAAGGTATATTAGTTTCCATGGAAGCTAATTCGCGTTGGGTGGCGATCACCGCGGTGGCGCCGGTGGCCTGGGGTGCCAACTACTACGTGACACACGAGTTCCTGCCGGCCGACCGCCCGCTCTACGGGGCCGCCCTGCGGGCGCTGCCCGCGGGGCTCGTCCTGCTTGCGCTGCGCAGGCAGCGGCCGCGCGGTGCGTGGTGGTGGCGGTCCGCGGTGCTCGGGCTGCTCAACATGAGCGTGTTCTTCGTCCTCGTCTACGCGGCCTCCCAGCTGCTTCCGACGAGCGTCGCCTCGACCGTCATGGCCGTGTCCCCGCTGACGATGATGCTCATGGCCTGGCCCCTGGTGTCCGAGCGGCCCCGCGCCGCCCAACTGGCCTGCGCCGTCCTCGGACTCGGCGGGGTCTGCCTCATGCTGCTCACGGGGGTGAAGGGCACGAGCGTCCCGGGCGTCCTGGCCTCGGCCGCCGCCATGCTGGTGTCGGCCTTCGGGCACGTCCTGACCAAGCGGTGGAGCGCCGGTACCGACGTGCTCGCCTCGACCGCCTGGCAGCTCACGGCCGGCGGCCTCTTCCTGCTCCCGGTCGCCGCGGCCGTGGAGGGTGCGCCGCCGGCGCTCTCCGCACCGGAGGTTCTCGCGTTCGGCTACGTCTCCCTGATCGCCACCGCGCTGGCCTTCGCCGCCTGGTTCACCGGGCTGCGGCACCTGTCCGCCGGAGCGGTCGGGCTGATAGGTCTGCTCAACCCCGTCACGGGCGTGCTGCTCGGCACGGTGCTCGCCGGCGAGGTGCTGACCGGCCGGCAGCTGTGCGGACTCGTCCTGGTCCTGGCCGGAGTCGTCCTGGGCCGGCCCAGGCGGCAGGGCCCGCCGCCCCTCCCGGAGGAGAGCCGGCGACCCTACCGCCGCCGCGACTCAGAGCGCCGTGGACGTCTCCTGTCCTGAGGCGCTGCCCGTGAGCCACTCGTCCCAGCCCAGGTTGAAGTCGGCGTAGCCGTTGTCGGCCGGGGCCTTGCCCCGGGGGGAGCCGGTGATGGTGACGGGGTCGCCCTGCTTGACCTGGCTGTAGAACCACTTGGCGTCCGACAGGGACAGGTGGACGCAGCCGTGCGAACCGCGAGCGCTGCCGCTGCCCGGGTTGGGGTCGCCGGTCGAGTAGTGCACGTAGGTGCCCGACTGGGTGAGGTGGACGTCCCAGGGCAGCGTCAGGTCGTAGAAGTTGGGGCTGCCCTTGTCGCAGCTGATGCCGACGCTGCAGGAGGTCATGTGGACCTTCTCCTGCTTGTCGATGACGGCCATCGTGCCGTCCCACGTCGGATACTCGGCGCTGCCCGCGTTGATCGACAGGGTGCGGACCGTCTGGCCGTTGCGGGTCACCTTCATGGTGTGGTTGGTCACCGAGACGTCCGCCCGCACGTCGTCGCCGATCGTGAAGGTGTGCGTGTAGCCGTGCACGCCGTAGCGTCCGTTGCCGTTGCTGACGCCCGTCATGTCGGCGTCGATCTTCACCTTCGTGCCGGCGGGCCAGTACGCCTTCGGCCGCCAGTCGGCGCGCCGGTCGCCCATCCAGTGCCAGGCGCCGACCACCGGCTGCGAGGTGCTGACCTTCATGTGCTTCTCGACCGTGGCCCGCGCCTTGGCCGCCACCGGGTTCGTGAAGATCACCGAGATCGGCATGGCCACGCCGACCGTGGTGCCCGTCTGCGGGGTGATCGTGTCCAGCAGCATCGGCGGGCCCGCGGGCTTCGTGGGACTGGGCGAGGCGCTCGCGCTCGGCGTCCCGGACGCCTTCGCGTCGTCCCCGCTCGCCTTGTCGCTGCCGCCCCCGCCGCCACAGGCGGTCACACCCACCAGCATTGCGACCGTACCGACTGCGATGCCTATGCCGCCCTTGCGCCGTCCCACGCCCTGCCCCACTCACTCGTCTCGCTCCGCGGCCTCGACAGGCCCCACTGTCCGTCAGACTCCTGCAGCACGGGTTCCAGTTCCCCGGGGGACGTAAAACATGGATCAAGAATGGGCGGTCGGCTCGGCGTGGTGATCCCTGCCCGGCCGAAGCGGCGGGGAGATGCACGGCAGCGAATCAGGAGTGCCGAGCGCCCGTCACGAGGTCCGTCATCACCGGCCGCACCCATACGACGGTGCGCGCCACCCGGACGCGCGTGATCAATGTAGCGGCCATCTTTCTCCAACACTCGGCAACACCCGTGCGTCCAGCGGGTGTTGCCCATAACGGCCCGGTAAATTCCTTCCGTGCGTTGGCCCGGAGTTCACCAGCCGCACCTGACGCACCGCACCGCCCGGGGCCCACAGTGAACGGCGGCCCGTCCTCGTGGCCGGGCCTGCCGTCACTCCCGCAAAGGCCTTCCTGCCGGAGGGCCTGAGAAAGGAGCAGCCATGGCTGAACTGACCCGTCGCAGACTCCTGGGCTCCGCCGCCGGCGCGATCGGCGGCGCCGCGGCCCTCTCCCTCCTGCCGCCCAGCATCCAGAAGGCCGTCGCCGCCGGGCCGCCGAAGTACGGCTCCCTGCACGACATCGAGCACGTCGTCATGCTGATGCAGGAGAACCGGTCCTTCGACCACTACTTCGGCACTCTCTCCGGCGTCCGCGGCTTCGCCGACCCGCACGCGCTGAAGCTGGCCGACGGACGGTCCGTCTTCTACCAGCCCGACGCCGTCAACCCGAAGGGCTACCTGCTGCCCTTCCACCTCGACACGCACAAGTCGAGCGCCCAGGCCATCCCCTCCACCAGCCACGCCTGGTCCGTGCAGCACCAGGCCTGGAACAACGGCAAGATGGACCAGTGGCTGCCCGCCCACCGCAAGGCCGACGGCGTCAACGGCCCCTACGTGATGGGCTACTACACCCGCAAGGACATCCCCTTCCAGTTCGCCCTCGCGGAGACCTTCACCATCTGCGACAACTACTTCTGCTCGGTGTTCGGCCCGACCTGGCCCAACCGGCTGATGTGGATGACCGGTTCGATCGACCCGGGCGGCACACTGGGCGGCCCGGTCATCAGCAACTCGGCGCCCACGCCGTACCGCTGGACGACGTACGCCGAGCGCCTCCAGGCCGCCGGGATCAGCTGGAAGGTGTACCAGGAGGAGGACGACTACGGCACGAACATGCTGGAGCAGTTCGCGTCGTTCAGGAACGCGCAGCCCGGCTCGGACCTCTACGAGCGGGGGGTACGGCCGCAGGCGCACGGCACGTTCGAGGACGACGCCCGGGGCGACCGGCTCCCGACGGTGTCGTGGATCTGCCCGACGAGCTACCAGTCGGAGCACCCGGACTACCTGCCGGCCGCGGGTGCCGACTACGTGGCGTCGAAGATCGAGGCCATCGCGTCGAACCCGAAGGTGTGGCGGAAGACCGCATTCATCCTCAACTACGACGAGAACGACGGCCTGTTCGACCACGTGGCGCCGCCGACCCCGCCTGCCGGTACCAAGGACGAGTTCGTCAAGGGCCTGCCGATCGGCGGCGGCTTCCGGGTCCCCGCGATCATCATCTCCCCGTGGACCGTCGGCGGCTGGGTGGCCTCCGAGGCCTTCGACCACACCTCCGCCCTGCAGTTCCTCGAACGCTTCACCGGCGTGGCGGAACCCAACGTCAGCGACTGGCGCCGGCGGACCTTCGGCGACCTCACCACCGCCTTCCGATTCCGCGACGCCCGCCCGCGCCCGCCGCGGCTCCCCCACAACACCGCCGCGCAGCTGGAGAAGGCGAAGGAGGAGGTCGCCACCCTCCCCAAGCCCACGCTCCCGCAGACGGACCAGACCTATCCCCGTCAGGAGAAGGGTCACCGCCCGCACACCTGACCGTCCGTGCAGAACGACGGAGCCAGGGCCGGCCCCGCCCGCCGGTAGCGCAGTCCGGCGGGCGGGGTCCGGAGGTGCGTACTAGGCCTGGGCGGCCGGTTCCAGTGCCTCCACGGCCGCGGCGGCCGCGGACGAGTCCTGGCCGTAGAAGATGTCGATGTCGACCTCCTCGCCGCCCATCGTCAGCGTGTCCCAGGCACCGCTGAGGACCAGCATGCGCAGGGTGGCGGGCTGCAGGGTGCGCAGGCGTTCCAGGATCGCCTCGTCGTCCGGCATGCCGGGCAGCCGGGGAGCCAGACGGTCGCGGATGGCCTGCATGCGCTCCAGCAGCGTCTTGGTGTCGGCCTCGCGGTCGGGCTCCTCGGGGATCCCGTCGATGCCGTGGCCGATGATGTCCTTGATCGCCCAGGTGACGCCCCGGTCGTCGGTGGTGACCATCGCCTTCCAGGCCCGGCTCTTGTGCCGGTACTGGAGCATCGACATCGCCGCCTCGTGCCGGAGGAAGTCCGCGTCCCGGAACGACCTGCCGTTCCACGCCCCGTTGAGGGAACGGGCCAGCGAGATGGCGGAGGCGAGGCCGCTGTTGAGGCCGCGGCCCGGCCAGAAGTGGATCGCGTTGGCGGCATCGCCGAGCAGGAAACCGTACGTGCCCGGGGAGGTGGTCGTGGGAGGCAGCAACTCGGCGGAGAAACGCGGGCGTTGCACCATGTCCAGGCGGAAGCTGGTGACCGCCGACAGGTCGTCGGCCTCCACGCCGAACAGCAGCAGCCCCTCCTGCACCCGCCGCCACAGGGCCGAGCCCTTGACCAGGGCGGGCAGGAACAGCGTGCCGTGCGTCGAGCACTGGAAGTCGCCGTACTCGTCGCGGTCCATCAGGCACGGCCGGGAGGCGATGCACTCCTCGAAGACGCGCCGCACCGGGTCCAGGCCGATCACCTCGGCCGCCTCGGCGTCGGTCAGCCGCATGTTGAGGAAGCCCTCACCGCGCAGCGAGTTGAGCAGGAAGCGGTTCTGGGCGACGGTGAGCAGGACCGCCATGGGGTCGGTCAGGCCGGACTTCACGCGCAGGCCGAGGACGACGTCCTGGAGGTGGCGGCCGTCGAGGGAGTAGATCGACTCGTCGGCCTTGCCGAACCGGGCGGCGAAGTGCTCGCGGGTGCGCGACCGGCCGCCGTCACAGATCGCGAGCACGTGCTGGGAGGCGAGCGCCTCCTGCTGCTCCGCCGGGTCGAACCGGGCGGGTATGAGGCGTATCCGGTCCCGCTTCTCGTTGGCCAGCTCCAGCAGCCGGTCCTCGATGTAGGCGATGCGCATGTTGCGCGGGCTGTGGTCGCCGACCGAGTCGGGGCCGGAGGGCCACATCTCCGTGTAGTGGTCCGGGTCGAAGAGGCGGGCCTGTACCTCCTCGGGCCACGCGAGGTACTGGCGGCTCTGCACGGTCACCACCTGCTGGCGCCGTACGTTGCCCTCGTCCTGGCCCTTCCAGACGACGGTACGGCCCTGCTTGCGCCACCTGCCCTCGTAGACGGTGATCTTCACCTGGGGCCCGAGGAAGTGCTCGAGGAGCAGGGCCAGGGACAGCCCGACGGGACCGCCGCCGACGACGGTGACCTGCAGTACGGGCCCCTGATCGCTCTTCTGGCCGGCGTGGGTGACGGACCGGGGCAGGGAGAGCGCCATCAGCGTCTCCATGGCGTCCGCCACCTCGAAGCGGAACTCCTGGTCGCCCAGGGTGATCTCGTCACCGGGCTGCAGCAGCCGGGACTCCACCTCCGCCCCGTTGACCAGCGTGCCGTTGCTGCTCTCCAGGTCGTGCAGTACGTATCCCTTGTCCTCGTCGAAGACGATCTCCGCATGGAAGCGGGAGACGCTCAGGCTGGAGATGACGACGGTGTTCTCCGAGTTGCGCCCAAAGGTGACGCGGGTGTCCAGGACCGGGATGCGCTCCCCCGCCAGCAGACCTTCGAGTCCGACCAGCACCGGTGCCACGGCACTTCCTTCCAGGAGTGATTGACCTCAACATCACTGCGGCACCGCCGGACACCGCCACGCACGTCCACGCCGGGCGGCAGTCAACCGGCGGAACAGCGACACGCTTGACATGGTGCCGAACCGTGAGATCGATCAGGTGTGACGACGCCACGGTTCTGCCGGCGGCGTCCGGCTTTCCTCACCAAATCGCCCCCATCCGGGAGCATATACTTGCGCAGCCAAGTAGTTCCAGTGGGCACCACGCTGCGATCTCGTCTCGGCGCAGCGGGAGTTCGCCGTTTTCGGCCAGTGATCCCAGCCGGCGTGTGCGGGGAGCCTCGCCCGGCGCCATGGGCCGGGCGGGTTGTCACCATATCGTTCTCCGACTCGTGTCGGATAACGTTATCGCAGCGCCGATGCCTCGCCAAGAGCCCGGGCGGGGCACCGTGCCCCGGGCTCAGGCGGGGATCTCTCCGGAGCCCCGGACCTTCAGGGTGACCGGGACGATCACCGACTGCACCGGGCGGCCGGGGTCGGCCATGCGGGCGCGGAGCAGTTCCACGGCCGTCCGGCCGATCTCGGCGGTCTGCTGGGCGACGACGGTGAGGGCCGGCTGCAGGAGGTCGGCCAGCGGCACCTCGTCGAAGCCGACCAGGGCCAGACGGGCGGCGGCCTGCGGGCCGAGCTGCCGCAGGACCGTGAGCGTGGTGTCCATGTTGCCGGTGACCAGGGCGGTCGCCGGCTCCGGGCCGCGCAGCGCGGTGTCCAGGGCGGCGGCCACCCGCTCTGCGGTGATCTCACCGGGGTGCACCAGCCCTTCCACGCCTTCGCCGTGGGCCCGCAGCGCGGCGCGGAAGGCGGCGGCGCGCTCCCGGCCGGAGAAGACGCGCTCGCTGTCGCCGATGTAGGCGATGCGGCGGTGTCCGTGCCGGTGCAGGTGGTGGAAGGCGATGCCGATGCCGGAGGCGTTGTCGGACATGACGCAGTCGACGGAGATCCCGCTCATCGGGCGGTCCATGGCCACCAGGGGCATGCCCGCGTCCAGTTCGGGCTGGAGGTAGGCGTGGTTCTCGCCGAACGGCTCGACGATGATGCCGTCGAGGCGTTGCCGGCACATCGAGATCAGGATGTCGCGTTCCCTGGCCTCGTCGAAGTCCGTGGAGGCGGCGAGGAGGGTGAGCCCCGAGTCGCGGGCGGTACGTTCGATGGCGGCCAGTTCGGGGTTGACCTCGGCGATCCTGCGGACCGCGGCGCCGATGGTCCCGGTGACACCGGTGCGCAGCTGCCGGGCGCGTTCGTCCGGGCGGTAGTTCAGCGCGGCGATCGCGGCCTCGACCTTGGTGACGTACTCGGGCCCCACCGTGGGGTCGTTGTTGACCACCCGTGAGACGGTGCGCAGGGCCACCCCGGCCTCGCGGGCGACGTCGACCATCGTCGGGCGCCTGGGCCGTCCCCCGTTCTCACGCCGTGCTCGCGTCATCCGGCAACTCCTCCTCGAAACATCGGACCGATATCAGACCGGCCCTTGACACATTCCCGCAACGCGCTCCTATCCTCGCGATAACGTTATCTCGAAGGATGCCGCGGCGTCGATCCTCTCCGGTCCGCCCCCGTCCATCGGGCCGCATCGTCCCTTCAGGAGACTTCCATGAGGCGCAAACGTCCGACCGTTGTCTGCCTCGCCGCAGCGCTCGCCCTCACCGGATGCGCTGCCGCGTCGACCGGAGGCGGGAAGGGCGGCAGCTCCCTGACCTACCTCACCTTCGAGACCCCGAGCCTGACCGCCACGTTCTGGGACACCTCGATCGCCGACGCCGAGAAGAAGGTGCCGGGCGTGACGGTGAAGAAGATCGTCGCGCCGAGCACGGACCGGGACGCGTACGCCAAGCAGCTCCAGGCCTCAGGACAGTTCCCGGATCTGCTCCAGTCGATCACCCCGTCGACGTTCGCGACCGCCGGGCTGCTCAGGCCGTACGACCAGAAGTGGGTGAACGCCAACTTCCTGCTGCCCCTGGGCAACGCCTACAAGGGCAAGGTCTACATCCCGCCGACCAACTCGCAGATCATCCCGGAGGTCTTCTACAACAAGAAGCTGTTCGCCAAGGCCCACATCACCGCCGCCCCGAAGACCTGGTCGCAGTTCATGGCCGTGTGCGCCAAGCTGAAGGCCGCCGGGATCACCCCGGTCGAGCTGGGCGGCGGCGATCCGTTCGCGGCGTCGATGCCGCTGGTCGGCATCCTGTCCGCCGACGTGCTGGGCAAGGACCCGAACTGGCTGAAGGAACGCTACGCGGGCAAGGTCCACTTCACCGACACCAACGTCAGGGCGGCGGTGGGCAAGTACCGGACGATGGTGAAGAACGGCTACTTCGAGGACGGCGCCCTCGGCGTCAAGTACGCCGACTCCATCACGCACTTCACCTCCGGCAAGGCCGCGATGTACATGATGGGCAGTTGGTTCCTCGGTTCGGTGCCCAAGGACCACGCCGACGACTTCGGCGCCTTCCTCACCCCGACCGAGGACGGGTCGCTCGTGGTGCCGTTCTCGGTGGGCGGCTCCATGGCGATCAGCGCCAAGACCCCCGACCCCGCCAAGGCGACCGCGTTCGCCGAGGCCTGGTCGCTGGACCCGGCCAACTACAGGGCCCTGATCGAGGGTGACGGCGCGTTCCCGATGCTGAAGAACAAGACCCTGGCCGACTACGGCGTGCACGTCACCGAGGTCTTCAAGGACTCGTACTCCTACGTCACCCGGCAGAACACGAAGGTCTCGGCGATCGGCTGGGCGACCAACGACGACTCCATGCCCTCCGGGCTGAACAACGCCTTCTACGCGGCCAGTCAGGCGCTGTTCTCGTCGGACGACGTCGACGGGCAGCTGGCCAGGCTGGACGCCGCCTGGGACTCGGCGACCAAGTAAGCCGCCTCCTCGGCACCGGGCCTGCCGGTTCCGGGGCCGCAGATCTCCTCCGAGGGAAGACCCATGACCACCCGAGCTGTGTCCACCCGAGTCCGCCGACGCCGTGGCGACCCCGCCCTGGGGTCGATCGCGTTCGTCGCGCTGGGCCTGTACGTCCTGTTCATCGTCGTTCCCGTGATCATGAGCGCCTGGAAGAGCCTCACGAACGAGAACCCGCTGCTGGCCCGGTCGGACTTCGTCGGCCTCTCCAACTACCGCGAGATGGCGCACGACAGCGCCCTGGCCGGAAGTCTCGGCTTCACCCTCCTGCTGGCCGGCGCGGCGACGCTCGTGGCCAACGCCGCCGGCATCGGGTTCGCGATGCTGCTCAACAGGACCTCGCTGAGCTTCCGGATGATGCGTACCGTGGCGTTCCTGCCGCAGGTGCTGTCCGGTGTCATCGTCGGCTACGTCTGGCGCTACATCCTGGCCCGGGACGGCATCCTCGACAACGTCCTGGTCTCCCTGGGCGTCATCGACGAGCCGATCACCTGGCTGGGCAGTCCGCACCTGGCCGCCGTGTCCGTCGGGCTCGTCGCGGCCTGGGTGCTGACCGGGTTCACCACCGTCGTCCACCTGGCCGCTCTGCAGTCGATCCCCGTGGAGCTGTACCAGGCCGCGATGGTGGACGGAGCCGGCCGGTGGCAGCGGTTCCGGCGGATCACGTTCCCGATGCTGGCCCCGGGCACCACGATCAGCGTCACCATCTCGCTGATCACGATGCTGAAGCTGTACGACATCATCGCGGTGCTCACCTCGGGCGGCCCGGCCGACTCCACCCAGTCCACCGCTCTTTACATCATCCAGCTCGCCTTCACGGACGACCGGTACGGCTACGCCTCGGCCGTCGCGATGCTCCTTCTCGTCGTCTCCGTCGTCATCGCGCTGTCCGTGACCGCTCTGCTGCGCCGCCGGGAGGTGGACCTGTGAGCACGTCGACATCGCAACGGCCCATGGCCCGGAGGGAAACAGTGACACCGCGGATCGTGCCGGCCCCGCGCGGCGACCGCCGTACCTGGGTGACGCGGGGACACCTCGTGGCGGCCGGTCTGCTCACGCTGGCCTTCGTCAGCCCGGTCTATCTCACGATCGTCAACGCCTTCAAGCCGCAGGACCAGATCATCCGCGATCCGGCGGCTCCGCCCGCTCCCCCCACCACGCACAACCTGACGGACGCTCTCGCCCGGCCCGACCGGATCGTGCAGATCGGGCTGACCAACTCCGCGGTCACCGTCGTCGCCTCGGTCCTGCTGATCATCCCGCTGGGTGCGGCCCTCAGCTTCTGGCTGTCCCGGCGCTCGGCACGCCTGCGCAGGATCGTCCTGGCGGGCTTCGCCGCCGGCCTGATGATCCCGCCCGCGGTGGTGCTGCTGCCGACCATCCGCATCCTGGCCTTCCTGCACCTGGACCACACCTGTCCGGGACTGGTCCTCGCCAACGTCGGCGGCGGCTACCTGTCGTTCGCGGTGTTCGTCTACTCCGGTTTCCTGCGGTCGGTCCCCGACGAGATCATCGAGGCCGCGACCGTGGACGGCGCCAGGAGCCTGCGGGTCTGGTGGACGATCGTCATGCCGCTGCTGCGCCCGGCCACCGCGACCGTCGCGATCTTCCTGTCGCTGTGGATCTGGAACGACTTCATGAACCCGCAGTTCATCCTCGGCCCGCTGCACGGCCAGACGATCACCACCGGAATCTATCTGTCGGTCGGTCAGTTCTCCACCGACTACGCCCAGTTGTTCGGCGTGATGCTCCTGGCGGCGGTCGTTCCCGTCGCCGGCTACCTCGCCTTGCAGAAGCAGTTCATCGCCGGACTGACCTCGGGAGCCACCAAGTGACCATGGAAACCGCCGCCGGAGCCGTGGACATCGGCAGGACCGGTGTGCCGGACCTGGAGGATGTCGCCGGGCACTGGGCCGGCGCGGACGAGATCGCGCACCTGCCCTCCCTGCGCAACCAGCAGGGGCAGGCCCATGTGAACCACGACCTGACCTCCCTGTCCTGGCTGGCCGCCCCGCCGTTCACCTTCGGCTACCACACCGGTGAGCTGCACGTGGACGGTATGGTCCCGGCCGCACAGCGCTTCCTCTGGAAGCCGTGGGGTGCGCTGCGCGAACACCGCCGCCCGGACGGGCTGTTGCTGACCACCGACACCCGGATGGCGCTGTCCCGGGATCTGCTCCTGTGGCGGATCGAGGTCAGCAACGAGAGCGACGAGGCCAGGACGGTCGAACTGGCCCAGGACCTGTTCGCGATGGCCGCCCACGCCGAGGTCGGATACGGCTGGCTGTACGACGGCCCCTGGAACCACGGCATGCACCACGACTTCATGGCGCTGGAGCGCATCCGGGCCACCACCGGCGGAGCCGAGCCGCACTACCTGCTGTCACCCGCTCGCCGGCGCCTCCGTCTCGGCAAGCCCCGCGTGCCGGGGATCCAGCGCGACGAGGACCACGGTCCGATGCTCCTGGACGACGCGCTCCCGGCACACGTCAGCCACGACAAGGAGCCGGAGCCACGGGCGGGCGTGGCCGGGGCCGTGCGCGGGCTCGGGGTGGCGGGGGCCGACGGCGGTGTGATCCTGCGGGCCGACGGGACGATCGCGCTGACCCCCGACGACGAGACGAACCTGGCCCCCTTCGTACTCTCCCCCGGCCTGACGATCGGCTTCGAGCTGCGGCTCGACGCGGCGGGCCAGTCCGGGACCGTCCTCACCCACGGCAACCACCCCGACTCCCTCCAGGTCGGCGTCGACGACGGCCGGCTGTGGCTCGGCATCACCGGAGAGCGGGAGTCCACCGGCGCCGAACTCGCCGTCGGGATCTGGCACCACGTCCACATACAGGTGGCGGCGGACGAGGTCGTGATGCGGCTCGCGGATGCGGAGGTCGCCCGTACCCGGCACTGGACCGAGTCGCGCCGCTGGGTGTCGCGGACGGAGGACGGCACGGTCTCCTTCGCGGACTCCAGGTCGGCGGCCCGTGCCGCCTACGCCTTCGCCGGTCCGCCCGGCGAGCTGCGGGCCGAGGGCGCCGGCCGACGGGCGACCTGGACCTGCCGGATCGAGCCCGGCCGGAGCGTGGTCATCGGGATCGCCTGCGCGTACGGAACCGACGCCGACACCGTCGCCGCACAGGCTCGTAGCGCGGCCGAGGACTTCGAGGCGACCATGAGTGCCGGCCGGGACGGCTGGCGACGGCTGTGGGCCGGCATGTTCACCCCGGGCAATCCCGACTTCTCCGGGCACCTGCCCACCTTCACCACCGAGGACGCCGGACTCGCGCGCACCTACTACATGGGGGCCCTGCAGGCGCTGTACATGCGCACCACCCGGATCCGGCCCGGGGAGCCGGTGTTCCTCACCGGCGGCCCCCGGCTCGGGCCGACCACCACCTACTTCTGGGACCACTGCGAGTGGAGCCGCCTGTACGCCCTGCTGGAACCGGCCGGACTGCGCCGCTGGCTGCTGCGGGTCCTGGCCGGGCCCTACCGGGACTCCTTCGGCGTGGAGAACCTCGGCGGCGGGCCGCTGGGCAACGCCTACAGCTCCACCGACTACGCCCTGTTCCGGCTCATCGAGCACTACGTCTGCATCACCGGCGACCTCGCCTTCCTCGACGAGACGACCGGCGGGGCGACCGTCCTCGCGCACGCGGAGCGGCTCGGGCTCGGGTGGCGCGAGCGGCGCAGCGCGACCACCGGGGGCGTGCTCGCCGACTTCGGTGCCGATCCGTGGCAACTGCTGGAGTGTGTGCCCACCTACACCGGTGTCGTCGCCTCCTTCAACGGCGCCTACGTCGCCTCGACGCGTTCGCTGGCCGGGCTGTACCGGTGGCTCGGCCGGCCCGAGGACGCCGAGCGGGCCGAGGCCGAGGCCGGTCGACTGGCCGACGCGCTGCTCGACCTGTACGCCGGGGCGGGCCGCTGGCGGATACTCCGCCCGGACGGGACCGACACGATCGGGCACTGCCTGGACTTCGGTCTGGTCGCGGCGGCCCTGCACCGCGAACTCCCGGACCGGGTACGGCGGGAGATGGCCGACTTCGTCACCGGCCGTCTGCTGGTGGGCGGTTGGATGCGGGCGCTGAGCCCCGACGATCCGATCGCCGCCGCCTCCGACCGTCCGGACCACGGCGCGGCCGGAGCCTTCGCCGCGTGGCCCGGCGTCACCGCCCACGGCCTGGCGCGCCTGGGTCGCCGCGACCGGGCGATCGCACTGCTGCGCGACCTCTCGTCGGCCGCCTCGGGCGGTCTGTGGGGTCAGGCCATGGAGATCGTCACCGGGCCGGACGGGCAGCACGGGGCACGGGTGGCCGAACGCGGCACCGCGACCCGCGACAACGTCGCGGGCGCCGCCGGGGCAGAGGCGGTGCTCTCGGCCCTGTTCGACATCAACCCGACGTTCGGGACCGGCCTCACCGCCGCGCTGCCCGCCACCCTGTCCGTCGAGGGCATCGGGACACTCACCCATCTCGGCCCGGTCGCCTGAGCGACCCGGCTCGCACCCCCCACAAGCCCCACAAACCCCACAGAAAGGCTGACATCGCCATGCCGGCAGTCCGTGGCTACGAAGCCGAACCCTGCCACAGCATCACCGGGGAAGTCGGTACCGGATATCGCGACGCGCTCACCGACCTCGCTCCCGGGCTGGTCCTCGCCGTGGACGGCCCGCCGGCCGTCGACTGGGAGACGGTCGCCGCCGGGATCCGTGACGCGCTGGCCGCCCGCGGCATCGCCGCGAAGCAGATCGACACGCGGGAACACTTCGCGCCCTGGCCCGACATCCTCGCCCGTACCGGATCCGCCGTGCTGGCGGACGACCCGGACTTCGCCCCGTTGTCCCGGGCGGGCCTCGCCGACTTCTTCACCGGGCTGCCCGAGCCCGGGGCCGCCGCCGACGCCGCCGACGACGCGGTCACCGTCGTGCTCGGACCGGGGGCGGCCCTGGTGCCGTACGACCGGCTCTGGTACGCGGACCTGCCCAAGCGGTACGCCGAGGCCGGGATCACCGGCGGGAGCGGCCGCAACCTGGGGCAGCCGGCCGGCACCGGTGCGGGCACGACGCGCCGGCTGTTCTACATCGACTGGCCCGTCCTGGACCGGCATCGCGACGCCCTCCTCCCCGACGTCGACCTGTGGCTGGACGTCCAGGACCCGCAGGCTCCGGCCTGGCTGGACGGCACCGGCCTGCGCGGCGCCCTCGCCGACCTGGCTCGCCGGCCCTTCCGTACCCGCCCCACCTTCAACACCACCTCCTGGGGCGGGCACTGGGCGCAGGAGCAGCTCGGTTTCAACCGGGAGGCGGCCAACACCGCGCTGGGCTACGAGCTCATCGCGCCGGAGAGCGGAATCCTCGTCGGCAGGCCGGAAGGACCGCGGGTCGAGATCCCGCTGCAGGCGCTGGTCGCGCTGCACCCGGAGGAGGTACTCGGGGAACCGGTGCACGCGATGTTCGGCACTTCGTTCCCGATCCGCTTCGACTATCTCGACACCGTCGGCGGCGGCAACCTGTCCGTGCACTGCCACCCGCAGTCCGACTACATGCGAGGGGTGTTCGGCTGGCCGTACACCCAGCACGAGACCTACTACATGATGCTCGGCGGCGCCGGCAGCCAGGTGTTCCTGGGGCTGCGCGAGGACGCCGACCTCGCGGCCTTCCGGCGGGAGGCGGACCGGGCGGTCCAGGAGGGCGTGCCGTTCGACATCGAGCGCTATGTGCAGACCTTCCCCGCCGACCGGCACCAGCTCTTCCTCATCCCGGGCGGCACCCCGCACGGCAGCGGCGCGGGCAATGTCGTCCTGGAGATCAGCGCGACGCCGTACCTGTACAGCCTTCGCTTCTACGACTGGCTGCGCAGGGACCGCGAGGGCAGGCAGCGGCCGGTCCATGTGGGCCACGCGTTCGAGAACCTGGACCCCGCCCGGTCCGGCGAGGCGGTGGCCCGGGACCTGGTCCAGCAACCGCGGACGCTGCGCTCGGGCGAGGGCTGGCGCGAGGACGTCATCGGGCGTCTTCCGGAGATGTTCTTCGAGGTGCGGCGCCTCGAACTGGCACCGGACGCCGTCGTGGACGACGACACGGACCACCGTTTCCATGTCGTCAACGTCGTGGCGGGCGACGGGATCCTGCTGGAGACGAGCGGCGGGCACCGTCGGGTGCTGGCCTACGCCGAGACCCTGACCGTGCCGGCCGCGGTCGGCGCATACCGGGTGCGGACCCTCGGGGCGGGGCCGGTGCGGTATGTCAAGGCGCTGGTGCGATGAGCTCCGGCGAAGGGCCCGTCGTGCCGGTGCTGGAGGTCGGCGGCACCCATGTGACCGCGGCGTGCGTGGACGTGGGGACCCGGGACCTGCGGGGCGGCCGGTCGTTCCGGGAAACGGTGGACGGTGACAGCAGTGCCGGGGACATCGTGTCGGCCCTGGTCCACTGTGCCGCCCGGCTGTCCGTGCGGGGCCCGGCCCGGTGGGCGGTGGCGCTGCCCGGTCCCTTCGACCACGAGCGGGGCATCGGCCGGTACGAGGGGGTCGGCAAGTTCGACGCCCTGCGGGGGTTCGACCTGCGGGCCGCTCTGACGTCCGCGCTGCCGGGTGCCTCGGGCGTGAGCTTCTGGAACGACGCGGACGCGTTCGTCCTCGGCGAGTGGTGGGCCGGGGCGGCGCGCGGACACCGCCGTGCCGTCGGGATCACCCTCGGCACCGGTGTGGGCTCCTGCTTCCTGCGCGACGGCCGCATCGTCCGGCAGGGGCCGGGGGTCCCGCCGGACGGGCGGCTCCACACCCTGCGGTACGCGGACGCCCCGCTGGAGGAGACGGTGTCCAGACGGGCCCTGCGCCGGGCCTACGCCCGGTTCAGCGGCCAACCGCCGCCGGACGTCCGGGAGATCGCGCGCCGGGCGCGGCAGGGGGACCGTGCCGCGGCCGGTGTGTTCGCCGGGGCGTTCCGGGTGCTGGGCAGCGTGCTCGGGCCGTTCGTCGCGGCCTTCGAACCGACGGTTCTCGTGGTCGGGGGTGCCGTCGCGGGGGCCTGGGATCTCGTGGCCGAACCACTGCGGGCGGGGCTCGCCGAGGCGGGCGGCCGAGCCCGCGACGGGTGCCCCGCCGTCACCCCGGCACGGCAACCTGCCCGGGCCCCGCTGCTGGGCGCGGCCTACCTGACCACCGCATACGGCCGAGCGGCCGCATCCGACCGGTCCAAAACACCCGCTCGCCAAGAGCGGGACGCCGGATGAGAAGAGATGAGAAGAAAGGTCACACCGCAGTGGCATCCTCACTTCGTTACCGGAGACGCGTCAGCACCCTGTTGGCCGCGGCGCTCGTGGCCATCGGCCTGACCGCCGTCCAGGGCGGTCCGTCCGCCGCCGCACAGACCACCGTCGGCGATCCCACTCCTGCCCAGGCGCTGCGAACCGTGGCGCAGTTCCGGGGCGTGTGGGACTCCCCGCCCACCACTCTGGCCAACGGCGAGACCGTCGACGCCCCGCTGCTGGGCAACGGCGATGTCGGCGTCGCGGTCGGCGGCTCAATCGACGATCAGACCTTCTACCTCGGCAAGAACGACTTCTTCTCCACCGCCACCAACGGCATCGAACCGCTCGGCCGGATCGTGCTGTCCGTCCCGGGCCTGGCCGGGGCCGACTATCACGTCGTACAGAACATCGCGCAGGGCCAGGTCGAGGGCACCTACACGCTCGGCGGCGAGAAGCTCTCGTCCACGAGCTGGGTCTCGGCGACCCGGGACCTGTTCGTCACCACCCTGCGGCTGTCCGGCTCGCGCCCGCAGCAGGCGACCGTCACCGTGCAGGACGGCCTCGGGAAGGCGCCGGCCACGTCGAGCAGGGACGGGGTGCTGGACGCCGACGTGCAGGCCGGCACCACCGACGCGCCGGGCAACCCCCACGCCCGTATCGCGACGAGCGTGGACGGCACCGCCGCGAACGTGTCGGGCAACCGGATCGGCCTGACCCTCGAGCCCGGCGTGACCTACACCGTCGCCGCGGCGATACAGAGCAGCCACGACACACCCCGCTACCAGTCCGTCGCCCACGCGGCGGCCGCCACGCTGACCGGCGGCTCGACGGCCAGGCTGTACGCGGCCCACGAGTCCTGGTGGCGGGAGTACTGGTCCCGGTCGTTCGTCCAGATCCCCGACCAGGCCGTGGAGAAGAGCTGGTACGGCTCGCTCTACCTGCTGGGCTCGGTCTCGCGCGCCGGGAAGTACGCCCCGGGCCTGTGGGGCAACTGGATCACCGGGGCCATGAACTGGTACGGCGACTACCACGCCAACTACAACTACGAGGCGGCGTTCTATCCGGCACTGTCGACCAACCACATCGCCCAGACGGGTTCCTACGACGACCCGATCCTGGACTGGATGCCCAAGGGCAGGGCGAAGGCCGCCGCGGCCGGTTACCAGGGCGTCCTCTACCCCGTGGGCATCTCGCCCAACGGGACCAGCGCCGCCGACGACCTGTACAACCAGAAGTCCGACGCCGTGAACTTCGCCAGCGACATGGTCATGAAGTACGAGTACACCCGCAGCGCCTCCTACGCACGCAAGGTCCTTCCCTACCTCGAACAGGTCGGGCTGTTCTGGCAGCACTACCTGACCTGGGACGCGGCCACGGGCACGTACACCATCGAGAACGACGCGCCGCAGGAGGGCGGTGTCTACCCGCAGACCAACAGCATCCTCTCGCTCGGTCTTGTGCACCTGCTCTTCCAGGGCCTGATCGACATGAGCAAGGACCTGCACGTCAACGACTCGCTCGTGCCCACCTGGCAGCACATCGACGAGAACCTCGCGCCGCTGCCCACGATGACGAGAAACGGCCGGACCGTCTTCCGGCAGACCTCCGAGGGCTCCGGCTGGGTCAGCGACGGCAACGACGTCGCCATCCAGGCCGTCTACCCCGGCCTCCAGATCGGGCTGAACGACTCAGCCGACCTGCTCCACACCGCGCAGAACACCGTGGCACAGCTGAACAACTGGCACAGCGACAACTCCCCGGCCACCCTGTACGCGGCCGCGGCGATGGTCGGCTACAACCCCAGCACGCTGATGGAGGAACTGCACTCCGAGGCCACCGCCCACTCGTACCCGAACATGGCGGTGCACCACTACGGCGGCGGCGTCGAGAACCTCAACGTCACCACCTCGGGGCTCGACGAGATGCTCCTGCAGTCCTACCAGCACGACATCAAGGTCTTCCCGAACTGGCCCGCGAACTCCAACGCCAAGTTCGGCGGCCTGCTCGCCTACGACAACTTCCTGGTCTCCAGCAGCATCCGGGACAACGCCGTGGAATACGTCCGGATCACCAGCCGGTCCGGCAGGAACCTCACCTTCACCAACCCCTGGCCCGGCAAGACCATGGAGTACTACGCCGACGGCGTCCACAAGGGCACCCTCTCGGGCACGACGATCAAGCTGCACACCGAGGTCGGCGAGACCATCGACCTCGCCCCGGCCGGCACCAGCCGGGCCACCGTCCAGCACGAGCTGTCCCAGCCGGCCGAGGCCGGGACGACCGGTTCACTCACCACCGGCTTCGAGACCGGACAGGCCCAGCCGACCTGGACCGACACCGTCGACAACGTCGACACCAACGGCGACGGCAACTACAACATCACCGGCCTGTGCTGTGGCCTCACGGGTCCCCAGGCAGCCGTGCGCACCGGCGAGCAGGCCCACACGGGCGACGCCGCGCTGATGTACTCGGGCTATGCCAACGGCGGTTCGTACGACCACGCCTACCTGCAGGTCTACGGCTTCAACGGCGCGCCGCTCACCGTCCGCGGCGACACCGCGCTCAGCTACTGGATCTTCCCGCAGTCCGACGCCACCACCCCGTGGGTGGACGCCGGTTCCGACAACAGCACCTGTGTCGCCGTCGACCTGGTCTTCACCGACGGCAGCGACCTGCGGGACTCCGGCGCCACCGACCAGTCCGGCCACGGGATCCATCCGGCCCAGCAGTGCGGTCACCTCGCGCCGGACACCTGGAACCACGTGACCGTGGACCTCGGCAAGGTCAAGGCAGGGCATGCGGTCAGCAAGGTGCTCCTCGGCTTCGACCACTCGGGGGCCACGGGCGGCTACCGCGGCTACGTCGACGACGTGAGCATCGGCTGACGCCGAGGGGCCCTGAACCGGAACGCGGCGCGGGCCGGGCGGTGGCCGCCCGGCCCGCGTTTCGTGCTGGTCGCTGATCAGCCGGCGTGGCCGTCGGAGCGCTTGCGATGCAGGCTGAAGGTCTCGAAGACCGACAGGTCGCCGTTCGGCTTGTTCACGTTGTAGTACGTGCCCTGCCCTTGGCCTCCGGAGGGCCGCCGACACCCCGGCCCGCCGTGCGCCGGCCGGGGCCGGACCGGCTTGTAGCATGCTGGTCCGACCCTGGAGGACATGGATGCGCGCCGGTGACCACGCCGACTCCCTGGACCGGGCGACGAAGGAGTTCGTCGCGGCGCGTCCGCAGCTCTTCGGTATCGCCTACCGCGTGATCGGCAGCGCCGTGGAGGCCGAGGACATCGTCCAGGAGGCGTGGGTGCGATGGCAGGGCACCGACCGTGCCGGTGTCCACGAGCCGGCCGCCTTCCTGGCGACGGTGACCACCCGGCTGGCGATCAACTTCACGCAGTCGGCCCGGGTGCGCCGGGAGTCGTACGTCGGGCCCTGGCTGCCCGAGCCCGTGAACACGGACGCGGATCCGCAGCTGGGCGCCGAGCGCGCGGAGGCGCTCGACATGGCGGTGCTGTTCCTGCTGGAGAAGCTGAACCCGGTGGAGCGGGCCGCATACGTGCTGCGGGAGGCGTTCGACTACACGTACCGGCGGATCGCGGACATCGTGGAGACCAGCGAGGCCAATGCCCGCCAGCTGGTGAGCCGGGCCCGCAAGCGGCTGGCGGCGGAGCGCCGGGAGCCGGTCGGTTCCGCCGAGCACCGGCGCTTCCTCGAGGTGTTCCTCGTCGCCGCGCAGAACGGCGATCTGTCGGTGCTGGAGGAGGTCCTCACCGAGGACGTGGTCAGCTACTCCGACGGGGGCGGCGTGCGCGGGGCGTCGAAGATCCCGGTCTCCGGGCTGCCGCACGTCTCCCGGTACCTCGTCGCCTTCGCCCCGCGGTTCTGGCCGCAGGCCCAGGTGCGCTGGGTCGAGGCCAACGGCAGGCCGGCCGTGCTGGTCTCCGCCTCGGGAACCGCGGTGGCCCTGCTGTCCGCCGACGTGTCGGAGCGCGGTATCGAACGCCTCCTGTGGGTGATGAACCCGGCCAAGCTGGCTCCCTACGTGGCGTCGCTGGACGGGTGACGCACCCGTTCCCCCGGTTTCCCGGAGCGCGTGTCACACGCGAGGGGGCTGTCCGGTCTCTTCTGATGGAAGCACCAGAAAGATCCCGAGAGGAATTCCGTCATGAAGGTCGTAGTGATCGGTGGCACCGGGCTCATCGGCTCCAAGCTGGTCCGCGGGCTCGGCGAGCAGGGGCACGAGGCGGTCGCCGCCGCGCCGAGCACGGGCGTCGACACCCTCACCGGCGAGGGCCTGGCCGAGGCCCTGGAGGGCGCCTCGGTCGTGGTCGACGTGTCCAACTCGCCCTCGTTCGAGGACCAGGCCGTCATGGACTTCTTCCGTGCCTCCACGGCCAACCTCCTCAAGGCGGAGGCCGAGGCCGGCGTGCGGCACCATGTGGCGCTGTCCGTGGTGGGCACCGACCGGCTCCAGGGCAGCGGTTACTTCCGGGCCAAGCAGGCCCAGGAGGAGCTGATCGAGGCGTCCGGCATCCCCTACTCCATCGTCCACGCGACCCAGTTCTTCGAGTTCGCGAAGGGGCTCGCCGACGGGGTCACCGAGGGCGACACCGTGCGGCTGCCGGCCGGCCGGATCCAGCCCATGGTCTCCGACGACGTGGCCGCGGCCGTGGCCCGCGCCACGGTCGGCGCCCCGGTGAACGGCGTGGTGGAGGCCGGCGGCCCGGAGAGCTTCGAGCTGGAGGAGTTCATCCGGATGGGGCTCGCTGCCCAGGACGACACCCGCAAGATCGTCACGGACCCGCAGGCGACGTACTGGGGTGCCGAACTCCAGGAGGACACACTCCTGCCGGGCCCGGGTGCGGAGCTCGGCGAGGTCAGGTTCGCCGACTGGCTCGCCGGGCAGAAGTAGGGCCGGCTTCGATGGGGTCCGGCGCGAGCGCCGGGCCCCATCTCCGTGTTCCGTCGGTCCGTCGGGCTATGACGCGCCGACCAGCACCATGGTGACGCACAGTGCCATCGCCGCGGTGACCAGGAGCATCGCGGTCAGCGTGCCGCGCAGCCACCGTCCGAAGCGGGCGTGGTGCCGTTGTTCCACCGCGCTGACGCTGGCGGCGATGTGCTCGGTCACCATGTGGGCCACGTAGGTCTGTTCCTGGAGATACCAGCGCTCGATGTCGGTCTTCTGCTCCTGGGTCAGCCCCGGCTCCCGTGCGACGAAGGCCGAGACGCGTCGGCGTGCCGCTCGTAGATGGGCCTGGTGGTACAGGAAGTCCTGGATGTCGGTCAGGCCGCGGGCGGCCTCCTCGCTCGTGTCCATGGTGTGCTCCACAGGTGAGGCGGCGGCTGTCCGGCCGGTCGCTGTGGTGCTCGGGCGCGGTGTACGCGCTTCAACGCCGGGAGGGAGAGCAGCGCGCACGAACGTATCGAGCCGGGACTGGTCGGGGCCGGCGGTCTCGCGAACGCCGTGGTGAGAGCAGGAGCAAGCGGTGTGAATGTCCAGCGTGGCAACTTCCGCACGCGGTCGCAAGGGTGTCGGCACCGTCCGGATGCGGCGTGTTCTGCGGACTACGTCAGTTGACGGAATCGATCACAACGGCCCACGCCTAGTTTTCCTCGTGCGGCCGCGACGGTCGGCCGCGCCGAAGGAGAGGCCATGAGTACGGAACCGAGGAACGTCGTTCTCGTCCACGGAGGCTTCGTGGACGGGTCCGGGTGGCAGGGGGTGTACGACGCCCTCAAGGGGGACGGCTACCACGTCACCATCGTCCAGAACCCGACGCTGTCCCTGGAGGGGGACGTCGCCGCGACGCGGAAGGTCCTCGACGCCCAGGACGGTCCGGTCGTCCTGGTGGGGCACTCCTACGGCGGTGCCGTGATCTCCGAAGCGGGCAACCACCCGAAGGTCGCGGCGCTCGTGTACATCGCCGCGTTCGCGCCCGACAAGGGCGAGTCGGTGAGCTCGCTCATCGCCGACCCGCCGCCCGGCGCCCCGGTGCCGCCCATCCTGCCGCCGCAGGACGGTTTCCTGTTCCTGGACCGTGCGAAGTTCGCGGACGCCTTCGCCGGTGACGTGCCGGCCGAACTGGCGGCGTTCATGGCCGACTCGCAGGTGCCGTGGGGTGTCGACGCACTCGGCGGCGCCGTGGCGGAGCCCGCCTGGCGGGTGAAGCCGAGCTGGTACCTGGTCGCCACCGACGACAGGATGATCCCGCCGCCGGCCCAGCGGGCGATGTCGGAGCGGGCGGGCTCGCAGGTCGTGGAGGTCCACGGCAGCCACGCGGTGTACGTGTCGCAGCCGGCCGAGGTGGCCGCACTGATCAGGCGGGCCGCGCAGGGCTGACCCCGCGTCCTCGGACGAACGGCCGGGATCCGGGCGACGCCCGCGGTCCCGGCCGTCCCAGTCCCGGCCGCCGCGTGCCTGGTCGCCGCGTGCCTGGTCGCGGCATGCGCGGCGGCGTCGTCCCGGCGTAGGGTACGGGCGTCGGTAAGGAGACGTGCATGGACGGTGCCGGTCTTCCGCCGGCGGGGTCGGCGGGGCGGCTGGTCGGGCGCGAGTACGACCTCGGTGTGATCCGGGGCTTCGTCGACGAGGCCCGGGGCTCGGGCGGCGCGCTGCTGCTGTCCGGGGACGCGGGTGTCGGCAAGACGGTGCTGCTGGACGCCGCGGCCGCGTACGCCCGGGACGTGGGCATGCGGGTCGTCCGTGCGGCCGGTGTGGAGTTCGAGAGCACCGTGAGTTTCGCGGGACTGCATCAGGTCCTGCATCCGCTGCTGACCGGGCTGGAGCGGCTGGCCGAGCCGTATCGCGGTGCGCTGAGTGTCGCGCTGGGGCTGGCCGAGGGGGCGCCGTCCGACCAGCTGCTGGTGTCGAACGCGGCGCTGACGCTGCTCGTCCAGGCCGCCGGGGAGTGCCCGCTGCTGGTGGTCGTGGACGACCTGCCGTGGCTGGACCGGGCCAGTGCCGTGGTGCTGGGCATCGTCGCCCGCCGTCTGAACGGCAGCCGGGTCGGCTTCCTCGGCGCGCACCGGGCGGAGGAAGGGACCTTCTTCGAACGCGGCGGGGTGCCCGACCACCACGTACGGCCGCTCGACGCGACCGCGGCGGCGGTGCTGATCCAGGACCGTTTCCCGGCGCTGGCGCCGCGCGTGCGGGAGCGGCTGCTGGACGAGGCGCAGGGCAACCCACTGGCCCTGCTGGAGCTGCCCATCGCCCTGAGCGACACGCGGCACCCCGCGTCCCCGGTCCCGGAGGTGCTGCCGTTGAGCCGCCGGCTGCAGGCGGTGTTCGCGTCCCGGGTGACGGCGCTGCCCGCCCCGACCCGGTCGCTTCTCCTGTACGCGGCCCTGGACGGCACCGGTGAACTGGGAGTTCTGGCGGCGGCCGGGGCCGATCCGACGGGGGTGCGGGACCTGGCCCCCGCGGAGCGGGCGGGGCTCGTGCACGTGGACGACGGCACCGGCCGGCTGGAGTTCCGCCACCCCCTCACCCGTTCGGCCGTCGTGGAACTGTCGACGAGCGGCCAGCGCCGGGACGTACACCGTGCCCTGGCCGAGTTCCGGGCCGACCGGCCCGAGCGCCGTGCCTGGCATCTCGCCCACGCCACGGTCGGGCCGAGCGAGGACGTCGCCGGACTGCTCGAACAGGTGGCGCGCGACATCGTGCGGCGGGGCGACGCGGGCGGTGCCGTCGCCGCGCTGCTGCGCGCCGCGGAGCTGAGTCCGCGCGGCTACGAGCGCAGCCGGCGGATCGCCGAGGCAGCGTATCTCGGTGCGGACCTGACCGGTGATCTGCGGGACGTGCCGAGGCTGCTTGAGGAGGCCCGCAAGGCCGACGGCGGACTTGCCGGGCCGCTGGTGGCCGCCGTCGCGGCGGCCCATCACATCCTGCTCAGCGGCGAGGGCGACCTCGCAACCGCCCACCGGCTGCTCGTGGGTGCCGTCGAGATGCAGGACCGGCCGTACGACGCGACCGACACCGCCATGCTGGAGGCGCTGCACAACCTGACCTGGGTGTGTCACGCCCGTGAGCGTGCCGAGGTGTGGGAACCGGTGCGCCGGGCGTTCGGCCTGCTGGTACCGGCGGTCCCGGACCTGCTGGCGCTGAGTCTCGACGCCATGGCCGATCCGGCCCGGGCGGGACGGCCCGCGCTCGAAAGGCTCGACGCCCTGCTGGCCTCGCTCGACCGGGAGCGGGACCCGGTCCGGGTCATCCGGACCGCCGTGACCTCCCTCTATGTCGACCGGCTGCCGGAGTGCAGGACCGCGCTGCGGCGGGTGCTCAGGGAGGGGCGGGACAGCGGCTCGGTCACCCTCGAGATCCAGGCACTGGTGTTCCTGGGCAGGGACTGTTTCGCGTCGGGTGAGTGGGACGAGCTGGAGCGGCAGGCCGACCGGGGCCGCCGGCTGGGCGAGGCCCACAGCTATCAGCTGATGTCGGCGGAGTTCCGCTACCAGCATGCGCTGGTCGCGGCCGCGCGCGGCGACGCGACCGCCGTCCGGACGCTGACGGACGAGATGGTCCTGTGGGCGCGACCGCGCGGGACGAACTTCCTGCTGTCGAGCGCCTCGCACGCGCGGGCGCTCGCCGCGCTCGGCCGGGGCCGGTTCGAGGACGCGTACCGGCACGCGTCCGCCGTCAGCCCCGCCGGGGAGCTGGCGTCGCACGTTCCGGCCGCGCTGCACGTCGTCATGGACGTGGTCGAGGCCGCGGTGCGCACAGGCCGCCTCGCGGAGGCCGCCGCCCACGTCGCCGCGATGCGGGACGCCGGGCTCGCCGCGATCTCGCCACGACTCGCCATGATCGTCAACGCGTCGGCGGCGCTCGTCGCCGACGACGCCGACGCGATCGGGCTGTTCGAGGAGGCGCTCGCCGTTCCGGGCACCGACCGCTGGCCGTTCGAGCTGGCCCGGGTGCGGCTCGCCCACGGCGAACGGCTCCGGCGGGCGAAGTCCACCACCGAGGCACGCACCCACCTCGGTGCCGCGCTCGACACGTTCGAGAGCCTCGGCGCCCGCCCCTGGGCGGCCCGGGCCGGCAACGAGCTGCGCGCCACGGGGCTGACCGTCGGGCCGGCCGGTGGCAGCGGTCTTGCATCGCTCACCCCGCAGCAGCGCGAGATCGCCCTGCTCGCGGCGGCGGGCCTCACCAACAAGCAGATCGGTGAACGGCTCTTCCTCTCTCCGCGTACCGTCTCCACCCACCTCCACCAGCTCTTTCCCAAGCTGGGCGTGGCCTCCCGCGCCGCGCTGCGCGACGCCCTGGGCGACGGCGAAGAGGCCTGACCGTCAAGGGGCTTGAGGCGCGCGCCGACGCACCTCAAGACGGAGAGGCTATCTCCACTTAGGCCCGGACGGAAGCGTCCGGAGGGCCGAACTTCTGCCCGTTCCGGGGACCTTGACAGCTCCCGGCCGCGCTTCACAGACTACCGACCATTCGGTCGATGACTCATGGCCGTGGCACCGCCCGGGGCGCTTCAGGCCGGGCGTGCGGCGCAGACGGAGATCCCCGATCCCAAGGAACCCGCATGACGAAGAGCAAGGCCCGCTCCAGGTTCAGGTCCTCTCCCGCCCTCTCGGTGCTGACCGGCGGTTCGGCCGCGCTGGTACTGGTGGCGGCGGGCCAGCCGGCGACCGCGACCGCGCAGCCCTCGGTGTGGCAGCCGCCCGCGGCCTCGTACGCGGCGAGCCGGCCCGTGCACACCACGGTGACCATGGACGACGGAGTGAAGATCGCCGTCGAGATCGTCTACCCGACGGACCCGGACACCGGGGAGCGCGCGTCCGGCACGTTCCCGGTACTGCTGTCGCAGAACCCGTACGGCACCCAGCGTTCCGACCCCGCGGACAACGGCACCTACTTCGTCCAGCGGGGCTATGTCTTCGTGGCCTCGGCGGTCCGGGGCACGGGTGACTCCGGCGGGCAGGTCGACTGGTTCGGTGACCGGCAGGGCGAGGACGGCGCCGAGCTGGTCGACTGGGCGGCCCACACCCTGCCGGGGTCCGACGGCAAGGTGGGGCTGGACGGCTGCTCCTATCTCGGGGTGAACCAGTGGTCCACGGCGGCGGCCGTGGGCAGGAACTCGGCGCTCAAGGCCATCGCACCGTTCTGCACCGACTCCGACTTCTACAACGACCTCACCGCCAACGGCGGCATCCCCACCGGCTTCGTGGCCGGCATCGCCCGGGCCGAGCCGCGCGGCCCCGAGGACGATCCGGCCACCGACCCGCAGTCCGTGACGATCGCCCAGCAGGCCGACGGCGGCTCACGCGCGTACGACGACGCCTACTGGCAGGACCGGAACGTCCAGAAGCTCATGCCGCGGATCGTGCGCAACGGCATTCCGGCACTCAGCGAGGCCGGCTGGCAGGACCTGTTCCCCGGAGGCAATCTGGGCGCCTACGTGGCCGCCCAGAACGCCTACTTCGGCCGGCCGTCGACCGCTCCGATCAGGGCGGGTGAAACCGTCACCGGCCGCTACCAGGCGATCGTCGGACCCTGGACCCACGGCGAGCACGTCGACGAGGCCGAACTGCAGGCCATTCGGCTGGAGTGGTTCGAGACCTGGCTGAAGGACGCGCCGACCGGCATGGCCGACACCTCGACGCCCCTGCACCTCTTCGAGAACGGCGCCGGTTCCTGGACCGACAGCGCCGCCTGGCCCCTGTCGCCGCAGGCGCGGACCTACTACCTCGGCGACGGCTCGCTTACCGCGGCCAGGCCGTCCGGACGAGCGGGCGACCGGCTCTCCTGGGCCGCGTCCACCTCCTCGGACGGCTCGCTGACCTACACCACCGCCCCGCTCACCGACGCGGCACTCCTCGACGGTCCGGCCGACGTCACCGTCTACGCGGCGGCGACCACGACGGAGACCGAGCTGTCGGCGACGCTGGGCATCGTCGCGCCGGACGGAACGGTGACCAAGCAGGCCGACGGCGTCCTGCTGGGCAGCCAGCGCGCCGTGGACACCGGGCAGAGCTGGTACGGCGCGAACAAGGCACTGCTCAAGCCGAGCCACCCCTTCACCCAGGCCGCGCAACGGCCCGTGACGCCCGGCAGCACGACCCGGTACGACGTCTCCCTGCTGCCCAGCCTCACGCGGATCCCGGCCGGCTACCGCATCCGGGTCGCCCTCACCAGCGGCCCGCCCGCCGACTTCCACTACCCCGTCTCCCCCACCCCACGGCAACTGGCCGACCTCGCCGCCGGCGTGTACACGGTCGAGCGCTCGGCGGACGCCGCGTCCTTCGTCAACCTGCCCCTCACGTCCCCCGGCACGGCACACCCCAGCGACAGGTCCTGGGGGCCCGCGTCCTGAACGACCGTGACACACGACTGACAAGAAGCTGTCACACGTGGACCGGAATGCGGCCTCGTCGGCCCCCGTTCTGACGGGTACGGCTGTTGCAGCGCCTCGCCCGACGAAAGAGGACCCATGACGACTGAGGCCACCACGACGGATCTCCAGGTCTTCACCGAGAGCTGGCAGGACTGGCACCGTGCCCAGGAGGCCCGGATCTCCGCCCCGCACGGGTTCCTGGCCATCACCGGTCTGCACTGGCTCGACGACCGTCCGCAGCGCTTCCCCGACGCCCCCGGTGCTTGGCGCACCGGCCCGGACGGGGTCGTCGTCGCCCTGGACGACGGCGAGGAGCTGGTCGTCGACGGCACGCCGGTGCGGGGCGAGCATCGCTTCGGCGTGCTTCCGGAGCGCAGCAGCGTCGAAGCGGTCTGGGGCGACGCGGTCATCGAGGTCGCCAAGCGCGGCGGGAACGACATCGTGCGTCCCCGGCACCCGGACGCCCCGCTGCGCACCGCCTTCACCGGAACCCCCGCCTACGCCCCCGACCCGCGCTGGGCCGTGACGGGCCGGTACGTCTCCTTCGACGAGCCGCGGCCGACCACGGTGGGCGCCGCGGTGGCAGGCCTTGAGCACGTGTACGACGCCCCGGGCCGGATCGAGTTCGAGCTGGCGGGGCGGCAGCTGTCCCTGACCGCGTTCCCCGGACACCGTCCGGGCGGGCTGATGGTGCTGTTCACCGACGCGACCTCCGGCGTCACCACCTACGCCGCCAACCGGTCCCTGACCGTCGACCCGCCCGCCGCCGACGGCACGGTGGTCCTGGACTTCAACCGCGCCGCGAACCTGCCCTGCGCCTATACGGACCTGGCCACCTGCCCGCTGCCGCCGGCCGAGAACCGGCTGCCGGTCGCGGTCGAGGCCGGGCAGAAGATCCCGCGCGAGCGCGGCGGATCCTGACCCGGACGGCAGGGCCGTGCGCACATGATCCACAGGGCTACCATGTGCGCATGGCCGAGCGTGACCCGGAGAGTACGTCGAAGGACGGCGAGCGCCCTCTGCGGCGCGACGCCGCCCGCAACCGGGAGCGGATCCTGCTGGCGGCACGGGAGGTCTTCGGCCGGCGCGGTCTCGGGGTGACCCTCGACGACGTGGCCAAGCACGCCGGAGTCGGCGTCGGCACGATGTACCGCCGCTTCCCGAGCAAGGAGGCCCTGGTACGGGCCGTGTTCGAGCAGGACCTCGCGATGCGGCAGGAGTCCGCGGAAGAAGCGCTCGCCCACCCCGATCCCTGGCAGGGGCTCGTCGACTTCCTCATGACGATGACGGCCGACCTCGCCGAGAACCGCGGCCTGCACGAGGTGATCATGCTGGGGAGCCACAGTTCCGAGCCCTTCGAGACGGCCCGCGGGGGCATGCTCCCCTACCTGGAGGCGCTCATCCGGCGGGCCCAGGACAGCGGGCAGCTGCGGGCGGAGGTGACCGCCTCCGACATCCCCGTCATGCAGCAGATGCTCATCGCCGCCGCCCAGTTCACCCAGGGCCGACGGCCCGACATCTGGCGCCGCTACATCGAGATCCTCCTGAACGGCCTGCGGCAGCGTCCCGCCGACCCTCCGCTGACGACACCCAGCCTGAGCAACGAGCTGGTGGAACAGGTGATGGGCCTGGTGCGGCCCGCCCCGGCGCAGGACTAGATCCGGCGGGCCCGCCACAGGTCGCGGAGCAGGGCGATCTCGGCCATGTGGTGGATGAGTTCGAGATTGGTGCCCCACAGCACGTCGACGAAGGCGTCGTCGGGATCGGAGCCGTACGGGTACTGGGAGAAGCCGACGGTGTCGAGCTGCTCGTCGGTGACCTCGGCGACGCTGTCGCGCCAGCGGTCCACGTCCGCCCAGAACCGGTCGAGGGCCAGGGCGGCGCTGGGGGTGAAGTCGACCATCTGCTTCGGATCCCGGCGGCGTTCGCCGAAGGTCCACTCCCATCCGCCCGCGAAGCCCGAGTGCAGATGCCCCAGCCGCCACGCGATCGTCGTCACCGCGGTCCGGTCGGGCTCCGGCGGAGCGCTGCGGTCGAGGATCTGCTCGACCCGTTCGACGCTCACGCTCCAGTCGTCGGCGATCTTGGCCACGCTCATGCCTCCGGCGGCCTGCCGGGCCACCTCGGCGTACTCGCTCGCCGGGATGTCCGGGACGCCCAGGTCTAGCACCCAGTCACCGGGACCGTACGCTCTGGGCGTCGTCGCCTCGCCGCGGTGCCGGATCGACCAGCAGCCGGGCACCGGTTCCCACAGGTACTCCTCGTCGCCGAGTCCGGTCAGCCGCACCTGGGCCCGCTCCCTGGTGATGTCGAACTGGTCCAGCAACAGGCCCAACCGTCCGGTCCCCATGCCTGGCTCCCTTCGCGGGCAGCCGCCCGGCTGCGCTCAGCCGGAGGCTAGCGGCCCATCCGCACGGGCCGCGACGGATTTCCGCACCCCCCGGCGGCACGGCCCGCCGGGCCGGGTCAGCTGTCGTAGTCGACCGTCAACGACTCGGAGACCGGGTAGGACTGACAGGTCAGGACGTAGCCTGCGTCCACCTCGGCGGGTTCCAGGGCGTAGTTGCGGCGCATGTCGGCCTCGCCGTCCGTGATGCGGGCGCGGCAGGTCCCGCAGACGCCTCCCTTGCAGGCGAAGGGGAGGTCCGGGCGGATGCGGGCGGCGGAGTCGAGGATGGTGCGCTCGCGCGGGAGGCGCGCGGTGGTGGAGCGGCCGTCGAGGGTGACGGTGACCTCGCTGGCCGGGCCCGTCGCCACCGCCTCCTCGTGGCGGAGGGGCTCGATCGGCTCGTCGGCGAAGAAGAGCTCCTGGTGGATCCGGCCGGTGGGGACGCCCAGTTCTGCGAGCACCTTCTGCGCGTCGAGCACCATGCCGTGCGGGCCGCACAGCCACCAGTGGTCGGCGCCCTCGATGTCGACCAGGCCGTCGATGAGCGCACCGAGGCGGCCGCCGTCGAGGCGGCCGGAGAGGAGTTCGGCTTCCCGGGGTTCGCGGGAGAGGACGTGGGCGAGGTGGAAGCGGGTGCGGTACTCGTCCTTCAGGTCGGCGAGTTCGTCGGCGAACATCACGGTGTCGGTGCGGCGGTTGCCGTAGAACAGCGTCACCGTCGAGCGGTCGTCGGCGGCGAGGACCGACTCGGCGATGGACATCATGGGGGTGATGCCCGAGCCGGCCGCGATGAGCACGTGGTGGCCGGGGACCGTGAGGTCGGGGGTGAAGGCTCCGGTGGGGGCCATCACCTGGACGGTGTCGCCCGGGCGCACCTCGTGGACCAGCCAGGAGGAGAAGAGTCCGCCGGGCACCTCGCGGACGCCGATGCGGGGCGCGGTGCCGGCCGGCGAGCAGATCGAGTAGGAGCGCCGCTCGTCGCGCCCGTCGACCTCGCGGCGGAGGGTGAGCGACTGGCCGGGCCCGAAGGCGAACTCCTCCGCCAGGGCCGCGGGGATGTCGAAGGTGACCGCCACCGCGTCCTCGCACAGGGGCTGCACCGCGGCGACGCGCAGGGGATGGAAGGCAGGGCGGCGCCGGCGTGCTGTCGTCGCGGGGGCACCGGCGGTCGGTGCCGTCAGCTCTGCCATCAGATCTCCTTGACGTACTCGAACGGCTCCCGGCAGCTGAGGCAGCGCCACAGCGCCTTGCAGGAGGTGGCCGCGAACCGGGAGGTCTCCTCGGTGGCGGCCGATCCGCAGCGGGGACACGGAACCGTGCGCCGGGTCGGCGACAGGTCCAGCGGGACGGGACCCGCGGGGCGCCGGGGCGCGGTGTTGGGCGGTGCGATGCCGTGGTCGGCGAGTTTGCGGCGCCCTTCGGGGGTGATCCAGTCAGTGGTCCACGGCGGGTCGAGGACCGTGCGGATCTCCACGCGGCCGAAGCCGGCGTCCCGCAGGCGGGCGGCGACCCCTGCGCGCATCTCGGCCATGGCGGGGCAGCCCGAGTAGGTCGGCGTGAGGTCGGCGACCACCGTGCCGTCCGGCTCGACGGTGACGTCCCGCAGCACGCCGAGGTCGGCGAGGGTGAGCATCGGAAGCTCCGGGTCGGGCACCTGTTCGGCGATGTGCCGGGCCCGCCGGGCGTCGGTCAGAACGGTCACCACGTCGCCTCCGGGTGGGCGCGGGCCACGCTCTGCAACTCCGCGAGGAGCGGGGCCAGATGACCGGTGTGCCCGCCGTCGCGGCCCTGGCCGGGCAGCGGTCGGACGGCCGGCATGGGGAGTCCGGCCGCGTCGAGGACCTGGTGGAGGTCCGCCAGCACCGCGTCGCGCACGTCGTGGGCGGCGAACAGTTCCTCCCAGTAGGGGGCCTGCGCCTCCAGGGCCGTCAGCATCCGCGCGTGCGACTCCTCCGTGCCGTCGCCCAGGCGTACGACCCACTCGGCGGAGTACTGCCGGTGGTAGGTGAGTTCCTTGACGCCCTTGGCCGCGATCGCCGCGAGCACCGGGTCGGGCGCGGCGGCCAGTTCGGTGAAGTGGGCGAGCCGCCAGCTCGCGAACACCAGGAGGCGCAGGACGGAGAAGGCGAAGTCGCCGTTGGGGAGTTCGGCGAGGCGTACGTTGCGGAACTCGTCGGCGTCCCGGAAGTAGGCGTAGGCGTCCTCCGTGCGGCCGGTGCCGTCGGTCTGGCCGGCGCGGGCGTACAGCAGGCGGGCCTGGCCCAGCAGGTCGAGCCCGATGTTGGCCAGTGCCACCTCCTCCTCCAGCTCGGGGGCCCGGGTGACCCATTCGGCGAGCCGCTGGGCCAGCACCAGGGCGTCGTCGCCGAGCGCCAGGCAGTCCGCGGCCAGTGCGGCCGCGTCGACGCCCTCGGGCACTGCGGTGTCGACGCCGTGCAGCGGGTCCTCGAAGCCGGTGCCGAAGGCCCAGCGGGCGTCGCTGTCGTCGTGGCCCTCGGCCAGGCTCAGGTAGACGTGGTCGTCGCTCATCACCGGCTCCTAGATGTGCGGGACATCGTCGGGGATGTCGTAGAAGGTCGGGTGCCGGTAGACCTTGTCGGCGCTGGGGTCGAAGAAGGGGTCCTTCTCGTCCCGGGTGGAGGCGGCGATGTGCTCGGAGCGCACGGCCCAGATGCTGACGCCCTCGTTGCGGCGGGTGTACAGGTCGCGGGCGTGGGTGAGGGCCATCTGGTCGTCGGCCGCGTGCAGCGAGCCGACGTGGACGTGGTTGAGGCCGCGCTTGCCGCGGATGAAGATCTCGTACAGGGGCCAGTTCCCGGTGTCGCTCATGCCACTGCCTCCTCGCGGGCTCGGGCGGCCTGCTTGGTGGCGTGGGCACTGGCGGCCGCACGCACCCAGGCACCTTCCTCGTGGGCGGCCCGGCGGCGCTCCATCCGCTCCGCGTTGCACGGGCCGTTGCCGCTGATGACTTCCTTCAGCTCGGAGAAGTCGGGGGTGCCGAAGTCGTGGTGGCCGCGCTCCTCGTTCCAGCGCAGCTCGGGGTCGGGCAGGGTCACGCCGAGCTTGGCCGCCTGCGGCACGGTCATGTCGACGAAGCGGCGGCGCAGTTCGTCGTTGCTGTGCCGCTTGATCTTCCAGGCCATCGACTGGGCGGAGTTGGGCGAGTCGTCGTCGGGCGGGCCGAACATCATCAGGGACGGCCACCACCAGCGGTCCACCGCGTCCTGCACCATCTCCCGCTGGGCGTCGGTGCCGCGCATCATGGTCATCAGCAGCTCGTAGCCCTGCCGCTGGTGGAAGGACTCCTCCTTGCAGATCCGCACCATCGCGCGCGCGTAGGGGCCGTACGAGCTGCGGCACAGCGGCACCTGGTTGCAGATGGCCGCGCCGTCGACGAACCAGCCGATGACGCCGACGTCCGCGTAGCTGAGCGTCGGGTAGTTGAAGATCGACGAGTACTTCTGGCGGCCTTCGAGGAGGCGCTCGGTGAGCTCCGCGCGGTCGATGCCCAGGGTCTCGGCGGCCGAGTACAGGTACAGGCCGTGGCCGGCCTCGTCCTGGACCTTGGCGAACAGGATCGCCTTGCGGCGCAGCGAGGGCGCCTTGGTGATCCACTCGCCTTCCGGCTGCATGCCGATGATCTCCGAGTGCGCGTGCTGGGCGATCTGCCGGATCAGCGTCCTTCGGTAGCCCTCCGGCATCCAGTCGCGCGGCTCGATCCGCTGGTCCCGCGAGATCGTCGCCTCGAAGTGGGACTCCAGATCGGGCCCGGCGTCCCTTCCGGCCGCTTCAGTCATCTCCACCAACTCCCAACCGACCATTCGTTCGGTTCATCATAAGGTGCGCCCTCCCCGGTCTGGCAAGGGGCTGCGCCGATCAGCGCAGTGAGCAGCGCGGCCGCCGTGTCCCGAAGAGAGGTAGTGCGGGCCGCCGCGGTCACCATGTGTAGAAGCCCTGTCCCGTCTTGTGTCCGAGTTCGCCGCGGGCCACCTTGTCGCGCAGCAGCTGCGGCGGGGCGAAGCGGTCACCGAGGGTCGCGTGCAGATACTCGGCGATGGCGAGCCGTACGTCGAGCCCGACCAGGTCGGTCAGGCGCAGCGGGCCCATGGGGTGGTTGTAGCCGAGCCGCATGGCGTCGTCGATGGCCTCGGGCACGGCGACGCCCTCCTCGACCATCCGGATCGCCTCCAGCCCCAGGGCCAGCCCGAGCCGGCTGCTGGCGAAGCCGGGCGAGTCCCTGACGACCACGTCCTGTTTGCCCAGCGCCGCGGTCCATTCCAGGGCGGCCTCGACGGTGCCCGGGGCGGTCTCGGGGGCGACGACGATCTCGACGAGCGCGGAGGCGGGCACCGGGTTGAAGAAGTGCATGCCGAGGAAGCGGTCCGGGCGCCGGAGGACCGAGGCGAGGTCGGTCACCGACAGGGAGCTGGTGTTGGTGGCCAGGACGGTGGTGTCGCCCACGGCCTCCTCGGCGGCCTTCAGGAGACGGGCCTTGAGCGCCGCATCCTCGGGTACGGCCTCCACGACCAGCTCCGCCTCCGCCGGAAGCGCCACCACCGTGGGGACGGCGGTCACCCGGCCGGCGACCTGCTCCGCGTCCTCCGTCAGGTGACCCCGTTCCGCGGCTCGCCGCAGGCTGCCGCCGATCCGCTCCAGCGCCGCCGCGGCGGCCTCCGCCCCGCTCTCCACCACGGTGACGGCCGAGCCGGCGGTGGCGAAGGACTGGGCGATCCCCGCGCCCATGCGGCCGCCGCCGATGACCGCGACGGTCCTGGGTGCCGATGTCATGCGCGGCTCCTCTCCTGCTCCGGGTTGTCCGACGTGTTCCGGGCCGCGTTCCTGGAAGCGCTCTTCTCCAGGAAGCGCGTCATACGGTCCTTCTTGTCCTGCCCCTCGAAGAGCACGGCCTGCGCCAGGTCGTCGGCGATCGGGTGGGCGCCGGGCGAGTCGACGACGAGCTTCGTCAGCCGCAGGGCCGTGGCCGAGGACCGTGCCATCCGGTCGAGCAGCGCGTGGGCCGCCGTCAGCAGTTCCTCGGCGGGGACGACGTCGATGACCAGGCCCGCGGCGAGCGCGGCCGGTGCGTCGAGGGTGCGGCCGGCGAGGAGGATCTGCTTGGCGACCGACTCACCGACCAGTTCGGGCAGCCGCCAGCAGGCGCCGGCCGCCGCGAGGATGCCGAGGCCGGGCTCGGGATTGCCGAAGACGGCTCCGGGGCCGGCGATCCGCAGGTCGCAGGCGTAGGCCAGCTCGGCCCCGCCGCCCAGGGCCCAGCCCTCGACGGCGGCCAGCGTGGGCATGGGCAGCCGTCGGACCCGCTCGAAGAGGCGGCTGTTGATGCCCTGGAGCGCCTCGTCACTGCCGCGCTCCAGGAGTTCGGCGATGTCGGCGCCGCCCGCGAAGACCCCGCCGTGGCCGGTCAGGAGCAGCAGCTTGGGATCCCGCTCCAGTTGCTCGCAGACCCGGTGCAGTTCGCCGATCATCCGGCCGCTGATGGCGTTGCGGGCCTCGGGCCGGTGGAGGGTGACGACGACCCGGTCGGCGCGCTCCTCGACAAGGAGGGTGTCGTACGACGGAGAAGTGGTCACACCCGCTCCACAAGGAGTGCGACGCCCTGACCGACTCCTACGCAGAGCGTGGCCAGGCCGCGGCGGCCGTTCTCGCGTTCGAGGCGGCCGAGCAGGGTGAGCAGGATGCGGGCGCCGGAGCAGCCGAGCGGATGGCCGAGGGCGATGGCGCCGCCGTCGGCGTTGACCTTGCCCTCGTCGAGTTTGAGGCGGCGGATCACCGCCAGTGCCTGGGCGGCGAACGCCTCGTTGAGCTCCACGGCGTCCAGGTCGCCGGTCTGCCAGCCGGCGCGGGCGAGGGCCTTCTCGGTGGCGGGGACCGGGCCGAGACCCATGAGGTTGGGCTGCACGCCCGCCGAGGCCGAGGCGACGATCCGGGCCCGCGGGGTGAGGCCGTACCGCTCCACGGCCTCGGCGCTCGCGACCACCAGGGCGGCCGCGCCGTCGGACAGCGGTGAGGAGGAGCCCGCCGTGACGATGCCGTCCGCGCGGAAGACGGTGCGCAGGGAGCCCAGCTTCTCCAGGGTGGTGGAGGGGCGGGGGCCCTCGTCCCGGGTGACCTCGCCGTCGCGCACCGGTACGGGCACGATCTCGCGGTCGAAGCGGCCCGCCTCCTGGGCGGCCACGGCCCGCTGGTGGCTGCGCAGGGCGAAGGCGTCGGAGTCGGCACGGGTGATGCCGTCCAGGGCGGCGACCTCTTCCGCGGTCTCGCCCATGGAGAGCGTGACCTTGACCGCCTCGGGTCCGGCGTCCCCGGGCACTTCCCGGTCGGCCGCGGTGAAGCGCGGGTTGGTGAAACGCCAGCCCAGCGCCGTGTCGTACACCTGCCCCGGCTTGGCCCACGGCGTCCCGGGCTTCTCCATCACCCAGGGCGCCCGGGTCATGGACTCCACTCCCCCGGCGACCACGAGGTCCGCCTCGCCCGCGCGGATCGTCTGGGCGGCCGAGGCGACGGCCGTGAGGCCCGAGGCGCACAGGCGGTTGACGGTGTAGCCGGGCACGGTGTGCGGCAGCCCGGCGAGCAGCACCGCCATCCGGGCCACGTCCCGGTTGTCCTCGCCCGCCTGGTTGGCGGCTCCCAGGACGACCTCGTCCACGGCTTCGCCGGGGACGCCGGAGCGCCGGACGGCCTCGCCGACGACGAGGGCGGCGAGGTCGTCGGGCCGTACGGCGGCCAGGGCGCCGCCGTAGCGGCCCTGCGGGGTGCGGGCCCCGTCGATCAGGTAGACGTCGGGCATCGGGCGGTCTCCTCGGCTTCGGGGTGCACGGTTCGCCGCGGCTGCGGGACGGCGCGGCGGCCGGTGGCGAAGGGGTGTCGGACAGGGTGGCGCGGGCACTTCCGCGGCCTGCGTTACACCTCTTGACATGCAGGTGTGTTGCTGGATTACTTGACCACGCCGCACGCTAACCGAATGTTCGGTCGGTTCACAAGGTGGTGGAAATGACGACCCAGGTACCCGGGACGACACCTGGCCCCGTCGAGACGATGTTCGCCGCGGACGAGGCTTCCCGGCGGCTCGGGATCGAATTGCTGGAGCACGGCGAAGGGACGGCCGTGCTGCGGATGACCGTGACCGCCTCGCAGGTCAACGGACACCGGATCGCCCACGGCGGGCATGTCTTCCTGCTCGCCGACACGGCGTTCGCCTGTGCCTGCAACAGCCACGGGCCGGTCACCGTCGCCGCCGGCGCCGACATCGACTTCGTCGCGCCCGCCTACGAGGGCGACGTGCTCGTCGCCACCGCGCGCGAACGCGTCCGGTTCGGCCGCAGCGGTGTCTACGACGTGAGTGTCGTGCGCGGCGACGAGGTGATCGCGGAGTTCCGCGGCCGCAGTCGCACCCTCCGCACGCAGAATGAGGAGCCGCAATGAGCAGCGAAGTGACCGTGTCCGAGCCGAGGGGCACTCGCCGGGGAGAGCCGCTTCCCGAGGCACTGCTGGACGAGGCCGAGCGGATGTCCCGCGAGGAGGTCCGGGCGCTCCAGCTCACCAGGCTGCGCACGACGCTGCGGCACGCGTACGACAACGTGGAGCTGTACCGCAAGAAGTTCGACGCGGCCGGTGTGGGTCCGGACGACTGCCACACCCTCGCGGACCTCGCCCGTTTCCCCTTCACGACCAAGGCGGACCTGCGGGACACCTACCCCTTCGGCATGTTCGCCGTACCGATGTCCGAGGTGCGGCGCGTGCACGCCTCCAGCGGTACCACCGGCCGGCCCACCGTGGTCGGCTACACGGAGAACGACCTGTCCATGTGGGCGGACGTCGTCGCCCGCTCCATCCGGGCCGCCGGCGGCCGCCCGGGGCACAAGGTCCATGTCTCCTACGGCTACGGCCTGTTCACCGGCGGCCTGGGCGCCCACTACGGCGCCGAGCGCGCCGGCTGCACGGTGATCCCCGCCTCCGGCGGCATGACCGCGCGTCAGGTGCAGATCATCCAGGACCTCCGGCCCGAGATCATCATGGTCACGCCCTCCTACATGCTGACCCTGCTCGACGAGTTCGAGCGCCAGGGCGTCGACCCGCGCTCCACCTCCCTGAAGGTCGGCATCTTCGGCGCGGAGCCGTGGACGGAGGAGATGCGCCGCGAGATCGAGGAGCGCCTGGACATCCACGCGGTCGACATCTACGGGCTGTCCGAGGTCATCGGCCCCGGGGTCGCGCAGGAGTGCGTGGAGACCAAGGACGGGCTGCACGTCTGGGAGGACCACTTCTACCCGGAGGTCGTGGACCCGCTGACCGACGAGGTGCTGGCGGAGGGCGAGAGCGGCGAACTGGTCTTCACCTCGCTCACGAAGGAGGCGCTGCCCATCATCCGCTACCGCACCCGCGACCTGACCCGGCTGCTGCCCGGCACGGCGCGTCCCGGGTTCCGCCGGATCGAGAAGATCACCGGCCGGTCCGACGACATGATCATCCTTCGGGGCGTCAATGTCTTCCCCAGCCAGGTGGAGGAGATCGTGCTGCGGACGCCGGGGGTGGCCCCGCACTTCCAGATCCAGATCAGCCGGCAAGGACGCATGGACCACATGACGGTCCGGGTGGAGGCGCGGCCCGACACCGGCCCCGCCGACCGTGAGGCCGCCGCGAAGACGATCGCCCAGGGCGTCAAGGACGGCGTCGGAGTCACCGTCGAGGTCGACGTGGTCGACCCGGAGACCCTGGAGCGCTCACTCGGCAAACTCCGCCGGGTGAAGGACCTGCGCAAGCCCTAATCCGCTGGCGGGCCGACGGCCGGAGTGCCTACCGTCCTCCCCATGCCCGAGCTCCAGTTGCTCCGTCCGGACCACGCCCCTGCCCTGCTCACCTTCGAGCGGGAGAACCGCGCCTTTTTCGCGGCGTCGATCCCCGACCGCGGCGACGACTACTTCGCCCGGTTCGAGGAGGTGCACCGTGCGCGACTGGCCGAACAGGCGGACGGGATCTGCTACTTCCATGTGCTGGTCGACGCCGCCGGCGAGGTGCTGGGGCGGGTCAATCTGGTGGACGTCGCGGACGGCGGCGCCGACCTGGGATACCGGATCGCGGAGCGCGTCACCGGGCGGGGGCTCGCCACCTGGGGCGTGCGGGAGGTGTGCCGACGCGCCGTCGACACCTACGGACTGACCACCCTGCGGGCCGCCGCCGACCTCGGCAACGCGGCATCCCGGGCCGTCCTCGCCCGGACCGGATTCACCGTGACCGGCGAGACGCGGCTCTCCCGCGGACCGGGGCTGACGTATCAACTCCGCCTCCAGCCCTGAGCGTTCCGCCCGAGTTGCCGCGCTGCGCCGTCGTCCGACCGCGGCGCCGTCGTGGCTGGTCGCGCCCACGCGGCGGTAGCCGCACGTGCGATACAGCCCCGCGCCTCTTCGGGGCGCTGCCGCGGTGCTCGCAGGCACCGCGGCCGCCCCGGAGTCGGTCAGCCCGTCACCGGCCTGCCGCGGCCCCAGGCCCAGGCGAGGCGGTCGGCGCCGGACTGGTTGGTGGTGGCCAGCCAGGGGCGGGACGCGTCGCCGATCAGCTTCTGGATCGAGTACGTGTCGTCGGTGCGCAGGCCGGGCCAGTACACCGAGCCCATGCCGAGCTTGCGGAAGGTGTCCGTGTCGGCCTGGACGAAGTTGACGGAGTTGTCGTCAGGAGCAGGCTTGTTGTAATTGAGGCCTGTGGTCATCGGGGCGCCGAACTCGTCGGCGACCGTGCGGTTCGCGCAGTCGCCGAGCCGCTCCTTCAGGTCGGCCACCCACTGGTCGTAGGTGGCGTAGCTCTTCCAGAAGCCGTAGTGGTGGAGGGAGAGGTAGGTGCCCTTCAGGCGCGGGTCGGCGCAGACGGTGGTGACGTGGTCGTTGTAGCCGGCGCCGCTGACGAAGACGCGGTCGTGCGGGACGGACGGGTAGGTCGCGAGCCACTTCGCCGCCAGGTCGGCCCACTCGGCGTCGGTGTAGCCGTGCGGCTCGTTCATCGGTTCGAAGTAGACGTGCGGGTCGTGCCGGTAGGCCTTCACGACCGTGTCCCACATGGGCCAGTAGGTGGCCTCGTCGTCGATGAAGCCGTCCTTGTTGGCGCCGGTGCCCTCCCAGTAGGAGACGATCACCTTGAAGCCCTGCGCCGAGGCCGCGTCGATGACCCCGCGGTACGACTTCCAGTACGCGCCGTTGACCGTGTACGGGTTGATGGGCAGCCGGACGGTGTTGGCCCCGAGGTTGGCGCGGAAGGCCGCGATCACCCGGGTCGCCTTGGCGTAGGTCTGGGCGTAGCTGTCGGAGAGCGACAGGCCGGAGAGGACGACGGGGTCGTCGGCGTAGTTGTCGCGCGGGTCGGCCCAGTTGACGCCCTTGAACTGGCTGGTGCCGTGCCCCGGTACGGCGGCGGAGGCGGGGCTGCCGGTGAGGGTCGTGGCGCCGACCGCGGCGATCGCGACCGCCGCGAGGGCGGCGCGGGTGCGGGGGGTGATCCGGGTTCTGGCGGGGGTCTTGCGCATCAACGTGCCCTTTCGGAAGACGGCGGCTCGACGCAGGGGCCCGCGGGCCCGACCGCGTGTTTACGTAAACATCGACGCGGCATGTTCACGTGAACATCTCCTCGGCGACCGTGCCCGCGGGATCTCCGTCGGGGCTGGTCACGGGGCGATGTTTACGTAAACTCGAAAGCGTCGGAATCGTGGCACCCGCTCCTGCGGCCGTCAAGATTCCCGGTCCCGACTTCCCGTGCATGAAGGAGATTTGAGGGGTGGGGCGATGGTCCTGAACGAGCCGGAGCAGCCGGTCGCACCGGCCGCGGGCGGTGCGCGGCGGGGCGGTTCCGGGGTACCCGGTGGGCGCCGCAAGCAGCGTGTCTCCATGGCGGACGTCGCCGAACTCGCCGGTGTCTCCTCGCAGACGGTCTCGCGGGTCTCCAACGGGCATCCCGGGGTGGTCAGTTCCACCCGGGAGCAGGTGCTGTCCGCCATGCGTGAGCTCGGCTACCGGCCCAACAGCGCGGCCCGCGCCCTGCGTTACGGCAGGTTCAACACCATCGGCGTGATCCTGTTCAGCCTCTCCTCCACGGGCAACAGCCGCACCGTGGAGGCGATCGCCACGCATGCCGCGGCCGAGGGCTACGCGATCACCCTCATCCCCATCGACGTGGCCACGCAGGACAACGTGCTGGGTGCCTTCACGCGGATGGGCGAGCTGGCGGTGGACGCCGTGATCGTCATCATGGAGATCCACCTGCTCGACACCGCCACCGTGCAACTGCCGCCCGGCGTCCACGTGGTGGTCGTGGACTCGGACGCCGGGGACCGCTACAGCGTGGTCGACACGGACCAGGCCGACGGCGCGCAAAGGGCCGTACGGCACCTGCTGGACCTGGGCCACCGCACGGTGTGGCACGTGGCAGGTCCCGAGTCCTCGTACGCGGCCCAGCGCCGTGCCCAGGCGTGGCGGGCTGTGCTGGCGGAGGCGAGGTGTCCGGTTCCGGTGCCCCTGCGCGGCGACTGGTCGGCCGAGTCCGGTTACGCGGCGGGGCTCGCGCTCGCCGAAGAGCCGGACTGTACCGCCGTGTTCGCGGCCAACGACCAGATGGCCCTGGGGCTGCTGCGGGCCTTCCACGGGCGGGGCCGGTCCGTTCCCGCGGAGATCAGTGTGGTCGGCTTCGACGACACCCCGGACGCGGCCTTCTTCATCCCGCCCCTCACCACCGTCCACCAGGACTTCGCCGAGGTCGGCCGCCGCTGTGTGCAGGGCGTCCTGCGCCGGCTCCGCACCGGCGACGACTCCCGCCCCGGCACCGACCTCGTCCCGGCCCGCCTGGTGGTCAGGGAGAGCACCGCCCCGCCGCGCACGACGTGACGGCGGTCAGGGCGGCGCGCAGGGCCGAACCGGCCGACGGGGGTTCGTCCCAGCGGGCGGCGATGTGGCCGTCGGGGCGGACGAGCAGCGCACCGCCGTGCGGACTCAGGCCGTACCGGTCGGCGGGTTCGCCGGACAGCGGCTCGACGCGCAACGGCCAGGGTCCGGTGGTGTGCTGCCGCCAGCGGCCGGGGTCCGGGGTCAGCACGGTGAACCACTCGCCGAGCGCGTCGAGCGTGGAGCGGTCCGGGGTGAGCCAGTGGTGGGGCATGCGGTGGCCCGGTTGCGCGGTGGGCACGTACTCGGTGCCGGGGGCCTCCGGCCGGCCGTCGCCATGGCCGTCGCCGTCGTCATGGCCATGGCCGTCGCCGAGGACGGCGGCGGAGTCGTACGCCGTGCCGAGCACCAGGCCGAGCTGTGCGAAGTACCGCTCCGACCAGGGAAGTTCGACCGGCGCCGACGAGCCGCTGCACAACTGCTCCTTGCGCAGGTTCTGCACCTGGAGCAGGAGGTGGGTGTTGGCGACCGCCTGGCGGAGGGTCTCGCGGGCCACCGGCCGGCGCTCTGTCTCGTACGTGTCCAGCAGGGCGGGTTCGGCCCAGCCCTGCAGCACGCCGGCCAGTTTCCAGGCCAGGTTGTGCGCGTCCGCGACACCGGCGTTCATGCCGAGGCCGCCGATCGGCGGGACCGCGTGCGCGGCGTCGCCGGCCAGCAGGACCCGGCCCCGCCGGAAGCTCTCGGCGACGTACGCGGTCATCGACCAGTGCTGGACCCGCACCACGTCGGCCCGTACGCCGGCGGCGGGGCCGAGCGCGTGCGAGACGCGGCCGGACCAGTCGGTCTGCCCGTTGCCGTCGGGTGTGGCGCCGAACCAGGCCCAGCCGCCGTCCGGGTAGAGCGGGGTGAAGGTGCCGAACGCGGTGAAGTAGACCCCGGCGGGCTGGTGTGCGCACCAGCGGGCCAGGTCGGCGTCGAACACGACGGTGGTGTAGTCGCCGAGCGCTCCGGGGCCGGTGGCGGGGATGCCCAGCCGCTCGCGGACGGTGGAGTTCGCGCCGTCCGCGGCGACCACGTACCGGGCCCGGACGCGGGTCCGCACGGCGCGCCCGCCGTCGACGAGCACGGCGACGACACCGTCCGTGTCCTCCTCCAGGTCGACCAGTTCGGTGCCGAACCGCACCTCTCCCCCGGCGGCGGCGAGCAGCGTGGGCTCCAGCCGGTCCTGCGAGGTGACCACCCCGACGACCGGGCTCTCGGCGACCGATGCGCGCACCCCGACCATCGCGGCGCTGGCGAAGTCGGGGTCGCACAGGGTGTCCCGGAAGCGCACCCGGCCGTACTCGGGTGCGAACGCGTCCGCCGTGATCCTGCCGGCGACCCCGAGCCGGCGGAAGATCTCCATGGACCGCACGTTCACCAGGCGGGACCGCGGAAACGGGGAGAGTTCCCGGTGCTTCTCGACCAGCAGGGACGGCACCCCCCACCGATCCAGCAACGCCCGCGCGGTGAGCCCGACCGGCCCCCCGCCGACGATCAGCACCGGCACCTCTGCGTCCGCTCCAGGCATGGCTCCATCATCGGGCCCCGGCGACCGGCCACCGTCACCGACCACGGGCATCCACCCGAACGGGCTCCCGCTCACGGAGCGGGCCGGACGGTGGAAGGGGACCGACCCGCCCACGTCCGGTGGGTGGGCCGCATCGGGTGTGGGCCGGGTCCTCGTACCCTGATCGATGTGTCTCCCGTCCGTCTGCATCGTGTCGCCGTCCTTGTGCTGGAGGGGGCGAAACCCCTTGACGTCGGTATCCCGGCGCAGGTGTTCACGACCCGGGCGAGCATGCCGTACGAGGTACGGGTGTGCGGTGCTGCGCCCGGTCTGGTCACCGGTGGCGACGGGCTGTCGTACCACGTCGCCGACGGCCTCGACGCGCTGGAGTGGGCGGAGATCGTGTTCGTCCCCGGGTACCGGTTCCCGGACCGGGAGGACCCGGCGCCGGCCGTCGTCGAGGCGCTGCTCGGCGCGCACCGGCGGGGCGCGCGGCTGGCCGCCATCTCGACGGGGGCCTTCGCGCTCGCCGCGACCGGGCTGCTCGACGGCAGGCGCGCCACCACGCACTGGCACTACACGCGCGCCCTGGCCGAGAAGCATCCGCTGGTCAAGGTGGACGAGAACGTGCTGTTCGTCGACGAGGGCAGCGTGCTGACGTCGGCCGGCGCGGCCTCGGGGATCGACCTGTGCCTGCACATCCTGCGCGGCGACCTCGGCGTTGCCGCCTCCAACCACGCGGCCCGGCGGCTGGTGGCGGCCCCCTACCGCAGCGGGGGCCAGGCGCAGTACGTGCCGCGCAGCGTGCCCGAGCCGCTCGGTGAGCGGTTCGCCGCGACCCGGGAGTGGGCGCTGCACCGGCTCGGCGAACCGCTCACCCTCGACGTGCTCGCCCGGCACGCGGGGGTGTCGGCGCGGACGTTCTCGCGGCGGTTCGTGGAGGACACCGGGTACACGCCGATGCAGTGGGTGATGCGCGCCCGGATCGACCTGGCCCGGGAACTCCTCGAACGCTCGGAGCGGAGCGTCGAGCAGATCGCCGCCGACGTCGGCCTCGGCACCGGGGCGAACCTGCGGCTGCACTTCCAGCGGATCCTCGGCACGACGCCGAGCGACTACCGGCGCACCTTCACCAAGGGCGAGTAGGGCTGCCGGGGTGATGCCTGCGGGATGCTGGCGGGATCCTTTTGAACCATGGCGTTCTCGCCGCTGTCACGGCCGCGGGCCGGACGCGAATCTGGAGGCGTAGCGAAGGGACACCACTTATGACTCGTATCGCCGTCAACGGATTCGGCCGCATCGGACGCAATGTGCTGCGCGCCCTGCTGGAGCGGGACAGCAGCCTGGAAGTCGTCGCCGTCAACGACCTCACGGAGCCGGCCGCCCTCGCGCGGCTGCTCGCCTTCGACTCGACCGCCGGCCGCCTCGGGCGCCCGGTGAGCGTCGACGGGGACGTCCTCGTCGTCGACGGCCGGCGCATCAAGGTCCTCGCGGAGCGCGAGCCGGCGCAGCTGCCGTGGGCCGACCTCGGCGTGGACGTCGTGCTGGAGTCGACCGGCCGCTTCACCTCGGCGAAGGCGGCCCGTGCCCACCTCGACGCGGGCGCCCGGAAGGTGCTGGTCAGCGCGCCGTCGGACGGCGCCGACGTCACGCTGGCGTACGGCGTGAACACCGACGCGTACGACGCGGAGCTGCACACGATCGTCTCCAACGCCTCGTGCACGACCAACGCGCTCGCGCCGCTGGCCGCCGTCCTCGACGAACTCGCCGGTATCGAGCACGGGTTCATGACCACGGTGCACGCCTACACGCAGGAGCAGAACCTGCAGGACGGCCCGCACCGCGACCCCCGGCGCGCCCGTGCCGCCGGTGTCAACATCGTGCCGACCACGACCGGCGCCGCCAAGGCGATCGGCCTGGTGCTGCCGAACCTCGACGGCAGGCTGTCGGGCGACTCGATCCGGGTGCCGGTGCCGGTGGGCTCGATCGTCGAGCTCAACACGACCGTCTCCCGTGACGTGACGCGCGACGACGTGCTGGCCGCGTACCGCGCGGCGGCCGAGGGGCCGCTCGCGGGCATCCTCGAGTACTCGGAGGAGGCGCTGGTGTCGTCGGACATCACGGGCAACCCCGCCTCGTCGATCTTCGACTCGGCCCTGACCCGCGTCGACGGCCGCCACGTCAAGGTGGTCGCCTGGTACGACAACGAGTGGGGCTTCTCGAACCGGGTGATCGACACGCTCGAACTGCTCGCGCGCTGACGGGTGTTGACGGACGGAGCGGTCGGCCACCCGGCGGGGGGCGCCCCCGGCGCGCGGGGCCGCACCCGG
>NZ_JBEOYD010000057.1:0-52454 GCF_040296885.1 Streptomyces sp. NPDC001980 | reverse complement strand
CGGCCCTGTTCGAGGCGGGCGTAGTAGTCGGTACTCACGCCGGCCAGGTGGGCGACCTCTTCGCGGCGCAGTCCGGGTACCCGGCGCGCGCCGCCGCCGAAGGCCGCTCCCGCGTCCTCGGGATGCAGCCGGGCCCGGCGCGAGCGCAGGAAGTCACCCAGTTCGCCGTTGTGGTTCATGCATCCAGTGATACCACCGTGGCGGCGTGACCGGCCGGTGAAGGCGGACCGGCCAGACCTGGGTGCGGCGACCGCTCTCGCGGAACGTCGACACACGCTTACCGGACGCGATGCCCGATGAACCGGTAAGCAACGCCGCCGTCACAGACGGTGCTCGACAGCAAGCAGGCAGTGGCTGAGCGCAGCCGCGATGGCTGTCTGAGGGCCGGCCTCGGGGCAGCGAAGGCCATGTGCGCTGCGCGCCCTCTTACGAGGGTGGCGCCAGGGCCTGGAGTGCGGACAGGGCGCCGTCGGTGACCGGGGACGGCGGGGCCGACTCGGGCGGCACCTTGCGGAAGGCGCTCGGGGACATGCCGTAGACGGCACGGAACCGGCGCGAGAAATGGTAGGCGTCGGGGAAGCCGCACCGTACGGCTATGGCGCGGAGCGAGAGGTTGCTCAGCCACAGCAGTGGCTCGGCCCTGGCCAGGCGGAGCCGTTCGAGCCCGGCCACGGGGCTGACGCCGAGGTGCCGCCGGCAGATCCGGGACAGCGTGCTCTCCGAGACGCCGGCCGCCTGTGCCAGCCGCTCCAGGGGGAGCGGGCGGGCGACGCCGTCCGACCAGTGGCGGCGGACCGCGGTCATCATGGCGAGCAGCGGCTCCGGGAGCGCCGTTGGGCTGGGGCCGGTGCCGTGCACGAAGGTGAAGAGCAGCAGGCGCAGGGTCTCCTCGGCGTGCCGCTCCCAGCCGGGCGGGCGGGTCGCGCCGAGCGTCAGCAGGTACTGGCAGAGCGTGGCCATCGGGTCGCCCCGGCCCGTCAGGTCGCGGACGACCGGCCAGCCGGTGTCGTCGGTGGGCTCGGTGTCCCCTGGGGCGGTGGGCAGCCGGAAATGCGTGTACGCGTGCCGGGTGGGCCGGTGGGCGTCCCAGTGGAAGGTGTCGCGCATGCCGGGGCGTACCAGCAGCAGTGTGCTGGGCCCCAGGGGTACGGTCAGGTCGCCGCAGACCCAGTAGGCGCTGCCGTGCAGCAGCCAGACGAATTCGTAGGATCCGGCGTCCCTGGGGCCGAAGACCGAACCGGGCGGGTAGTCGGCGACAGCGGGACCGAGCCGGGACAGCAGTGTGGGGGTCGGGGGCGGGACGCGGTCCGTCACGGCGGTCTCACCTGTCACAGCCCCCGGACCGGTCGCGCCGCACCCGGGGCCTGCGCACGTCGGCGGTGCCCTTGTAGGCGTACGGGTCCCGGCCCGCGACCAGCACGATGTCCCGGAAGTCGGCCTGGGCCATGGGTACTTCGGCCTCGGGGGGTGCCCAGGGGAGGAGGGACGAGGCGCTCATGTAGTGGTTGACCAGGGCCCGTCGGAAGCCCTGCCGGCCGGTGTTGGGCAGTGACTTGTGCAGCAGATAGCCGTTGAAGAGCAGCACCGATCCGGCGGAGATCTCGACCGGGAGGGCGTCGGCCTCGTCGTACGGGAAGCCGTAGGACTCGACCGTGCAGTCGTAACGGGCGTCGTCGTGCTCCCGGTTGGGGTAGATGACGCCGGGGCGGTGCGAGCCCGGCAGGACCCAGAGGCAGCCGTTGTCGACGGTGGCGTCGTCGAGGGCGAGCCAGGCGGCGGTCAGCGACCGGTCCCGGGTGGGGATGAACATCTCGTCCTGGTGCCACGCCTGGCCGGGCTTCCCCTCGGACTTGACGAACAGCATCGACTGCATCGCCTTGACGTCGGGACCGATCACCTCGGTCAGCGGTCCGACGACGGCGGGATGGCGCATGGTGTCGAGCATGAGCGGCGACAGCTTGTGCGGATAGTGCACGCACAGGAACCGCCGTACCGTCTCGTCGTCGCTCTCGCCCGCGACCGGCGGCGGCGCCCCCTCGACGGCGCCCCGCCCGCCGCGGCAGATCCGTACGGTCTCCGCCCGCAGCTCCGCCACCTCGTCCGGTGCCAGGGCGCCCGGCAGTACCGCGTAACCGTCCCGGTCGAAGCGGGACGCGAGGTCGTCGTCGACGGTGTGCTCGGTCATGGTCCCGATGTTCCTGGACATCGCGTCCGCGTGCCATGGCTCACCCGCGCACAGGGATGGCGAATCCGGTCACAAGCCGAGATCGGATCATCTGTCAGAAACAAGCCCGACAAAGGGCGTTCACGTGTCTTGACGCCTTTCGCCGGGTCCGAGTAGCGTCATTCGGCACTTGCTAATACGTATTAACTGGGAGTGCTCATGGCCCCTCCCGAACGACGTAGACGCTCCACCCAACGGGACATCGCCCGGCGCGCCGGCGTCTCCCAGGCGACGGTGTCGCTGGTGATCAGCGGAGGCGCGGCGAGTGCGCAGATCGCGGAACCGACCCGGCGGGCCGTGCTGGCGGCGGCCGAGGAACTGGGCTACGCGGCCAACGTCGCCGCGCGCAGCCTGAAGGGCGGCCGGAACCGGCTGCTCGGGCTCTACACCTTCGAGTCGGTGTTCCCGACCGACCAACGCGACTTCTACTACCCGTTCCTGCTCGGCGTGGAGGAGGAGACGGCACGGCAGGGCTACGACCTGCTGCTGTACTGCTCCGGCGGGAGCGCATCCGGTGCCCTGAACACTTCGGGTGCTGCGAGCGCTTCGGGTGCGCCGAGGGCCGAGCGGTCCATCTACGCCGGTGGTACCAACCGGCTGAAGATCGCGGACGGTTGCGTCCTGCTCGGCCGGAACGTCCGCCGTGAGGAGCTGTCCGCGCTGGTCCGGGAGGACTTCCCGTTCGTCTTCGTCGGACGCCGGGAGGTGGACGACGGTGAACTCTCCTACGTGGCCGCCGACTACGTCTCGGCGACCGCGGCACTCGTCGCCGAGCTGGCGCGGCTCGGCCACCGGCGGATCCTGTATCTGCGGGCCCCGGAGGACAGCGAGCCCACCAGGGACCGCGAGGAGGGGTACCGGCGCGGGCTGGCCGAGGCCGGCATCGCCGTGGACGAGGCGTTGATCCGGAGCCTGGCCGATCCCGCGGACCTGACGGTCGAGCGGCTGGCGGGGTGGATCGACGGACTCGGGATCACCGCGCTGCTGGTCGAGCCGGCCGAGGACAACCGGCTCACCGAGGCGCTGGCGACGATGGCCGGTACGGAACGGGTCCGGTTTCCGGAGGACTGCTCGCTGGCCCTGCTGGGCGATCCACCGTCCTGGACACCCGATTCGCGGAACTGGACACGGTTCTCGCTGCCCCGCGCCCAGATGGCGGGGGAGGCCGTACGAGTGCTGATCGAGCTGCTCGACCAGGAGACCCCCGAGCCGCGGCAACTGACCGTGCCCTGCGCCTTCGTACCGGGCGACTCGGTCGGACCGGTACGCACCACACGTACCGGTGGCAGGGGGCCGCGGACATGATTCGGATGATCGTGCACCGGCTGCTCATCGGGGTCTTCGTGATGTGGGGCGCCGCCTCGCTCATCTTCCTCATCGTCCGGGCCGCGCCCGGCGACCCCGCCACCGTACTGCTCGGCCCGGACGCCACCCGGAGCCAGATCGACCAACTGCGCTCCTCACTCGGCCTCGACCGGCCGCTCGGGGCGCAGTACCTCAGCTACCTCGGCGACGTCTGCCGGCTCGACTTCGGCCAGTCGCACTGGCTCGGCAGGTCCGCGATGGGCGCGGTCCTCGACCGGCTGCCCGCCACCGTCGACCTCACCGTGACGGCCACCGTGATCGCGGTGATCGTGGGACTGACGTTCGGCATGCTGGCCGGGGCGCGGCCGGGCGGGCTGCTTGACCGGGTGGTCTCGGCCTGCACGATCGCCCTCCAGTCGTTCCCGACGTTCTGGATCGGCATCATGCTGGTGCTGGTCTTCGCCCTGACCCTGCGCCTGCTGCCCAGTTCCGGGGTCGGCACCCCCCAGCACCTGGTGCTGCCCGCCGTCACCCTCTCGTTCCCGTTCGTCGCGATCATCGCCCGGCTGACCCGGACCAGCCTCGCGGAGACGATGCGCGAGAGCTACATCCAGACCGCGCTCTCCAAGGGACTGACCGAGCGTCAGGTGCTGTTCGGTCACGCCCTGCGCAACTCGCTGATCCCGGTGGTGACCGTGGTGGGCGTCCAGGTCGGGGCGCTGGTCGGCGGCGCCGTGATCGTCGAGAACGTGTTCGCCTGGCCCGGCCTCGGATCGCTCGTGGTGGAGGCGGTCGCCAACCGCGACTACACGGTCGTCCAGGGCGCCACCCTGCTCATCGCCGGGATCGTCGTCGTACTCAACCTGATGGCCGATCTGCTCATCGCCCAACTGGATCCGCGGATCCGGACGGGAGCCGTCTGATGACCGACCTCACCGTCGCCGTCGAGAAGCCGATGACGGCTCCGCGGCGGGCACCGCGCTCGCTCCTGTCCCGGGTCCCCGCCGTGGTCGTGGGCTGCTACCTGCTGGTGGCCGTCGTCGGGCCCCTGCTGATCCACTACGACCCGGTGCACACCTCCCTGGACGACCGGCTGCTCGCCCCCGGCACCAAGGTGTCCACCGGAGGCACGGCCTGGCTCGGCACGGACGGACTCGGCCGCGACATGTTCGCCCAGATCGTCTACGGGGCCCGGACGGCGGTGCTCATCGGCGTGTCCACGGTCGCGCTGTCCTGCCTCGTCGGGGTTCTCCTCGGCGCCGTTGCCGGTTACTTCCGGGGCGTCGCCGACGCCGTACTCGCCCGGATCTTCGACGTCCTGCTGGCCTTCCCCGCGATCCTGCTCGCGATCGTGATCGCGGGCGCCTTCGAACGCAGTGTGCTGCTGGTCGTCGTCGCGCTCTCCGCGACCGGCTGGATCGGCTTCGCCCGCGTCACCCGGGGCATCGCGCTCTCGCTCAGGGAACGGCCGTGGGTCGACGCCGCCCGGGTGCTGGGGGTGCCCGGCCGGAACATTCTCGCCCGGCACGTGCTCCCGTTCACGGCCGGACCGATCGTCGCCCTCGCCACGCTCGAATTCGCGCTGGTGGTGCTGGCGGAGGCGGGGCTCAGCTTCCTCGGCATCGGGCTGCCCCTGTCGACCGTGTCGTGGGGGCAGACCATCGCCAACGGCAAGGAGTACCTCGAAACGCAATGGTGGATCTCCACCCTGCCGGGCATCGCCCTGTCCCTCCTCATCGTCAACGTGGGCATCTTCGGCGACCAGCTCACCGCCCGCTACGGCCGCGGCCGCCCCTACTAGAACCACCCGACCAAGCACCTCCCCCGGCCAGCACCCCCCGACCTGCCGTACGAACGCACAGCGACGCACAGCGCCTCACCCACCGGCTGACTCCGACCGACCCTCGATCGAGAGGAGCACCATCATGACCAGGACGCGTGAGCACGGGCGGAACCGGCTGATCCGGCTCGCCGCCACCGCCACGGCGGGCGCGGCGCTCCTCGCCGCGTGCTCGACGACCACCGGCGGCGACGACAACGGGGGCGGTTCCGCCTCGGGCGACGTGACGGTCGCCGGCACCTATCCGATCGAGAGCCTGGACCCGCACGGAGCCCAAGGCGCCTCCACAGGAACCCAGTTGGCCGCCCAGGAGATCTTCAGCAGACTCGTGAAACCCGCCGCGGACGGCACCCTCGAAGGCGACCTCGCCGCGTCCTGGAAGCCCGGCAAGGACGTCACGACGTGGACGTTCACGCTGCGCTCCGGCGTCACCTTCTCCGACGGCTCCGCCCTCGACGCCGACGACGTGGTCGCCTCCTTCCAGCGGATGATCAGCCTGAACGGCCCCAACGCGGGCAACTTCCCGGGCGACACGATGACCAAGGTCTCCGCCACCGAGGTGGTCCTGCACAGCCCGGCGCCCGACGCGTCCGTCCCCGGCAAGCTCGGCACCTTCTACGTCCTCCCGTCGGGCGTCGGCAAGGACGACACCGCCTTCTTCAACCACGCCGTCGGCTCGGGGCCGTTCACCGTCGACGCGTTCACCCCGAGCGGGTCGCTGGTCCTGGTGCCGAACAAGAAGTACCGGGGCACGAAGCCCACGCTCAGCAAGGTCACCATCCGGAACATCCCCGAACTCGCGGCCCGCATGACCGCACTGCGCACCGGCGAGGTGGACGTCGTCTGGGGCATCCCGGACGACCAACTCGCCTCGCTGAAAGGCCAGAAGGACCTGACGGTGCAGACCGTGCCGAGCAGCGCCGAGTTCACCATGTGGTTCAACTCCTCGATCCCCGCCCTCAAGGACGCGAAGGTGCGCCGCGCCATCTGGCAGGCCGTCGACTTCAGGACCATCATCGACAAGCTCTATCCCGACACCGGCAAGGCGGCCGACGCACCCGTGACGAGTGTCGTCCTCGGCCACGCGGCGCAGCCCGCCGTCGCCTACGACCCGGCAGCCGCCAAGGCGGCCCTCACCGCCGCCGGGTTCGACTTCTCGAAGAAGCTCCGGCTGCAGTTCGCCAACGACGAGTTCAAGCCCTTCATCCAGGCCGTCGTCTCGGACCTGCAGAAGGTCGGCGTACAGGTGGAGCCGCTGGAGAAGGAGCAGGCCGTCTTCACGGAGGACCTGCTCGCGCTCAAGTGGGACATCAACTTCCAGCAGCTGGCCACCCCCAGCTACGACGCGGCCAGCAACCTCGGCCGTCTCTACACCTGCGCGGCCAAGCGCATGGGCTACTGCAACAAGACGCTGGACGGTCTGCTGGCGGCGGCCGGCGCGACGGCCGACAAGGCGAAGCGCACCGACCTCTACGGCCAGGCCGGCCGGATCATCTGGCAGGACGCGGTCGGCATGTACCCGATGTCCGTGAGCATCGCCTACGCCTGGAACAGCGGCCTGAAGGGCTTCGTCCCGGACGCCAGCGGGCTGCCGGACTTCGCGGGCGTACGGACCGGCGGCTCGTGACCCCCGCCGGAACCGCGCGCGAACACGGGGCCGGGAAAGCCGTGCCCGCGACCGACGGGCCGGTCCTGCGGATCGAGGACCTGGTGGTGGAACTGCCCGGCCCGCGCGGCACCCGGACCCGCGTACTGGACGGCGTCTCCTTCGACGTGCCACGGGCCACCACCGTGGGGCTGATCGGCGAGTCCGGCAGCGGGAAGACCATGACCGCCCACGCGATCCTTGGCCTGCCGCCCGAGGGCGCCACCCTGGCCGGCCGGCTGCTGTGGCACGGCGAGGACCTGCTCGCCGCCGACCCGGCACGGCGCCGTGCGGTACGCGGCCGGGAGATCGCGATGATCTTCCAGGACCCGCTCGCCGCCCTCAACCCGACCCAGCGGATCGGCCGTCAGGTCGGCGAGATACCGCGCCGCGACCGGCTGCCCCGTGCCGAGGTGAACCGCCGGGTCGTCGAACTCCTCGACCGGGTCGGCGTGCCGGAACCGGAACGGCGGATGCGCGCCTACCCGCACGAACTCTCCGGAGGACTGCGCCAACGTGCCGTGATCGCGATGGCGCTGGCCGGAAACCCCGCACTGCTGCTCGCCGACGAGCCCACGACGGCGCTCGACGTCACCGTGCAGTCCCGGATCCTGCGGCTGCTGGCCGACATCCAGACCGCGGACGGCCTGGCGATGCTGCTGGTCAGCCATGACCTGCGGGTCGTGTCGCACGTCGGCGAGCAGGTGGTGGTGATGTACGCCGGACGGGTCTGCGAACACGGGCCCGCCCGTGACGTCCTGCGGCGGCCCGCCCATCCGTACACCGCGGCACTGGTGCGCAGCGTGCCCGCCGTCCGGACCCGTACCGCACTGGCCGACCCGCTGCCCGGGGCTCCGGCGACCCCGGCGAACCGGCCGGCCGGCTGCGCCTTCCATCCGCGCTGCCCCCTGGCCCGCGCCCGGTGCCGCGCCGAACGGCCACAGGCGCGGGAGGTGGCGCCGGGCCGCCGGAGCGCCTGCCACTTCGCCGAGGAGGTGCCGCGGTCGTGAGCACGAACGAGCACGCCCTCCTCGATGTGCGTGACCTGCACGTCAGTTACGGAGGACGGCGGAGCGGTCAGGTCGCGGTGGACGGGGTGAGCCTGTCGGTGGCACCCGAGGAGACACTCGGGCTGGTCGGCGAGTCGGGCTCCGGCAAGACGACCGTCGCCCGGTGCGTGGCCGGACTGCTGCGGCCCGGTGCCGGGTCCGTCACCTTCGAGGGGCGGCCGCTCGGCCGCGCGGGGCGCCGGCCGCCCGAACTGCAGCGTGCGGTGCAGATGGTGTTCCAGGACCCGCGGTCCTCGCTGAACCCGCGCATGACGGTCGCCTCGGTCATCGCCGAGGTCTGGAACACCCACCCGGTCACCGCACCCGAGGGCGACCGCACCGAGGCACTGCACGGGCTCCTCGCCGACATGGGGCTCGACCCCGAGGTGGCGGCGCGGCGCGCGGGGGACCTGTCGGGCGGTCAGTGCCAGCGGGTCAGCATCGCCAGAGCACTGGCCGTACGGCCCCGGCTGCTGGTGTGCGACGAGGCGGTGTCGGCGCTCGACGTCTCGGTCCAGGCCCAGATCCTGCGGCTGCTGGTCGACCTGCGCGGACGGCACCGGCTCGCGATGCTGTTCATCTCGCACGACCTGGGAGTGGTGCACCAGATCGCCGACCGGGTGGCGGTGATGCGCCGGGGCGTGATCGTGGAGAAGGGCCGGACCGGCGAGGTGCTGACCGCACCGCGTCACCCGTACACGCAGGCGCTGCTGGACGCGGCCCTGGACCTCGACGAATCGGTGCCGGGGGACGGTACCGCCGACGGCAAGGCGGTCGTATGAACGGCAGCGGGAGTGGGAGCGGGACGGCAGAGCAGCGCGTCACCAGCAGGCCCGCGCCGATCGGATGGAACACCTGGGACGTCCGTACCCACACCGGTATGAGCCGGCTGCCGGCCGGACCTCGGGTACGGTTCGGCGTACTCGGCCCCGACGGCCCGGTGCTCGACGGGTTCACCTGGCGCGACGGACTCGAACGGCTCGGCCCGCACACCGTGGACGGCAGCTACGCCGAGGTGACGGTACGGGCGGCGGGCCACCGGCTGTGGCTGGAGTTCGCGGGCGGACCCGGCGACGTCCTGCACGTCCGCGCCGAGAGCACGGGCCGGGTCGTGCTGTCCGTGGCGGACCTGGCCGGAACCGACGAGCCGACGGGCCGTCCGGACACCGTCACCTTCTCTGCGGGCGGGCTCCGCTGGACGGTCACCGCCTCGTCGGCGGTCCGCAGGATCGAGGGGCCCGTGGACGAGCTGGTCCTGGCAGTCGGTGGTCCCGGCACCGTCGAGCTGCGGATCGCACCGGCGGACGTGCCGGGCACGGTGGCGGACACCGCCGGTGTCCTCGCGTCGCACCGCGCCGCCGCCGACCGGACCCGGCTGCGCTCCGGCGGCTGGCTCGGCGACGCCGCCGACGCCCTGACCAGGGCCGTCACCTGGAACACCGTCTACGCGCCCGACATCGGCCGCGTCCTCACCCCGACCTCCAGGGACTTCGTCAGCGCCGAGCGGAAAGGCTTCTACGGCACCTGGGCCCTGCACGCCTGGGACACCTTCTTCACCGGACTCACCGCCTCGGCCGTCGACCGGGACTACGCGCGCGGCATCTTCGAACAGATCCTTCCGTACGCGGACGGGGCCGGCATGATCCCGAACCGGATCTCGGACGACAGGGGCCGCACCGACGACCGTTCGCAGCCGCCGGTCGGCGCGCTGACGGTGTACCAGGCCTATCTGGCGGGCGGCCTCTCGCCCGGGACCCGCGACACGGCGCTGCTCGACGCCACGTTCCCGGCACTGCTGGCCTGGCACGACTGGTGGCCCCGGGCCCGCCGCGGACCGCACGGGCTGCTCGCCTGGGGCTCCGACCCGGTCGCGGGCGACTCCGCGTCGGCGACCCTGGACCGGGCCAGACGCGAATCGGGCCTGGACGACTCGCCGATGTACGACGAGGCCCGGTACGACCCGGCGACCCACACCATGGACCTCGCCGACGTCGGCCTGAACGCCCTCCACATCGCCGATGCCGAGGCACTGGCGGACATCGCGGGCCTCCTCGGGGAGCGCGCGACGGCCGACCGGTTGCACGCCGAGGCCGCCGCGGCCAGGGCGGTCGCCGACCGGCTGCTGTGGGACGACGGGCGCGGCGGCTACCGCAACCTCACGTCGGCGGGCACACATGATCCGCACGTCTCGCCGACGATGCTGTACGCGCTGCTGGGCGGGTTGCCGGACACCGGGCGTGCGGCCGCGGTGGCCGCCGATCTGCTGCGGCCAGAAGTGCTGGGCGGCGTACGTCCCTTGCCCAGCGTGGCCCGCAACGACCCTGGTTTCGCGGCGACTTACTGGCGCGGCCGGATCTGGGCGCCGATGGCGTATCTCGCCGTACGCGGGCTGCGGCGGTACGGGCTGAGCGAGCTGAGCCGGCCGGTGGTGGGGGACCTGCTGCGGCTGTTTCTCCACGAGTGGCACGAGTACGGCCACGTCCGGGAGAACTATCCGGCCGTCGACGGCGAGAACCTGACGAACCTTCGGAAACGGTCGGACGGGCTGATGGCCTGGGGCGGACTGCTGGCGTATCTCGCCTTCGGTGAACTGGCCGAAGCGCGCCCGGACGGCTGGCGGTTCGCCCACCCGGGCGAGCCGGCCGAACTGTGCAACCTGCCGCTGGGCGACGGCCGCCTCGACGTCCGGGCGGCCGACCGGCTCACCGTCCACCTCGACGGACGTGTCCTGCTGGACATGGCGCCCGGCGTCGTCGTACGGGACTACCGGCGGACCCGTGACCGCGTCACCGGGACCGCCGAGGGCGTCGGCGACCTGCTCGTCACCCCGCCGGACGGCGGCCCGCCCGTGCCGGTGGACGTACGGGGTGCACCTCGGAGCTTCACCTTCGGCCCGGACGGCGCGGGTGACCTACCGGAAGGGAGTGGTGTATGAGCGCGCCGACTTCGGCGGCCACGGACATCCTCGTCGTCGGAGGGGGACTCGGCGGGGTGGCCGCGGCGCTGGCCGCCCTCGACCGGGGCCGGTCGGTCCTGCTCACCGAGGAGACCGACTGGATCGGCGGTCAGCTCACCAGCCAGGGCGTGCCGCCCGACGAGCACGCCTGGATCGAGCAGTTCGGCGCCACCCGCACCTACCGCGCGCTGCGCGAGGCGGTCCGCGAGCACTACCGGACCTGGTATCCGCTCACCGAGGAGGCCAGGCGGCGCCGGTATCTCAACCCGGGCGAGGGCCGGGTGAGCCCGCTGTGCCACGAACCCCGGGTCGGCGCCGCCGTCCTGGAGGCCATGGTCGCGCCGTACGTGGCCGCAGGCCGGCTGCGGATCCTGTACCGGCACCGTCCGGTGGCCGCTTCCGTGGACGGCGACCGCGTACGGTCCGTGGTCGTCGAAGGCCCGGACGGCACACGGGTCGAGGCGACGGCGCCGTACGTCCTGGACGCCACGGAACTCGGCGACCTGCTGCCGCTGACCGGCACCGAGCACGTGACGGGCTTCGAGTCGCGGCGGGACACCGGCGAGCCGAGCGCACCCGACGCGGCCCAGCCGGCCAACATGCAGGCGTTCTCCTGGGTGTTCGCCGTCGACCACCTGGCCGGAGAGGACCACACCATCGACAGGCCGGCCGGCTACGACCGCTGGGCCGCCTACCACCCCCCGCAGTGGCCGAACCGGCTGCTGAGCCTGAGCGCGCCCGACCCGAGGACGCTGCAGACCGTACCGCGCGGCTTCACCCCGAACGCCGACTCGGGGCCGGTCGTCGCCGACCAGAGCAAGGACGCGGGCGACAAGGAACTGTGGGAGTTCCGCCGGGTGTTCTCCCGGAAACTGTACCGGCCGGGGTTCGCCGCGAGCGACGTGACCATCGTCAACTGGCCCATGATCGACTACCTGCCCGGCCCGCTGATCGGGGTGGACGACAAGGAGCGGGACCGGCACCTGGCGGCGGCCCGCGAGCTGAGCCTGAGCATGCTCCACTGGCTGCAGACCGAGGCACCCCGTCCGGACGGCGGCACCGGCTGGCCCGGCCTGCGGCTCCGCGGCGACGTGCTGGGCACGTCCGACGGGCTCGCCAAGGCGCCGTACATCCGGGAGTCACGCCGGATCGTCGCCCGGCGCCGCATCGTCGAACAGGACCTGTCCCTCGCCGTGCGCGGCGAGTACGGCGCGGTGCGCTACCCGGACTCGGTCGGCATCGGGATGTACCGGATCGACCTGCACCCGTCCACCGGCGGCGACACCTACATCGACGTCGCCAGCAGCCCCTTCCAGATCCCGCTGGGCGCCCTGCTCCCCGTGCGGGTGCGGAACCTGCTGCCGGTGTGCAAGAACATCGGCACCACCCACATCACCAACGGCTGCTACCGGCTGCACCCCGTCGAGTGGAACATCGGCGAGGCGGCCGGGTCCCTGGCGGCCTACTGCCTCGACAACCGCCTGGACGTCGAGCAGGTGTACGAGGACGGCGAGGAACTGCACCGCTTCCAGGACGAACTCACACGCGCCGGGGTGGAACTGGCCTGGCCCGAGGTCAAGGGGTACTGATGGGTGGTCGGGACAGGGGGGCCGAGCGATCCGGGTCGGTAGGGGCAAGCGAAGCGCCCCAAAGGGGCGCGGGGCTGCATCGATATGCGGCTCCGCCGCGGGGCGCGACCAGCCACGACGGCGCTGCAGCCGAACGACCGCACATCGACGGACGCACGCTGCTCACCGGTGTCATCGTCCCGCTGGTCACCCCGATGGATCGGCCCGGACACCCCTCGCCCCCGGCCACCGCCGCCCTGCTCCGCGCGCTCGCGGCGGCCGGCGCCCGCGGCCTCATGCTCTTCGGCAGCAACGGCGAGGGCCCGCTGCTCCCCACGGCACAACTGGGCGACTTCGCCGCCGGGGTTGCCGCACGCTGGCGCGAAATGACCGACGGCGGACCGGTGTTGGTGAACGTCACGGCCCCCGGCACCGCCGAGGCGCTGGCGCGGGCGGAGGCCGTCCGCCCCGCCGCGCCGGACGCGCTGGTGCTCAGCCCGCCGACCTACTTCCATCACCGGCACGACGAGATCGTCGCCCACTACGCCGCCTTCGCCGGCCTCGGTGTTCCCGTCGTCGCCTACCACGCCCCCCGCTACGGCAACCCGCTGACCCCCGCCCTGCTCGACGAACTGACCGCCCTCCCGCACCTGGTGGGCATCAAGGACAGCTCGGGCGACCCCGCACTGTTCGGCCACGCCCTCGCGGCGGCCCGGCGGCGCGACGACTTCGGGGTCAGCCAGGGCGCGGAGCGCCAGGCACTCGACGCGCTGCGGCTCGGGGCCGACGGCGTCGTCCTCGGAGTGGCCAACCTGGCGCCCGCGGTGACCGTCGAGCTGTGCCGGGCCCACCGCGACGGCCGGGACGAGGACGCGCGGCGCGCGCAGCAACTGCTCGACGAGGTACTGGCGTTGCACACCGTGCGTCCCGGCGTCCCGGGGGTGAAGGCCGTCCTGGCCGAGCGCGGACTGTGCCCGCCGTATGCCGCGGCGCCCTTCACACCGTGCTCCGAGGGGGAGCGCAAGGCGCTGCTCGACCTGCTCGCCCCCCTCGACGCACATCTCGTACGCGCCTGATTCCCAGTTCGCGCCGGTGCCTCTCCTGACTGCACTCCCTCCGTTCCGCCCGAAAGGGGTGGCCCCATGTCCGACGACAGACCGAACCGCGCCGCCATGAACCGCAGATCCTTCGCCCTGGGCGTCGTCGGCGCCACGGCGACCGCTGCGTTGGGGCCCGTGGCCCTCGGCTCCACGGCACAGGCCGCCGAACGGTCGTCCGCAGCGGACCGGCACGGTGCCTTCTTCGAGGAGCAGACCCTCTGGGACTCCGCCGAGGGCCCGCTGGTGAGCTACCACGTCCACGCGCTCGCCGTGCTGCCCGACGACACGATCCTGGCCGTGACCGAGGGCCGCCACGAGGTGTGCGACGCCGGCCCACGTGACCTGCTGCTGCGCCGCAGCACCGACGGCGGCCGGACGTGGGAGGCGAGCCGCACCCTGGTCGCCTCCGTCGACGGCGAGTCCTGGGGCAACCCGGCGCTGGTCGTGGACCGCGAGACGCGGGAGGTCTTCCTCTTCTACATGCTCTCGCTCCGGCTCCCGCAGAACACCTCCTGCTCGGGCGACTCCGGCGAGCTCTACGTCATCTCCAGCCGGGACAGCGGCCAGACCTGGGGCGAACCACGTAGTCTGGCAGGCCTGTTCGACGGCTTCCCCTACAACTGGGCGCTGCACGGCCCCGGTCCGGGCCACGGACTCCAGCTGCGCTCCGGCCGTCTGCTGCTCAACTGCCTGCACCGCAGGGTGATCGTCGGCAACACGGTGGCCCAGCGGTTCTACGGCGTCGCGCCGCTCTACAGCGACGACCACGGTGCCACCTGGCAGGCGACCGGCGAAGTGCCCGTACAGGTCGCGTACCCCATCAACGAGGCGCGGATGGTGCAGCGCTCCGACGGCACCGTGCTCGTCAACGGCCGCTTCGCGTCGGGCGGTGAGAACCAGCGCATCGTCTCCGTCAGCACGGACGACGGCACGACCTGGTCGCAGCCGGCGCTCGACGGCGGCACCGGCTCGTTCAACGCGGTGGACGCGGGCCTGCTGCGCTACACCGGCGGCCCCGGCAGCCGTCAACCCGGGCGCGTACTGTTCAGCCGCCCGGACTCGCCCGTCCGATACAACATGACGGTGGGAGTCAGCTACGACGAGGGCTTCTCGTACCGGTACCAGCGGGTCATCAACGAGAACCGCTCCTTCTACTCGGATCTCGCCCGGCTGTCCGACGGCACCATCGTGCTGCTCTACGGCTGCGACGGCGACATGGCGAGTGTCCCGCAGCGGGTCGACGTCTGCTGTTTCTCGCTCGACTGGCTGACCCGGGGCCGTGACAGCCTGCGCGGCGGCCCCCACCACCGGGAGACCGTCATCGCGTTGGCCGAAGCGGACCGCGAGGTCAGCGGCGGTTCCGTGGAGACCGTCACGGATCCGCTCGCACGCCGTGGCGAGCGGCTGGTCCTCACCCCCGAACAGGTCGGCGACACCGTTGAGTTCACCTTCCGGGTGCCGCACACCGGCGACTACGAGCTGCTCCTGCGCCACTACCGCTCGGCGGACGGCGCGCTGGCCACGGTCACGACGGACGGCATCCGACTGCCCGCCCATGCGATCGACACCACGGCGCAGACGGCCGCTGGCTTCGACCTGGCCCACCTCGGTGCCACCCGGCTGCGCGCCGGACGGCACACCCTGCGCTGCGCGGTGACGGCACCCGGCCGGGGCGGCGGCACCCGGCTGGGCCTCGACTCGCTCAGCCTGATCGAGGCGCCGGGCTCCGCCGACGTGCGCGCCGAGGTGGTCGTGGACAACGACCGGCTGGGCTTCGCCGTCGTCAGCGGCAGTTGGCCGACCGCGACGGCGGACCCCGGCTACTGGTCGGGCAACTACCGTACGGCGCCCGCGGGTTCGGGCGAGCGGAAGGTGCACTGGCAGCCGGCCGTGCCCCAGGACGGCGAGTACGAGATCCAGGCGTCCTACCCCCCGGCCGCGAACCGGGCGAGCAACGCCCCCTACACCGTCGTCGACGCGGACGGCACCACCACGACCGTACGCGTCGACCAGCGGGCCGCGGGAACCACCGATCCGCGCGGCGGTACCTGGGTCTCGCTCGGCGAGTTCCGGCTCCAGGCCGGTCTCGGCACGTCGATCGAACTGACCAACGACGCCGACGGCGTGGTGGCCGCCGACGCCGTCCGCCTGCTGGGCCCGCGGACCTGAGCTCCGGCCTCAGAGCCGGGCGGCCGTGAGCGCTGTGAGGAGTCCGTCGGCCAGAGGCTCCACCCGGGGCGTGCTGCCCGCCGCCGTGGCGCGCAGGACGGCCCTCAGCTGTGCTTCGGGGAACGTGTCGGCATAGGCCGGGGCGTCGTCCGCCGCGTACGCCGCCGCGAGCGCCGAGCCCAGGGCACTCGCGTGGGCCTCGGCGCAGGCGCGGGCGTTCGCCTCGGTGGTGAGACGGGCGTACGCGTGGCCGTACGCGTCGGCCTCGGGCGCGGAGTACCCGTTGGCCAGGGCGTGGTCCCGGGCGCCCGTGTGGCCCTCCGCGTACACGGCGGCGCGGTCGTAGGCGGCGTCGTGCAGCCGCAGCAGGAGCGGGCCGAGAGCGGACCGCCAGGTGTTCCGGTCGGCCGGTGTGCCCCGGGCCGCCGCCCGGTGCAGGGCCGCCGGTGCGGCGGTGTCCGCCGTGCCCGCGAGCAGCGGCAGCACGGTGTCCGCCTGCCAGACGTGGACGGCCCGCAGCCCGGCAGGAAGCCTCGCGGTACCGGCCAGGGCGCGCAGTCGGGTCGCCCAGGCGTCCGCGGCGGGCGGCGGCAGTTCCCCGTGGAGGGCGGCGGCGAGCTGCCGCAGCCAGGCGGGCACGTCGGCCGTGATCGTGACCATGTGCGGTGTCCCTGCGGCGGGTCAGGCGGTCAGCGACGTGCCGTCGATCGCCACGCGGCGGCCCTCCCTGGTGTGCGGGAAGTAGTCCCACACCGCGTGGTGCTGCACACTGCGGTTGTCCCAGAACACCAGCGTGCGCTCCTGCCAGCGGACCCGGCAGTGCAGCAGCGGGGTACGGGCGATGTGCTCGTACAGCATCCCCAGCAGGGCGTCGCTCTCGGCGCGCGACAGCTGGGTGATGTGCGAGGTGTAGGGGGCGTTGACGAACAGCAGCTGGCGGCCGTTCTCCGGATGGCGGACGACGACCGGCTGTTCGGTGCGCGGCACGTCGTACTCGGGCGGCGGGGTCAGCCCGGCGTCCGTCCAGGGCTTGGCACCGTCGTGGAAGGCGGTCAGGTCGTCCAGGAAACCGCGCAGGGCGGGGGAGAGCAGGTCGTAGGCGAGGTGCATGTTGGCGAACAGGGTGTCGCCGCCGCTGCCGCCCTCGGGGATTGTGGTGATGTACAGCATGGAGCCGAGGGAGGGCTCGGCGTCGGCGGTGCCGTCGGAGTGCCAGCCGTTGCCGGCGACGGCCTTGGAGTCCTTGTCCGCCTTGATCTCCAGGATGTGCGGGTCCGATCCCTCGGCGGCGAGGGCGACGGGGTGCAGCTCGCCGAAGACGCCCGCGAACCGCTTGTGTTCCTCGGGAGTCAGGTCCTGGTCGCGGAAGACCAGCACGTGGTGGGCGTGGAACGCGTGCTTGAGCTCCTTCTCCTGCTGCGGCGTCAGCTCGCGGGAGAGATCGAGCCCGGTGACCTCGGCGCCCAGCACCGGGGTGATCGGGGCGACGGAGAGGGTGTCGTAGGGCTCGGCGGGGCGGGTGGTGAGCCGTGCCACGGCGCGCAGTGCGTAGTCCTCCATGAGGGACCTCCTTGGGCTGGACGGGCTGGACGGATGCGTCGATGGGGAGTGCCGGGTCAGAGCCCGGCGTCGAGGAGTTCGGCGACCACCAGGCGGCCGAAGGCGAGGTTGCCGTGGATCGTGTCGTCGGCCTGGCAGAAGACCGGCCGCTGGTGCCCCGTGCCGTCGGTGACGCGGGCCCGCAGGTCGATCAACTCCACGCCGTGCGAGGTGAGTTCGGTGCCGATGACGTTCTGGGCGGCGAAGAAGACGTCCGGGTCGGACATGCCGGGGACGCGTTGCGGCGGCATGAGGGCCAGTACCCGCAGCCCGAGGGCGGCCGTGCGGTCGTAGAAGGCGAGCGCGCCGCGGACACTCGCCCGGACCAGGTCGGCGAACAGGCCGCTGTGCAGGAACCGTTCGGGCACGGCGCCGTGCCGGTCGCGGTGGAGGTCCCAGTTCTGCCGGGTGGCCACCGTGTGGGCGCTCAGCCCGAACGTGCACACGAGCGGCACCCCGAGCCCCGCGAACCCGGACACGCCGAGCGCGTCCAGGAACTCCCGGACCAGCCGCCGTGCCTCCGCCTCCCGGAAGACCAGGTCACCGTCGCCGTCGTCGAGGAACGGCCCGAGGAAGTCCCGCCCCGAGCCGACCGGGCCGCCCACGAAGGGCAGTCCCGCCTGCTGCGCGGCCCGTCCGACACAGCCGGCGTGGGAGTCACCGAGCAGGAGGAACCGGGCCGGACCGGGGGGCGTAGTAGTCGAGTACGGCGTCGTCACACCAGTGGTCCTCTCCGCCGGCGGGGCCGGCGACGGGGGTGGTCTGTGCGGGCGCGGGCGGAGCCGTGTCGGCCCCGGGCCGCAGGGCCCGGAAGAAGTGCCGCATCACGAAGGCCACTCCGTCGGGGGTGACCGTGCGCAGGTTCGGTCCGTAGAACGCCGCCCGGTACGGGAAACCCGTGACGATCTCGTACGACGGGAAGTAGTCGACGTCGTCCGACGCGTCGGCGAGCTGGCCGGCCGCCGCGCGCAGCACCGACTTGGAGTGGGTGGTGGCGACCAGCGCGTGCCGGCCGGTGGCGGTCGCCGTCAGCGGCACCGGGGAGACCGTGAGGACCGTGCGCAGCCGGGGATTGACGCCGCGCGCCATCGCGAGCACGTCCGTCAGATCGCGGTGCACCCGGTCCACGGTGTGGTGGTGCAGGACGTGCCGGCCGGGGTCGTAGCGGCCGCGCACGGTACCGGGGCACACCGGCAGGACGGTGCCGGTGCGGACGTCGTGCCAGGCCTCGGTCAGGCCGAGGGTGAACACCAGGACGTCGGCCGTGGTGAGGGCGGCGCGGACCGCGTCCAGGGTGACCGCGCGGGCGCGCAGCACGTCGTCCGGCGAGCGGTGGCCGTCCGGTTCCACGGCGGGCCGGTAGGGGTCGTGGAAGACGCCGTCCTCCTCCCACACCTCCTCCGGCGGCTTCTCCTCCGCCAGCGCCCAGGCGACCCACTGGCGCAGCGCGGCGGCCGTGTAGATGTTGCCGGTGCGGAAGGAGAAGCGGCGATAGCCGCGCGCCGCCTGTTCGGCGGCCGTCAGGCCCGGGGGCGGGAGTTCGGCGTCGTACCAGTGCATGCCCTCCGCCAGCAGGGCCCGGCCGATGTGCGCGGCGAAGCAGGAGCCGGCGGTGACGACGGGATCGTCCTGGCCGATCGCGAACTTCGGCGTCCACAGGCCGTCGATGTCCGCGGGGTCGCGCTCGGCGACCGCGGTGCGCCAGAACGACCGCTCGGGCAGAAGGGTGTACGGATGCTGCACGGGTGGTCTCCTCAGGTCCGTCCGGCGGGCTGCGGCCGGGCGGGCGACGCGGACGCGGTCTCGGCGAGGACGGCGGCGATCTCCCGGACGTGCGGCTCGGCGACGATCCGGTAGTGGTCGGCGTCGACGTGGTGCAGCCGGTACGGCGAGGGCAGATGCGTGTCCCAGGCGCCGGGGGCGGTCGGTTCGGGCGCGAGCAGGGCCTCGTCCACGGGGCGTGCCGCCAGCCATACCGTGGCGGGCGTCCGGTGCAGCCGCGGCAGCCGGTGCCCGGCCATGGCCGCCAGGTTGGCCCGGCAGCAGCGCGCGAGCCGCTCGGCGTAGCGGAGCCCGGACTCCGCGAGGGGGGCCGCGGTGTCGGGATCGGGTTCGGCGGTGCGGTGGTCCTGTTCCGCCGGCCGGCCCGCGCCGTTTCCGCTCAACTCCCGGGCGAAGACGGCCTGTACCTGTTCCTCGTCGTAGCCGGCGAGGCGCTGCCCGGCCCCGGGCGGCGGCGGGTCGAGGAGGTGGAGGGCGGTCACGGGCCGGTCCTGGGCCTCGGCGAGCGCGGCCATCGACAGCGCGGTCCACGCCCCGAACGACCAGCCGGCGAGCGTCAGTCGGCACCCGGGTTCCGGGAACTCCCGGCGCACGGCGGTCAGGTACCGCGCGGCGCGCTCGTCGATGGAGCGGCGGTCCGGCGGCTCGGCGGCGCGCAGTCCGGGGTCGGCGATCAGACAGACGGTGAGGCCGGCGGGCAGGGCGGAGACCAGGGGCCGGTAGGCCTGGATGTCCCCGCCCACCGGATGCACCAGGCACAGCACGTCCGGCCCCGGGCCGCGCTGCCACACCTCGACGTCCACCGTGCCGTGCGGGCGGTCACCGCTGCCGACGTGGCCGAGGATCTCCGCGAGGCTCACCCGGTGGCTGAGCCGGGACAGCTCGATGTCGGTGCCGTGCCGGCGTTTGATCTCGTCGAGGAGCTCCAGCAGGGTCAGCGAGTCGGCGCCCAGGTCGTAGAGGGGGGTCTGCGGGTCGACGGTGTCCACGCCGAGCAGGTCGAGGAGGATTCCGGTGATCCCCGGGCCGAGGTCACCCGGCACGGCAGAGGCAGAGGCGGAGGCAGGGGCGGGAGCGGCGCGCTCGGCGGTGGCGGCCGGTTCGTAGAAGTCCCGCGCGGCCGTCAGGTCCGTGGTGCCCACCATGAGATACGGCAGTTGCAGGTGGAGCGCCCGCTCGAAGACGGCCGTACCCTCCTCGGGGGTGAGCGCCACGGTCAGGTGGTCCCGGTGCCGGACGTCCGCCCGGGCGGCGTGCCGCTGGGCCATGCCGACGCCCCGCCACGCGTCCCAGCCGACGCTCGTGCGTACGGTGGCGTCGCCGCCCGGCGCGGTGTGGTGGGCGTAGGCGTCGAGGCAGGCGTTGGCGGCCGCGTAGTCGAACTGGCCGACGCCGCCGAACCGGGCCGCCATCGAGGAGCAGTACAGGACGTAGTCGGGGGCGTGCTCGGCGACTAGCAGTTCGACGAGCAGGGCGCCGCGCAGCTTGGCCGCGGTGACGCCGCGGGCGGCGGCCGGCTCACGCCGGGACAGGAGGCCGCCCGCGGCGGTGCCGACGGCGTGCACGATGCCGGCCAGACCGTCGAGCAGCGGGGTCAGCCGGTCCGCGACGGCCACCGGATCCTCCGCCGCCAGGTCGGCCGTGACCAGGGTGACACGCTCGCCGAACGGCCGTAGCCCGGCGGGCACTTCGGCACCGCGCGACACCAGGACGACGCGGTTCCCGGGGTGCCGGAGGAGGCTCCCGGCCAGGGTGCTGCCGATGCCGCCCGTGCCGCCGAGGACCAGATGGGTACCCGGCGCGGCGGCGGGCCGGGCCGCCTCGCCGCCGGGCACCGGCACGGTGGTGCGGTGCCACCAGAAGCCGTCCCGCAGGGCCGTCGCCCGGTCGGTGGCGGTGCCGGTGACGGCGTCGTCGAGGAGCAGGTCGGGCAGGTGGGCGGCCCAGCCGGCCGGATGCGGGCCGGGCAGGTCGGTCCAGTGCAGGGCGACGCCCAGTTCCTGCCGGGGGACTTCCAGGGCCGCGGCGAGCAGACCGGCCTCGGGGGTGTGCACGGTCCCGGTGACCGGTTGCGCCCGCTGGGACAGCAGCCAGACCCGGGGCCGTTCCGCTTCCGGATGGGCGGCGAGGGCCAGGGCGAGGGCGGCGACCGTGTCGAGGCAGGCCCACTCGGCCGTCTCCAGGGCGGACACGGTCGGGCTGCCGTCGAGGGCGAGCGGAAGCGCGTGCAGCCAGTCGACGGCCGGCTCGGCCACGCCGGTCAGGCGGCCGAGCAGGACGGCGAGCTGCCCGGCGTCGGCGACATCGGCCTCGTAACGGTCGTCACCGAGCCGGGTCAGGCCCTGTCCGGCGCGCACGGTCACCACCCGGGCGTAGTGGCGTTCCAGGAACCGCCAGCTCTCGCCGTCCTGCCCGGGACCGATCACCACCACGGCGGTACGGCGGGACACCGGGGCATCGGTGCGGGCGCGCCGCGAGCGGGTCCACAGGGGCTGGTGCAGCCACTCGGCGGCGGGCAGCCGGGAGACACCGGACGGTCCTTCGGGGGCGCGGGGAAAGTCGTACGCGTCCGTGTCGAAGGTGGGCGGCGGAAAGTCCCAGGGTGCGGGCGCCGAGCCCGACGCCCATACGACGGTGCGGCCGGCCGTCCACGCCTCGGCGAGGGCGTGCGGGTCGAGGTGCTCGACCGCCGGCGCGTCCTGCGCCGGGGGTGCGGTGACGGTCGGCAGCGCCCGCAGCCAGTCGACGGCCGAGGCGGCGTCGGGGCAGACGGCCGCCGCGCGGTGGGCGAGGGCGGGGCGGCCGGTCTGGAGGTGCCGCAGCACCTGGTGGTAGGCGTCGGGGCGGGCCGTGAGGTAGTCGGCGACCCGCAGCCCGTCCGCGTGGACCGCGGCCTCCGAGGCGCCGGACAGCACCAGACACGGCAGCGGCTCGGCCGGGAACGGGGCGGCCACCGGCTCCGGTTGCTCCAGGAGCACATGGGCGTTGGTACCGCCGATGCCGAAGCTGCTCACCCCGGCCACCCTGGGCGGACCGGCGGGCCAGGGCTCGGCGGCGACCGGGATCCGGAACGGGCCGTCGGCGATCTCCGGGTTGAGCCGGTCGAAGTCCGCCGTCGGCGGCACGACCCCGTGGTGCACGGCGAGCACCGCCCGCACCAGGCCGACGACGCCCGCCGCCGCGCCCAGGTGCCCGATCTGGCTCTTCACGGACGACAGCGCCACCCGCGCGTCCTCCGCCAGCCCGTACGCCTGCCGCAACGCGGCCGCCTCGACCGGGTCGCCGAGCCGGGTACCGGTGCCGTGCGCCTCGACATACCCGACGTCGCCGCCACGGCGGCCGCTGCGGTCCAGCGCCGCGCGGATCGCGGCCCGCTGCCCGGGCAGCGACGGGGCGCTGTACCCGAGCTTGCCGGAGCCGTCGTTGTTCAGCCCCGAGCCGGTGACGACCGCGTACACGGTGTCGCCGTCCCGGCGGGCCGCCGCCAGCGGCTTGAGGACGACCATGCCGCTGCCGCTCGCCCCCACGGTGCCCTCGGCGTCCGCGCTGAAGGGCCGGCAGTGCCCGTCGGGGGAGAAGATGTGCTGCGGCCGGTAGGTGTAGCCGTCGGTCAGCTCCGTGTCGACGAGGACCCCGCCGACGAGCATCACGTCGGCGTCGCCCTGCCGCAGCATCCCGGCGGCGATGTGCACGCCCGCGAGCGAACTGGAGCAGGCGGACTGGAGCGTGAACGCCGGTCCGGTGAGCCCGAGATGGTAGGCGGCCTTGGTGGCGAGGAAGTCCTTCTCGTGGTGCAGGGCGAGCCGGAAGGAGTCGGGCAGCAGGTCCGGGTCGCCGTCGCGGAGCATGCGCTGGAAGTAGGTGTTCTCGCCGCACGAGGCGACCAGACCGACCCGCAGCCGCGCCGGGTCGCCGATTCCGGCGTGCGCGAGGGCTTCGGCGCAGTTCATCAGCAGGTGGCGCTGCTGGGGGTCCATCAGCCGGGCCTCGTGCGGGCTGATGGTGAACCGGCCCGGGTCGAAGTCGAGCAGCCCCGCCATCTGGCTGCGGGCGCCGACCCGGGTGCCGTCGGCCGTGGCGAAGTGCTCGATGCTGCGTCGGCCGGAGACGACCAGGTCCCAGAACGCGGCCAGGTCGGGCGCGCCCGGCAGCCGTACGGCCATGCCGACGACGGCGACCGGCTCGGCCCCCCGCCGGGCGCTGCCGGACGCCTCCGGCCGCCGGGGCGGGGTGCCGCGGGCGGTGCCGTCGTCCGTCACCAGCCGGGCCAGGGCGCGCAGGGTGACGTGCTCGAACAAGTCCGGTACGGAGAAGGGGAGATCGCCCTCGCCCGCGCATCTGAGCTGGAAGCGCATCAGGTCCAGGCTGGTGGCCCCGGCGTCGAAGAACCGCTCGGCCACGTCCACGGTCCGCCCGGTCGCCGCCCGGAACAGCTCGGCCAGCCGCCGTTCGAGCGGCGACGGTCCGGCGTCCGCGTGGTCGCCCGGCGACGGCCTGACCCCCGCCCGGTCGCCCGGCGACAGCCCGATGCCCGCCCGGTCGCCAGGCCGCAGTTCGCGCCCCGGCGCGGTGAGCGCCGCCCGGCGGTCCAGCTTGCCGCTGGGCGTGCGCGGCGGGTCCGTCACCCGGCGGAAGGCGGCGACCCGGACGTAGGCGGGCAGCAGCCGTGCCAGCCGCCGGGTCAGGTCCGCCGGGTCGGGATCCTCGCCCCGGCACTGGAGAACCGCGACCAGCCGTCCGTCCAGCACTCCCGCGACCGCGTTGACCACCCCGGGACACCCGAGCAGCGCGGCCTCCACCTGGCCCAGCTCCAGGCGGTGACCGCCCAGTTTGACCTGGCCGTCGTCGCGCCCCGCGTAGTGCAGCAGGCCGTGCTCGTCGAAGCGGGCGCGGTCCCCGGTGCGGTAGAGGGTGCCCAGTTCGGGATCGTCGACGAACCGGTCCCGGTGCGTGGCGGGGTCGCCCAGGTAGCACCGGCCCGCCATGGGACCGCCGATGAGGAGCTCGCCCGTCACACCCTGCGGCACGGGCAGTCCGCCCTCGTCGACCACCCGCAGCACGGCCCCGGCCACCGGGCGCCCGATCGCGGGGCGTGCCGGCCAGGCCGCCGGGTCGTCCGCCAGGCAGAGGGCGCTGACGACATGGGTCTCGGTCGGGCCGTAATGATTGAACAGGCGGGCGTCGCCCGGCAGCCCCGCGAACCACCGTCGAATCGCGTCCGTGCACACCAACTGCTCGCCGGCGGTGACGACTTCACGTAGCCGGGACGGGAACACCCCCGCGCGCACGCCATGCTCGGCCAGCAGCTGCAACGCCACGTACGGCAGGAAGATCCGCTCCGCCCCGCCCGTCTCCAACTGCCGCAGCAGCGTGGGCACGTCCTGTCGCCAGACCGGTCTCACCAGGCGCAGTTCGCCGCCGGAGCAGAGGGTGGTCAGGATCTCCTGGAAGGAGACGTCGAAGGAGAGCATCGAGAACTGCTGGGTGACGGCGGGCCGTTCGAGCCCCCCTGCCGTCCGCTGCCAGGTGAGCAGATCGCACAGCGTCCGGTCGGGGACCTGGACGCCCTTGGGAGTGCCCGTGGAACCCGACGTGAACAGGGTGTAGAGCGGCCGGAGTCCGCGATGCGGGTACGGCACGGGCGGCGCGGTGGGCGTACGGGTGAGGGTGACGACGTGCCGCGGCAGGTCCGGCGGGGCGATCGTGGCCAGGACGTCGAGGTCCTGGGCGCCGGTCAGCACGCACAGCGGGGCCGCCTGGTCCAGCACATGACGCAGCAGGGCCGGCGGGTAGGCGGGGTCGAGGGGGACGACGGTCAGGTTGCGGCGGGCCGCCGCGAGGAGCGCGACGACGTGCTCGACGGACGGCTGGAGGTAGAGGGCCACGGACGCCGGGGCGGCGGGATCCTCGGGCACGCTCAGGAGCGACGCCAACTCGTCGGCCTGGGCGTCGAGTTCGGCATACGTGAGGGTGGTGTGGCCGAGGGTGACGGCGGGCGCGTCCGGAGTGCGCGCCACCTGGCGGGCGAAGCCCTCGGCCACCGTCGTGAAGTCCGCTTCGACGGGAGTGCCGTGGGCCGTCGCCGCGGTGCGGTGGGGGGTGACGAGTTCGCGCAGGGTGAGGTCACCGTCGCCGGTCAGCCGGTCCAGGGCCCGCCGGAACAACCGGGCCGCCGCGTCCGCCCGTTCGGCGCCGAAGTCGTCCCGGTACTCCCACAGACAGCCGAACCCCGACTCGTCCTCCACCACCGACAGCGTCAGCGCGCACTTGGCCTCCGCGGGCTCGGGCCACCGGGGCTCGATCGCGCAGCCCGTCAGACGCAGTGCGGAGAACTCCGTGTTCTCCAGGACGAACATGTAGTCGAAGAGCGGGGAGCGCTCCCGGAACGCCGGGGCGGTGAGCACGTCGGCGAGGAGGACTTCCTGCCCTTCCAGAACCCGGCGCACGGTGTCGGCGTGCGCGGCGAGGTGGGTGCGCAGGGAGTCGTCGGGCCGCACGGCGAGGTCGAGGAGCACGGTGTTCGCGAACATGCCGACGCTCTCGGCGAACTCGGGGCGCGGCCGGTTCGCCACGGGGGCGGCGACCAGCGGCCGGGCCTGTCCGGTCACGCCGTACAGGCACGCGGCGAACGCCGACACCAGCAACTGGAACCTGGTCAGGCCGAGTTCCCCGGCGCGCCGGTCCAGTGCGGTACGGCGGACCAGGTCGAGGGAGGTGCGCAGCAGCCGCGCCCGCGGCCGGGCCGAGGACCCGGACCGGGGCGCGGGCAGGGCCGGTGACGGTTCCGGTGCGTCGGCGTAGTGGTCGCGCAGGCGGGTGCGGTGGCGGTCGTAGGCGGGCGTCGCGCGCCAGTCGCGTTGCCAGCGGGCGAGGTCGAGAGGGCCCGCGACCGGGGCCGGACGCTCCGGGCCGCCCGCGTAGGCGTCGGTGAGGTCGCGGAAGAGGAGGTTGAGCGACCAGCCGTCCACGGCCGCGTGGTGCAGATGCAGAAGCAGCAGACCGCCGTCGGACCGCTCCGCCCAGGCGGCCCGCAGCATACGGGGCTCGGTCAGGTCGAAGCGGTGGGCGAAGAAGCGGTCGGCGGTCTCCTGCCAGGGCTCCCCCTCGCGGGTGTCCAGCGGCTGCCAGGGGTCGTACGGCGCCTCGGTCCGCTGGAGCAGACCGTCCGGGGCGGGCACCAGCCGGGTGCGCAGGGCGGGGTGCCGCTCCACCAGCGAGCGCAGCGCGCGGCGCAGCGCCTGCGGGTCGACGGCGCCCCGGATCCGGAAGGCGAGCGGCACGTCGTAGGAGCGGTCGTCGGGGTCGCGCCGGTGCAGGAGCCAGAGGCGTTCCTGCTCGCTGGTGGCGGGCGCGGTCGTGGTGTCCGGGGCGGGCGGCACCGGCGGACGGGAGTCCGCCTCGGCGGTGTGCACGGCGTCCGCGAGGGCGGCGAAGTCGGCCCGCAGCACGAGGCCCTGGGGGATGTCGACTCCGTACCGCTCCAGGATCTCGAAGCGGAACCGCAACGCCTTCAGGGAGTCGCCGCCGCTCGCGATCCAGCGGTCGTCGGGACGCAGACCGCCGACGGCGAGGATCTCCTCGGCAATGTCCAGGACGGGCCTCTGCTCCGCGCTGACGGCCACCGCGTCCGCACGGGTGCCGCGCCACGGCGTGGCCGCGTCGCGCAGCAGCGCGGCCTCGTCGATCTTGCCGTTGGCGGTCAGCGGGAGTTCCGTGACGAGGTGGGTGTGGTGGGGGCGCATGTACGGCGGCAGGGTGGCGCCGAGGTGACGTTCGTAGTCGGGGAAGGAGAGGTCGTCGCCGAGGACGAGGAAGGCCAGCAGTTCGTGGCGGTCCGCCGTGTCGCGCCGGGTGCAGACATGGGCGCGGCGCACGGCGGGCAGGGCCAGGATCCGCTGCTCCACCTCGCCCGGTTCGATGCGGAAGCCGCGCACCTTGACCTGCCGGTCGGCGCGCCCGACGTAGACCACGCGCCCGTCGGCGTCCCGGCGCACCAGGTCACCGGTCCGGTACCAGCGGCGCGGGGTGCCGTCCTCGTCCGCCAGCCGGACGAAGCAACGCTCGGTCAGCTCCGGCAGGTTGCGGTAGCCGCGCGCCAATGCCGGTCCGCTGAGCAGGAGTTCGGCCACCTCGCCGTCCTCCGCGGTGCGCCCGTCCATGGTGCGCAGCAGCAGACCGGTTCCCGGCAGCGCGGTGCCGATCGGGATCGAGTCGCCGTCGAAGTCACGGGGGATCGGGTGGCACAGGGCGAACGTCGTGGCCTCCGTCGGCCCGTACACGTTGTGCAGGACGGTCGGAGAGTGCGGGTTGGCGTCGTACCAGGTGCGGATCGCGCGCGGGTCGAGCCGTTCGCCGCCGACGAGGACCTGGTCCGCGCCGGCGAAGCAGCCGGGGACCTTGTCGACGACCGTGTTGAAGAGCGCGACCGTGATGAACACGGTGTCGACACGGCGTTCGCGCAGTGCGGCCGCGAGCCGGTGCGGGCTGTGCACCTCGGAGTCGTCCAGAACGACGCAGACGCCGCCGGTGAGCAACGGGGCCCAGACCTCGAAACTGAGCGCGTCGAAGGCCGGGTTGGACAGGCAGGCGAAGCGGGCGCCGGGGCGCGGGTCGAGCCAGCCGGGGCGGGCCAGCCGCAGCACACCCGCGTCGGTGACCTCGACGCCCTTGGGGCGGCCGGTGCTGCCGGAGGTGTAGAAGACGAAGGCCGTGGTGTCGGCCCCGGTGGGTGCGGCGGGTGCGGCGGGTGCGGCGGCGGGGTGTGCGGTCGGGCCGAGGAGCAGGCCGGCGTCGATCCCGTGGGCGTGCTCGGTCGTACCGTCGTGGACCACCGCGACGGCCCCGGAGTCGTCGAGGATGTGCCGCTGCCGGTCGGGCGGGCTGAGCCGGTCGAGGGGGACGACGGTGGCGCCCGCGCGGCGGATGCCGAGCATGACACTGACCAGTCGCCAGGAGCGGGGCAGACAGACCGCGACGGACTGGCCTGCGACCACGCCCCGTTCGCGCAGCCTCGCGGCGACCCGGCCGCTGAGCAGGTCGAGTTCCGCGTAGTCGAGCAGGCGGTCGCCGTCCTCGACGGCCACGGCGGAGGGCGTGCGGTGCGCCTGGGCGAGCACGGCTTCGGCGAGTCCGGCCGCGGTCAGACCCGTTCCGGTCGGCCAGGCTTCGGCCGGTCCAGTCCGGGGCGGCCCGGTTTCGGCCGGTCCGGTCTCGGTCGGCAGGGTCTCGGCCGGTCCCCGGGACACGGTGCGGTCGGTCATCGCGCCTCTCCCGCCGGTTCGGCGACGGCCGGTACGGCGACGGAGCGCACCGCGGGCGCCGGCTTCCCCTCGTGATGGGCGAGTTCGGCGGCGAGCAGCGCGGCGACCCGGGCGGTCTCGGCGCCCTCCAGGATCTCCCAGTGGTCGCAGGCCATCGTCTCGACCCGGAACTCGCCCTGCGCGCGCCGCCGCCAGAAGGCGCGGACCTCGGCGTGGAAGGCGGTGCCGGCGCCGTCCGGCACCGCCTCGGCGAGGACCAGCCGGGCCGGGGAGGGGGCCGGGACGTGCGCGCGGGCGGTGAGCCGGTTGTGGTTGTAGATCCGGAAGTAGCGGTCCACCTGCGCGTCGTCGATGCCGGGGTACATCCCGTTGAACCGCACGAGCTTGTCCCGGAACTCGGCCGCGTCGACGGCGGTGATCGCGGCGCGGGCCTCGGCGTCGTCGGTCGCCTGCGTGTCGAGCAGGACCACGCTCACGTCGCTCCGTCCGGCTGCGCCGAGCAGGCGGCCCATCTCGTGGGCGACGAGTCCGCCGTAGGAGAGCCCGGTCAGGACGAGCGGACCCTCGCCGAGGGGTTCGAGGAGGCGCAGATACGCCTCGGCCATGGCTTCCACGCTCGGCAGCAGGCCCTCTCCCGGGTTCACGCCGGGGGACTGGATGCCGTAGAGGCCGGTGCGTCCGGGCAGGTGGGCGGCGAGGGGCAGGTAGCAGAAGGCGGTGCCGCCGGCCGGGTGGACGCACACCACCCGGGGGCCGGTGCCCCGGCGGAACTCGATCAGGCTGCCCGGCGCCTGGTGTGCGCCGTCCTCGCGCAGCAGCGCCGCCAGGGCCTCGATCGTCGGGCGCACCATGACCTCGGCGACCGGCAGCCGGCGGCCGAAGGTCTCGGTGACCTCGTGGGCCATCTTGATGGCGGACAGCGACGTGCCGCCGACGTCGAAGAAGTTGTCGCCGACGCCGATCGAGGGGTGGAGCAGCACGCCCTGCCAGATGCGGTACAGGGCGTGTTCGACGTGGTCGCGCGGGCTCGCGGTGTTGACCTGGTCGTTCGTCTGCTCGTGGACGAGGTGCAGCAGGGCGGCGCGGTCGAGCTTGCCGCTGCGGCCCAGCGGCAGGGTCTCCAGATCGAGGACGACGGCGGGGACCATGTAGTCCGGCAGGCTGCGGGCGAGTGCCGTGCGCCAGTCGGCGCTGGTGCGGGCCGGGGCGGCACCCCGGCCGACTGCGGCCACCAGCCGGGGGCGGCCCGCCGGGTCCTGGTCGGCAAGGACGACGGCCTCGCGGACGCCGGACAGCCGTGTCAACGCCGCGGCTATCTCGCCCGGTTCGATGCGGAAGCCGCGCAGCTTCACCTGGTCGTCGGCGCGCCCCGCGTAGTGCAGCAGGCCGTCGTCGCCCCACCGGGCGAGGTCGCCGGTGCGGTAGACGCGGGCGCCGGGCACGAACGGGTCCGGCAGGAAGCGTTCCTCGGTGAGGTCGGGGCGGCCCAGGTAGCCCCGGGCGAGGCCCGCCCCACCGAGGTGGACCTCCCCGACGACACCGGGCGGCACCGGCTGCATCCGGGCGTCCAGGACGTAGCAGCGGGTGCCGGGCAGCGGGCGGCCGATGGGGCACGGCCGGTCCAGCGGTCGGGGCTCGTAGTGGGCGGTGCTGTAGAGGGTCGCCTCGGTGGGGCCGTAGCCGAAGCAGACCCGCAGGCCGGGCAGCCGTTCGGTCAGGCGGTGCAGCGCGGCCTCGGTCAGCGACTCGACCCCGGTCAGCAGCTTGCGCAGGCGCAGGCCGCGCAGCCGTCCGTCCGGGTCCTCGTCGGCCCACTTGACGTAGGCGGGCGGCAGGAAGGCCTGCACGATCTCGTGCGCACGCAGCCAGGCGAAGAACTCCTCCGGGTCGCCGCGCAGTTCCTCGGGGACGATGTGCAGCACACCGCCGGTGGTGAGGGGCAGCAGGAGTTCGTGGACCGAGGCGTCGAAGCCGATGCTGGACCAGGCCGAGCCCGCCTCGCCGGGTGCCGTGCCCATCCGGTCGTGCCAGACCGAGAAGAGGTTGAGGACACTGCGGTGCTCGACGGCGACGCCCTTGGGCCGCCCCGTGGACCCGGAGGTGAAGATCACGTACGCGAGCTGGTCCGGAGTCCGCGGGATCCCGGCCGGCGGCCGGTCCTCGGCCGGTCCCTCGGCCTCGACCGTGCCGAGGTCGAGCCAGTCCGGCGGCCGTTCCGCACCGCGGTGGTCGCTGAGGACCAAGGGGCACACGGCGTCCTCGACCATGGCGGCCAGCCGCTCCCGGGGCTGCCCGGGGTCGAGCGGGAGATAGGCGGCACCCGCCTTCAGAATGCCGAGGATGCCGACCGCCAGGTCACAGGTGCGGCGCGCATGCAGTCCGACGACGTCGCCCGGGCGGACCGCACGGGCCACGAGGGCGTGCGCGAGCCGGTTGGCACGCCGGTCGAGCGTCGCGTAGTCCAGGGACTGCTCGCGGTCGGTGACGGCGGTGGCGGCCGGGTGCGCGCGGGCCCGGGCCTCGAAGAGTTCGGCCAGGCCGGACGCCGTGCGCAGGGCGGTCGCGGCCGCGTCGGCCGGGTCGCAGGCCTCGTCCGGCTCCAGCGTGGCGTCGCCGGCGCCGATCAGCTCCAGACGCGCGCGCGGGTCCATCAGCTCCAGGGTGTCGACGGTACGGTGCGGGTGCCGGGCCATGTCGGTGAGCAGGTGCCGGAGGTGTCCGGCCCAGCGTTCGGCGGTGGCGGTGTCCAGCAGCGCGGTCGCGTGGTCGAGGTGCCCGGTGACCCGTCCCTCCGACTCGGTCGCCGACAGGGCGAGGTCGAACTTGGCCGGGGCATGGGCGATCGGCAGCGGCGCGGTCTCGACCCCGGGCAGCTTCAGCAGGTCGTGCCGGTCCGGGACCCAGGCCAGCATGGTCTGGAACAACGGGGTGTGGGCCGCGCTGCGGGGCGGGTTCACCACCTCGACGATCCGCTCGAACGGCAGGTCCTGGTGGGCCAGGGCGCCACGGACCACCGCCCGGGTCCGGGCCAGCGCCTCCGCGGCGGTCGGGGAACCGGACAGGTCGACGCGCAGCGGGAGCGAGTTGACGAGGAAGCCGATGAGCCCGGCGGTCCCGGGGCCGCGACGGCCCGCGACCGGGCTGCCGACAACGATGTCCTGCTGCCCGGAGAGCCGGGACAGCAGCACGGCCCACCCGGTCAGCACCGCCACGAACAAGGTGGCCCCGTGCTCCCGGGCCAGGCCGCGCAGCGCGGCCGTGACATCCGCGTCCAGCTCGAACCCGACGCGACCGCCGGCGTAGCCCTGCTCGGCGGGCCGAGGTCCCGGCAGCGGCAGTTCGAGCACGGGCGGGGCGTCGGCCAACACGTCCTTCCAGTAGGCCTCTTGAGCGGCGAGGGCACCGCCGAGCACGGACTCCCGCTGAGCGTCCGCGTAGTCCCCGTACTGGAGCCGCGGCTCCGGCAGCCCGTCCGGAACACCCGCCGCCAACGCCTCGTAGACGGCCCCGACCTCCCTCATCATCACGTTCATCGACGCGCCGTCGTAAATGCTGTGATGGAACGTCAGCAGGAGCACATGACGAGCGGTGTCGAGGGCGAGCAGCCGACCCCGCCAGAGCGGACCGGCCGCCAGGTCGAACTCCCGTTCCGCCTCTTCCCGTTGACACGCGGCCACGCGCCCGTCGGGGTCGGCCGCCGCGCTGAGGTCCTCGACATCCAGGGTGGTACCCGAGCCCGGCGGGTCGATGTGCTGGCACACTCCGCCCGCCTCCGCCACCAGCCGGGTCCGCAGGGTCTCGTGCCGGTCGGTCAGGGCGTCGAAGGCGGCGGCCAGGATGCCGCGGTCGAGCGGGCCGGTGAGGAGGAAGGCGAGGGTCTCGTTGTAGGCGGTGCTCCCGCCCGGGAGCTGGGCCAGGAACCACAGCCGCTGCTGGGCGAAGGACGCGGGCCGGATCCGGTGGGCCGGGGTGGTGGGGGCGGGGCGGGGAGTGTTCGGCACCGGCAAGGCCTGGCCTTCCTGTCGGGGGACGGGACCGGGGACGGAACAGGGGCGCGGCGAACGACGGCAACGCGCGAAGTGCCGTAAGGGGTGAGGGGGAGGGGGATGCGTAGGTATCGGTGAGTGGGGGAGGACCGACGGGGGATACGCGTGGTGCAGCTGTGCACGCTGAGGCGTCAGCTGTGCGGAGTTTCTGAGGGGGGCTCCGTGACGTAGTTGTGATCATCAGTCACGTGCTGAGGGCATGTCAACACTTGACTTTTCTAGGGGGAGTTGACCTAACCCGGCAGGCTCCTCCCGAGGTGGGGTGATTGCGGCCGTCGCCGGTGCGTGGACTCCGGCGTGCGTCTCTCGGCCGACCGCCCCTGCCGAGCCCGAGCCCGACCCTGAGACCGAGATCGAGATCGAGTCCGAGCACGGGCGGGACCCCCTGTCCCACGGCTGTCCCACGGCTGTCCTCACCACGGGTGCCGATCAAGCGGGTGTTCAGCGGCAGGCAAGCGGTCCGTCGGACGGTGAGCCCGTTCGGCTTTTGACGAGTTTGCGCGGCGTGCTTTCCGTATCCGCGCGCAGGGGAACGCGGGCATGAGGCACAGCACAGACGACCGGCTCGGGGACGAGCGGCGACCGGGTGGACGCGCCCGGGACCGGGCACGCGACGAGGCATTCGTGCGTGCCCTCTACGACAAGCACGGGGTGTTCATGCTGAGAGTGGCGACGGGACTGCTCCGCGGGGACACCCATCAGGCCCAGGACGTGGTGCAGGAGGCCGTTGTGCGGGCCTGGCGGCACGCCGCCGTCCTCGACCCCGAAGCCGAGGGCGTCCGGCCCTGGCTGGTGACGGTCGTGCGCAACCTCGTGATCGACGGCCACCGCGCCCGCCGGGCCCGCCCACCGGAGACCGACGACACCGCCCTGCGGGACCTGGCCGGCCCGGAACACGTCGACCACGCCCTCAGCGGGAAGATCGTGCGGGAAGCCCTGACCGACCTGACCCTCCAGCACCGCGAGATCCTCGTCCACGCCCACTTCCTCGACCACTCCGTGGCACAGACCTCGACGCTCCTCGGAATACCCCGCGGCACGGTCAAGTCCCGTACCCACCTGGCCCTCAGGGCGCTGCGCACCGCACTGGCGGAGCGCGGCTACACCCCTTGCTGAGCGGGGCCCGCGGTCCCCGCGCACGGCCGTCCTCAGCAGAAGGCGGCCAGCACGGACGGCGGGCCCGGCAGGCGTTCGTGGAGGGTGCGGCCCCGTGACGCGACGGTGTCCCGTCGCTCCGTGATCTCGGCCAGCAGGCAGCGGACCGCGTTCCGGGTGAGAGGCTCCACGAGCAGATCGGTCAGCCGGCCGACCTCCAGGAGAATGCCGCGCGACTCCGCCTCCGCGGCGCTGCCCGGCTGCGGCGCGGGCAGGCAGCGGACGAGGGCGAGCCCCGCCACCGCCTTGCGGTTACGGGGCGCGGCCGGCGACGACCAGACCTCACGGAGGACGGCCTCGGCCTCCTCGTGGCGTCCCTGGCCGGTCAGGACCACGCCTCGCAGATTGGCGACGGCGGCCCTGAGGTCGTACGAGGCGAGTTCGGAAGCGACCTTCTCCACCTCGGACAGCCTCCGGTCGGCCGAGTCGATGAGTCCGTCTCCCACATCGAGGAACGCGAGCCGCAGCGCCCGGTAGGCCCAGCGGGAACGAGCGCCCATGGACCGGAAGACGTCACTCGCCTCGTTCCACAGCTCCCGGGCCGCCGCCCTTCTCCCGACGCTCTCCTCGGCGTCACCGCAGGCCGTGAGGCAGACCGACAGGGTGACGGGGTCGTCGATGGCCTTGGACACCTCGATGCCGGTCAGCGCGTGCTCCCGCGCGGCGTCCGCGTCTCCCGCATGCAGGCAGTAGGCCGACCAGGCATAGTGCAGGGCGACGCGGTCCCAGCCGAACTCCGTACCGGCGATCCCTGCGTCCGCCGTGGCGAACCGGTCCTCCCACCCGTCCTCGGCGGCGAGCCGCGCGTGCAGGGCCTCCCAGACCGGGCCCACGACGGCCAGGTCCGGATTCCCGGCGCTCCGCCAAGTCTCCGTGTAGCGCTTCTCGTACGTCAGTGCCCTGTCATGCCGTCCGGAGACGTGGTTCAGCCAGGCCAGCCAGACGAAGACGTAGCAGAGGGCCCACTCCTCCTCCGGGCGCGGCCGGCTGCGGTCGGCAGAGGCCCGCGCGGCGCCGTCGTAGGCGTCCAGGGTGCGGGTCAGCCGGTCGATCCCCTCTTCCTCACGGCCGAGGATGTACCAGAAGTACCCGAGGGTCGATTCGAGGAGCAGCGCGTCGGTGACCCGTCCCCTGCGCGTCATGAGGTCGGAGGCGACCCGGAGATTGGCGGATTCCGCGGCGACCCGCCGGGACCAGGCGGCCTGTTCCGGCGACGGCATCCCCTTGTGGCCTTCCCTGACGAACCCCAGTGACCACGCGATGAAGCGGTCCTGTGCCTGAGGCAGACCTCCTTCCGCCGCAAGCTTCGCCAAGGCGTACTCGCGTACCGTCTCCAGCATCTGGAACCGGGTCCCGTCGGCGGTGCGTACGGTGAAGATCAGCGACTTGTCGACCAGTTGGCTCAGGACGAGAAGAGGGCCGGCGGCGTCATCCGATTCCGGTTGCGGTGCTGATCCCGATGCCGATTGCGGTTCCGATCGTGTCTGCGGTGCCGGTCCGGGCAGTTCGGCCTTCTCCGCGTCCTCGACGGAGCATCCGGCCACGCGCAGGGCGAGTTCGCCGAGCATCCATTGTTCGGCGGGGCCCAGCAGGGCGTAGCTCCAGTCGAGAACCGCACGCAGGGTCCGGTGCCGTCGAGGCCCGGTGCGTTCACCCTTGACCAGCAGGGCGAACCGATCGTTCAGCCGCCGATCGATTTCCGGGACGGAGAGCATTCTCACGTGCGCTGCCGCCAGTTCGACGGCGAGCGGAAGTCCGTCCAGGCGACGGCACAAATCGATGACCTCGGAGCTCTTCGCCGCGTTCCGGTCGAACGACGGGTTGATCATCGAGGCGCGGAGGGCGAAGAGCCGGGCGGCTTCCTCCGCGTCCATCGGATCCACCGGGAAGAGCGTCTCGCCTGCTGTGCCCAGCGGTTCCCTGCTGGTGGCCACGATCGTGACCGACGGACAGAGGCCGAGCAGTCTCCGCACGAGAACCGCGGTGCCGTCGAGCACGTGCTCGCAATTGTCGAATGCCACGATCGCCGTGCGCTCCTTGAGGAAGGAGACGATCCGTTCGAGGGGGCTCAGCGGTTGCTGGTCCGCGGTGACCGAGCTTTCGGACAGGCCGAGTGCGGCGGCGAGAGCCGCCGGGACGCCGTCGTCGGTGACGGTCACGAGGTCGATCCACCAGACGCCCGCGCCGCCGTCCGCCGGCTGGGACAGGGCCTGCAGCATGAGCCGGGTCTTGCCCACACCGCCCGGCCCGACGGCGGTGACGAGGCGCTGACGGCCGATTTCCTCCCGGAGGCTGCGCAGCAGGTCGGCGCGTCCCACGAACGCGCCCGGGGGCAGTGCCAGGTTTCCCTCCGGGCGCGGGTCCGCCGACGCCGGCTGCCGCGAACCGGGCCCCGGAACAGGCCCGTTGCCGGAAGGACCGCCGGGCCCGGTGAGGGACGGATCGCGCGAAAGGATCGCCACGTGCAGCGCGTCCAGTTCGGGAGACGGGGCGAGTCCGAGCCGGGAGTCCAGCAGGTTCCGTCCGTCGTGGAAGACGTCGAGTGCCTCGGCCTGTCGTCCGCAGCGGTACAGCGCCAGCATCAACTGGGCGCGCGGCTTTTCCCGCAGGGGATGGGCGGCGACCAGACGTACCAGTTCCGCGACGAGTTCCTCGGCCTTTCCCAGGCTCATTCCCGCGGTCATGGCATCCTCGTCGGCGGTGACCCGGAGTTCCTCCAGCCGAGCACGCTCCGCGTCGAAGAAAAGTCCGGTCATGTCTTCGAGGGCGGGCCCCCGCCACAGCGCCAGGGCCTCCCGCAGCATTTCCTCCGCCTCCGCGTGATTCCCTTTTCTGAGATTCTCGCGGCCGAGCCGGACGTAATTCTCGAATTCCGCGACATCGACCCGGTCGTGTTCCGACAGGATCAACCGATAGCCGCCCGCCTGCGTCACCAGTCGTCCTCCCGCACCTCTGGCGGTGAAGGCGGCACGCAGTTTTGTCATCTGCACCTGCAAGGCGTTGGCGGGATTCCTCGCCGCCCGTTCGCCCCACAGTTCGCCGACGAGAGCCTCGCTCTGCACCGGACGCCCGTCAGCCAGGATCAGCCTCGCGATGACCGCGCGCCCCACGGGGCCCGAGAAAACAATCGGGGACCCGTCGGACGCGATCACTTCGAGGTGTCCAAGCAATCGAAAATGCATGTGCTTTTCTAACATGAATGAGCGGTGGCGTCCAGCGAGTTGGAACGATCCTGAATTACCGGGTCAATTCTGATCGTGGCGGCGTTCGAGCGGTGACCGGCCGGGCGGCGGGCCGCGCGGGCGACGGCGCTCAGGCTGCCTGACTTTCCCCGGAGAAGAGTGAACCGGGGCCTGGAACGGCTCGTAGACGCAGCGTTGCGGTGCCGGCGGACAGCCCGCCGGACCCCGTACCCGTCTCGTCCTTGGAGGATTGCCATGCCCAACAGTTCAGCCGGCCGGGCCCTGGCCGTTCAGGTGGTCGACAGCATGGAGCGCATGAGCGGGGGGAGGCAGCCGGGACACCGCCGCTCCAGTGCCCGGGGGGTCGGCTTCCGGGCCGTGTTCACTCCCACCGGGGCCGCCGCGGCCCTGACCACGGCGGCACACCTGCAGGCGCGGCCGGTAGCCGCCACCGTGCGGTTCTCGAACTCCGAGGGAAACCCCCGCACCCCCGACACCGCCCCGGTCACCCGCGGCATGGCCACTCGCTTCCACCTGCACGACGGCACCGACACCGATCTCGTCGCCCTCACCGTCCCCCGGTTCGTCGCCGCCACTCCCCGGGAGTTCCTCGACCTGACCGAGGCCCTGCGCCCCGACCCCGTCAGCGGTCACCCCGACCCGTCCCGGGTGCACGCTTTCGTCCAGGCCCACCCGCACCTCGCCGAAGCCGTCGCACAGCAGCCTCCCGTACCGGTCAGCTATGCCTCCGCCGCCTACTGGGCCGTCCACGCCTTCGTCTGGGTCGATGCGGCCGGGACCGGGCGGGCCGTGCGGTACCGCTGGGAACCGGAGGCCGGCCGCCTCGCCCTGACCGCCGACCAGGCGGCCACCCGCACCGCCCACTACCTGACCGACGAGATCCGCGGGCGGCTGGAGCGTGCACCGGTCTCGTTCAGCCTCCGGGTCCAGCTCGCGGATCCTGGCGACCCCACCCACGACCCCACTACCACCTGGCCCGACCACCGCACGGAGATCACCGCCGGACGCCTGGAGATCACCGCACCCTGCGACGACCCGGACCACCGGAACACGCAGCCCTTCGACCCCACCCGTCTCACCGACGGCATCCAGCTCTCGGACGACCCCGTCCTCGCCTTCCGCAGCCACGCCTACGCCGAATCGCACCACCGGCGCAGCCACGGCCGATAGCTCCCCGAACCAGGGGGCGAAGCCGTCGCTCCGGCCGGCCGGAGCTGCCGACGATTCCGGTGAACCCCGCCACGGTGCCGTGCGTAGCCAGTGCGGCACCGGCCACGATCGCACCGATCTCAGGAGCAACGAGAATGACAGAACTGACCTATGACTACGTCGTCGTCGGAGGCGGCACCGCGGGCTGCGTGCTGGCCGCGCGGCTGTCGGAGGAGCCGGGCACCCGTGTGGTGCTCCTGGAGGCAGGCGGCGCGAGCGGCCCGGCGGAGATGTCGTACCCCGACCCCCTGGCGGCCTTCGCCCTGTGGGGTTCCCCCGTGGACTGGGCGTACGCCACGACCCCGCAGCCCGGCACCGGGGACGCCGTGCACGCGTGGCCGCGCGGCAGGGTGCTGGGCGGGTCGAGTGCCATCAACGGCATGGTGCACCACCGTGGCCACCCCGGCGGCTATGACGCCTGGGAGAAGCAGGGGGCGACGGACTGGAGTTACTCGACCCTGCTGCCGTTCTTCCGGCGCAGCGAGACGGCCGAGGGCCGTGACCCGTCGGTGCGCGGCACCGGCGGCCCCATGCGCATCGAGGCCGGGCCCGCCCCGAGCGCCTTCGCCGAGGCGGCCTTCCGAGCCGCCGTCGAGGCCGGGCACGAGCCGCTGGACGACGGAAACGGAGCGGCGAGCGAAGGCGTGTCGTGGCGGGAGACGAACGTCGCCGGGGGCCGGCGGCAGAGTGCCGCCGACGCCTATCTGAGCCCCGTCCTCGCCAGGCCCGACCTCACCGTGGTCACCGGGGCCCACGCCCGCCGGCTCCTGGTGGCGGGCGGACGCTGCCGAGGGGTGGAGTACACCGTCGCCGGTGAGGTGCGGACCGTCCTGGCCGAGCGGGAGACCGTCCTCGCCGCCGGCACGATCGGCTCCCCGCACCTGCTCATGGTCTCCGGGATCGGCCCCGCGGGGCACCTCCGGGACACCGGCGTCGAGGTCCTGGCCGATCTGCCGGGCGTCGGCGGCAATCTCCACGACCACGTGACCAGCTACGTCGTGCACGGCTCCCGGCAGCCGCTGCCGAGCGGCCCGTCCACCGAGGCGCAGGTGCTCACACGGAGCGCCGACGGCGTGGCCCCCGACCTGCTGCTGCTCTTCGCCGGGGCGGCGCTGCGGCCCAGGTGGACCGGGGCGGACCCCGGCGGCTGGTCCATCCTGTTCTCCCTCATGGACCCGAGCAGCCGGGGCGCCCTGCGGCTGCGGAGCGCCGACCCGGCCGTGCCTCCGCTGCTGGATCCGGCCTACCTCACCGACGAACGGGACCTCGACCGGCTCGTCGTCGGCCTGCGCCTCGCCCGCGAACTCGGTGCGACGCAGGCACTCGCACCCTGGCGGTCGACCGAGTCCAGCCCCGGCGCGGACGTCCGGGACGACGCTTCCTGCCGCGCGTACCTGCGGGCCACCGCGAGCACGTACTTCCATCCCGTGGGGACCTGCCGGATCGGCACGGACGAACTCGCCGTGGTGGACCCGCAGTTGCGGGTGCGCTCCGTCGCGGGACTGCGGATCGCGGACGCCTCGGTCATGCCGTCGATCGTGTCGGCGCCCACCAACGCGACGGTCCTCGCCATCGCCGAACGCGCGGCCCACCTGATGACCGGCACCGACTCACCCGGGTCGTAGTCCGCACCCGCCGGTGCCGCCGGGTCCCCGGCGCGGGCTCGTGGTGTAGCCCGCTACACCACGGACCCGGGAGCGGGCTTCCTCGTGCCGGAGCGCGGACGCCGGAATCGTGGATGCGGGAGATCGGCAGAGGTCGCAACGGACCGCCGGTCGGACCATCCCCTCGCATCCGGCTACCGAAGGACAGTTCCATGCATCCGCTCGCCCGTGTGAAGGCGTTCGTCTCCGATCTGCTGCTGTGGTCGTGCTTCGCCGGCGGACTGGCCGCGAGTTCCGCCTCCGGCGCCGTCCTCGACGGCACCCGGCAGGACATCGCCACCTACGCCGGCATCGGCGTCTCGCTCCTGACGGGCTCGCGCATCGCGAGGAAGCCGAAGATCAAGGCGTTCCTGGCGCGGCGGGGGACGCTCTGGTTCCTCTTCCTGTTCAACGGGGCCACGGCCGTCGCCATGTACGTCGCCCTGGACGGAGCGAAGGGCATCATGGGCGCCGCGTTCATGGGCCTGGTGTCCCTGGGCGCGGCCGGCGGCCTGGTCGCGAGCCACCGCAGGCCGAAGCCGGCCCGGGCCCGGGCGGCCGACCAGCCCTGGTCCTGAGCCGTGTCGCGACCGGCCACCCGCCCCGCTCACGCCCGCGGCGCGACCGGCCATGCGTCCCGATCACGCCCGTGGCGCGTGGGCCAGGTAGGCGAGGACGGCCAGCACCCGGCGGTGGCCGCTGTCGCTCGGCGGCAGGCCGAGCTTGAGGAAGACGTTGCCGATGTGCTTGTGGACCGCGCGCTCGGTGACGACGAGGGTGCCGGCGATGGTCGCGTTGTCGTGGCCCTGGGCCATCAGCCCCAGCACCTCGCGCTCGCGGGGTGTGAGGGAGTCGATCGGCGAGTCCTTGCGGCGGGTGAGGAGCTCGGTGACGACCTCGGGGTCCAGCGCGGTACCGCCGGCGGCGACCCGGTCCAGCGCGTCGAGGAACTCGTCGACCCGGCCGACCCGGTCCTTGAGCAGATACCCGACCCCGCTGGTCCCGCCGCCCAGCAGCTCACCGGCGTACGTCTCCTCCACGTACTGCGAGAGCACCAGCACCGGCAGCCCGGGCATCCGCTCCCGGGCCTCCAGCGCGGCCCGCAGCCCCTCGTCGCGGAAGCCCGGGGGCATCCGCACGTCGAGCACGGCCACGTCCGGGCGGTGCTCCAGGAGGGCGGGCATGATCTCGGGCCCGCTCCCGGCGACGGCCACGACCTCGTGCCCGGCCGAGGTCAGCAGCAGGACCAGTCCCTCCCGCAGGAGGGCGTTGTCCTCGGCGATCACCACACGCACGGCAACTCCACATCGATCACGGTCGGCCCCCCGACCGGGCTGGACACTTCCATGGTTCCGTCGAGCGCGGCGACCCGCCGCCGCATGCCCAGCAGCCCCGAGCCGCCTGCCTCGTCGGCCCCACCGCATCCCTCGTCGCGCACCCGCACCCGCAGGCCGCGCCGGACCCGGACGAGGCGGACCTCGGCACGGGACACTCCGCTGTACTTGGCGACGTTGGTCAGCGATTCGGCCACCGCGAAGTAGGCGGCCGCCTCCACCGCCGCGGGCGCCCGCACCCCCTGGTCCAGGCCCCCCTCGTCGACGGTCACCTCCAGTCCGCTGCTTGCCGCCAGCGCCCGGACCGCGCCGGCCAGGCCGCGGTCGCTCAGGATCGGCGGATGGATGCCGCGCACGACCTGCCGCAGCTCCGTCAGCGCCTTCTCGGCCTGTTCCTGGGCCTCGTCGAGGAGCCGGAGGCCGGTGTCGCGATCCCCGCCGTAGGCACGCCGGGCGAGCCCGATGCGTACGGACAGGGCCACCAGCTGCGCCTGCGCGCCGTCGTGCAGGTCGCGCTCGATCCGGCGCAGTTCGGCCTCGTGCGCGGCGATGGCGTCGGCGCGGGTCGCGGCCAGTTCCTCGACCCGGGCCGCCAGCTGGGCCTGCGGGGACGGTTTGAGCAGCGCGGTCGACCAGTCGGCCTCCAGGTCCGCGAGCCGCACGATCAGCGGCAGGACGACCGCCTCGCGGCGCAGCAGCCCGCACCACAGACCGTCGACGACCAGACCCACCGGCCACAGGGGCACGGCGAGCGCGAGCAGCGCGCCGTAGAACCAGTACGCGACCAGCCAACGCGCGTCGGTGCGCGTGCCCGGATCCCGCACGGACTTGACGATCCGCTGGCGCATCGTCCCGGTCAGGGGCTGGTACGCCTCGGGGATCCGCACCCCGGTCCAGGCGGCGGTCAGGCTCCGCTTGGCCCCCGCGATCCGCCGGATCAGCAGCACCGTCTCGGGCAGCAGCCAGACACCGACGACCACGACCGCGCCGACCGCGGTGATCAGGAGGACGGTGATGAAGATCCACGTTCCGAACGCCATCGCGGCGGCCAGGGAGAGGTGGACCGTGGCCCGCCCGGCGCGCCGCACCGATTTCCACATGAAAGGAAGCTAAAGGCTTTGCTTGAGTTACGCAAGTTTCCGTTGCGGGCTCGCACGGGTACGGGCCGGAAGCCGGGGGTTGACCTCAAGTCCGGTTGAGTTTCCAGGTTGGGCCGTGTCGATGCCGGCTCGTTGGAGAGGAAACGACCATGAGGACACCGGTGCTCGGAAGGACGCCCGCCAGGGTGACGGCGGTCCTGGCCACGCTGCGCACGGACGGCTTCGACGCGGAAGGGGTGAGCACCGACGAGGAGGCTCTGAAACTCCTGGCGACCGAGGAGTTCGGAGTGCTGATCATCGGCGGGGGCGTGGGACCCGAGTCCCGCGCGACGATCAAGGAATTCGCGGCGGAACACCGGGTACGGCACGTCATCGACGGCGCGCTGTCGGAGCCGTTCGACGTCTACGTGCGGCGGCAGTTCGAGCCGCTGATCCGCATGGCCGCCTCCGAGAGGTGACGGCCATGCACCGACCGGGCCGGGCTAGACCGCCCGGACCTGCTGCGCCTGCGGGCCCTTGGTCCCCTGCCCGATCTCGAACTCGACGCGCTGGCCCTCGTCCAGGCTTCGGTAGCCGCTGCCCTGGACCTCCGAGTAGTGCACGAACACGTCAGGGCCGCCGCCGTCCTGCTCGATGAACCCGAACCCCTTCTCCGCGTTGAACCACTTGACGCTGCCCTGAGCCATTCCTGTGTCCCTCGTCTCGTTGCCACGACCCGAATCGTCGCGGACCGCGACCATCCTGCCCCCACAGCGGGAGCGGAAACGTCGTCGGACCAAAACAACCACCCGGACGGGGCAGTCCCTGCGCGGGCCCCGCCGCCCCGGTCGTGCGGGCGGCCCGACGGGTGTACGGCCCTTCCGAGTCGGACAGGGTGGAGCGGCCTACACCCCGGGTCCGGGGGCCCGCTCCCTCGTCGCCGGCGGCGGCCGACGGAATCGTGGGCGGTACCGACCGCCGGAGCGCCGAGCTCCCGCCGCCAGAAGGGACCGACCTCATGGCCGTCGACCGACGCCGACGCACCACCGCCCTCGCCACCGCCGCAGCCGCCGTCGCCCTGACCGCCGCCCTCGCCACCGCGTGCGACCCCGACGACTCGCTGGACTGCCTCACGAGCGCCGACTCCATCGCGGACAGCATCACGGCCGTCAACCGGGCGGGCGCCGACGCGATCAAGGACCCGGCACGGACCGGGGAGTCCATCACCACCATCGAGAACAACCTGGACAAGATCAGTGGCAGGACGGACGACGGCAAGGTCGGCAAAGCGGTCGACGACCTCGACACGGCGCTCCGGGACTACAACAGGGCCGTCCTGAACGGAGACACCGCCCCCGACTCCAGCGGGATCGACGCCGCGGCGGACAGGCTGAAGGAGGCGTGCACGCCGTGACGCGGTCTCCGGGCCCCGCCGGAGCGTCAGTGCTTTCCGGCCAGGCTCTGGGTGCCGAGCACCGAGATCAGCTCCAGTTTCTCGGCGGCCTCGGTGCCCGGCTCGGCCGAGTACACGAGGATGCGCAGGTCGTGCTCCTCGACCCGGAGGTGGTCGCAGTCCAGCGTGAGGGCGCCCACCTGCGGATGCTCGACCGTCTTCCGCGACGCCTCCAGCCGGCCCACGCCCCCCGCGTCCCACAGTTCGGCGAACCGCCTGCTCTCCGCCCGCAACTCGGAGATCATCCGCTGCAGTTGGCGGTCGGCCGGATAGCGGGCGGCCGTCGAGCGCAGCTCGGCGACCATGCCGACCTCGAAGGCCTGCCGCTCCCCGGGGGTGTGCCGCACGCGCGTCGGCCGGCCGAGGAAGTTGCGCCACACGCCGTTGCGCTCGAAGCCCCGCAGCCCGGACGGATCACCCATCAGCGCCGCGTACATCGGGTTGGTCACCAGCAGGGTCATGGCCGCGTCGGACACCGCGACGGGCGTGCCGGCCAGCCGGTCGAGGAGCCGCTGGACACTGGGCGTGAGGTAGGCGGGCACCATGTCGGGACCCGGCGGCACCAGCCCCGCCAGCCCGAACAGGTACGTCCGCTCGTCCGCGGACAGCCGCAGCGCCCGGGCCAGCGCCTCGACCACCTGCACGGACGGATTGCTCGCCCGGCCCTGTTCGAGGCGCGTGACGTAGTCGACCGAGATCCCGGCCAGCAGCGCCAGCTCCTCGCGCCGAAGCCCCGCCGCGCGCCGCTGGCCGCCGGCCGGCAGCCCGGCGGCATCCGGGGGGACGCGGTCGCGCCAGCGCCGCAGTGCCTGTCCGAGTTCCGTCGCCGTCATACCCCCAGTCAACACGGTCGGCCCCGGCTGTGCCTGGTACCCGCAGTCCCAGGAAGAAGGGTCTTCTGGCTGCTCGCGCGGCCCGGGCGCAGTCTTGGGGGCATGACGACAACACTGATCACCGGAGCCAACAAGGGCATCGGGTACGAAACCGCCCGCCAGCTCATCGCCGCAGGTCACACCGTGTACATCGGAGCCCGGGACGCCGAGCGCGGACGCCGGGCCGCCGGGGAACTGGGCGCCAGGTTCGTCCTCCTCGACGTCACCGACGACGCCTCGGTCGAGGCCGCGGCCCAGCGGATCGAGGCCGACGGCGGCCTCGACGTCCTGGTCAACAACGCCGGGATCGAGTCCCGGAACGCGGACAACAGCGTCCCCACGGCCCGGACCGTGACCGCCGACCAGATGCGGAACACCTTCGAGACGAACGTCTTCGGTGTCGTCCGCGTCCTGCACGCCTTCCTGCCCCTGCTGGAGCGCTCGGCGGCACCGGTCGTGGTCAACGTCAGCAGCGGCCTGGCCTCGCTGACGGCCCTCTCCGACCCCGAGCACCCCGCGCACTTCTACCCGGGTATCGCCTACCCGACGTCCAAGACCGCGGTCAACATGCTCACCGTGCAGTTCGCGAAGGCGTTCCCGGTCCTGCGGATCAACTCCGTCGAGCCCGGCTTCACCAAGACGGACCTGAACGGCAACACCGGCACGCAGACCGTGGAGCAGGGCGCCGAGATCATCGTCAGGATGGCGCAGATCGGCCCGGACGGACCGACCGGCGGCTACTTCGACGTCAACGGCCGACTGCCCTGGTGACGCACGGCCGAACCGGCCGGGGCGCGGCGCCCCGGCCGGTTCAGCCGAGGCAGATGACCAGCAGGCAGAGGTGCGAGGGCGAGGTCGCGGACGCGGTCGGTGCGGGACTCGCCGACGATGCCGAGGTGCCGGTGGCGGCGGGCGTCGTGGCGGTGGCGGTGGGCGTGGGCGTGGCCGTCGGCTCCGCCGCCGCGCCGGTCGTGGTGCCGGCCACCGTGGCGGCGGAGTGCGGCCGGGCGGCGGAGGTCGCCGCGCGGGTCGCGGAGGTGGCGGTGTCCTGACCGGGCGTCGGCGTGGCATGGGGCACGCCGGTGCTCTGCTCCCGCGGGGCGTTCGCCGTCGCCGAGCGGGCGGAGGGCGTGGGGTCCGGGGCCCGGTGCCGGCCGGTCGGTGCCGACGCCGCCGGGTCGGCGTCCGTGGCCTGCTCGTCGGCGAGGCCCATGGGCCGGTTGTCCGGCGCCGTGGCCGCCTGGGCCCGGTCGCCGCCCTGCCGGTCCAGGGAGGCGACGGTCAGTCCGCCGCCGACCAGGGCGACCGCGGTGGCTACCACGGCCCGCCGCTGGTTCTTCTTCCAGCGGGCCCGCTGACGCCGCCGGGCCGCCCGGCCCTGCGGTGCGGACGGTGGGGCGTCGGGGCCGGCGTACGGGTCCTCGGCGGCCTCTTCGGCGTACGCGTCCGGGTCGGACCACGCGGTGTCGGCCGGGGCCTGCCAGGCCGCCGCGCCGGACGTCGCCGGAGCCGGGACGGCGCGCGGGGCGATGTCCGGGGCGTAGGCGCCGCAACCGGGGCACGCCAAGGCGCCGTTGAGGTGCCGACGGCACGAGGAGCAGTAGTCCATCCGCGTCTTCCTGACTCGACTGCGCCGGCGGCGTTGTGCGCCGTGGCCTGAACTCGATCGCACGTGGGATCGAACGGCCAGAACGGTAGCGAGCCTTTGGCCAGGCAGTGTGCAGCCTGTGTGTCGCTTCTGCGCAGATGCCGTCCGGGTCCGCGCACAGCCCCGTTCGAACGGGTCCTGGGCTCCGCCCGGGAGACGGGTTCCCGGGCGGAGCGGGGGAGTGGCCGTCAGCGGCGGCAGGTGTAGCTCGCGGCCGCCGTGGTCGGGCCGTGGCCCGTGTAGCGGGCGTGCAGCGGGTAGCGGCAGAGGTCGCGGGTGACGACCGTGCCGTCGGCGGCGGTGCTGGCCGCGGGCAGGGTCTCGGGGGCCTTGCCGTGTTCCACCCAGTTCACGACGGCGGACAGCGGATCGGTGGGCACCGGGCCGTTGCCGCCGGCGCAGTGCCCGACGCCGGGCGCGAGGAAGACCCGGTAGAACGAGTCGACCTGCCGGGCGCCGCCCATCGTCTGCTCGACCCGCTCGCGGTAGTCGACCGTGCCCTCGGGCATGATCAGCGGATCGGAGAGCCCGTGCCAGGTGACCATCTTGCCGCCGGCCGCCTCGAAGGCGCTCAGGTCGGGGTCGTCGGTGCCGATGACCTTGTTGTACTCGCGCTGGGACTGGCGGAAGAGACGCTCGAACCCGGCGTAGGTGAGCGTCGACGTGTCGAAGTCCGGGTCCTGCTTGAGGAAGTACTTGATCCAGTCGGCGCTGATGGAGAACGGCGCCCCGGTGAGCGTCCCGTCGGCGGCCGCGGTGGTGCCGGCCAGGAGGGCCAGCGGGGCGCTCCGGTTCAGGCCGTACCAGAGGGACGTGCCGGCGCCGGTGGTCGGCCCCTCCCAGATGCGGGCGACGACCGCGGCGTCCTCGGCGCTGATCCGGATCGTCCGGCCCTGGCAGGTCACCTGGTCGCCGATCAGCGTCCGGGGGTCGAAGCCGCACCGGTCGGGGTCGTCGACGACACCGTCCACCACTCCGTCGTCGCCGTCGCAGGACGTGACCGCCGCCTGGGTGAAGGCGTTCAGCTCGCAGGAACTCAGCAGGTCGCCAGACTGCTCCATCACCACCTGCGGCCAGAGCTCGGCGGGGACGAAGCGGTCCCAGTTGACGGCGGGTGCCGCGGCCACGATGCCGTTGAAGTCGTCGGGATACCGCTGGGCCATCATCAGCCCCTGCCGCCCGCCGGTCGAGCAGCCGTTCCAGTACGAGGAGAAGTCGCCGCCGCCGTAGAAGGCGGCCGTCAGCTGCTTGCCGGCCACGGCCAGGTCGTGCAGGGAGCGGCCGGCGAAGTTCTCCAGCAGCCCCGAGTCGACCCGGCCCTGCGCGTCCAGCGCCCACGCCGACGGATCCGCGGCGTTGGAAGAGACTCCGGCGTCGGTGGTGGCCGCCGCGTAGCCGCTCATGGTCGCCTGGGTGAGGCCGTCCTCGCTCGCCCCGGCGGCGTACCCACCGCCGCCCAGGGCCTCGAAGCGACCGTTCCACGAGGTCAGCGGGAGCAGCTCACGGTTCGTCACCCGGTCGCCCACGCCCGGGTGCGAGAGCACCACGGTCACGTCGCAGACGGCGGGCACGGAGTCGCCCCGGGCGGGACGGACGGCTGCGGTCATCGACTCGACGTGCGCTCCGCTCACCCGGGGCGCCGACAGGCCGGTACAGGCCTGCTCCGGCGACGACCGTGCGGAGACCGCGCTCGCCGGCTGTGCCGGGGACGTCAGGGCGAAGACGGCGAGGACGGGGCAGAGCAGGGCGAGCAGGCGCTTCATCTGGCTCCTCGGAGGCTCTGTTCGGGCCGGCGGACCCGGCCCGACGGGTGGGTGCCCCGGCAACCTGGCAGACGCGGGAGCGAGCGGCATCGGAGGTTCCGCCAGGGTTGTCCCGGGGTGCCGTCGAGACGTCCGGCGTATCGATCGCGCACCGTCGCGTCCGTATCGCCGGTGGCCAGCCCGTTCGTCGGGCAGAGCGCGCACACGACCGGCCGCCGAGCCGGGCCCGGGACGCCGTGACCGCACCAGCCCGCCGCAGCGACCGGTGCGGCCGCCGCTGACGCCGCGGTACGTCGCGCGCCTGCGATCCCCGGTGTCCTACCGGGGCAGGAGCCGGCGACCTGGACGCGTACTGCGGATTCAGTAGCCCGTCCTGCGGATTCAGCAGCCGGCGGTGCCAGTAGCGACCGCCGACAGCGACACCCGAAGACTCCCGGAGACGAGCTCCAGCAGCCCGACCGGCAGGTTCTCGGCCGTGTTGAACGTGAACGCGGCCAGCATCAGGGCCACGAGCACGGCCGGTCCGCGCCACGAGGCCGACCGCTCCCCGACGGCACGGTCCCGTCCGGTCCCCGGTCGTCGCGCCTGCCCGGCCACACCTTCCATCCGACCAGCTCACCGGGCTCACCTGCCCGGCCGCAACACAATTGATCGTCGGGCCACGCCAGACGCCGCGGGTGCGGCTCGGCCGAAGCCGTGCGGGCGGAACTCAGCCGGTGCCGCCCAGGCGGATCAGCGTCTGCTGGCCGTTGGCCACCAGGGTGCGTTCGCCGTCGTCCCGGACGCCGTACACCTCCAGCCGGCACACGGTCAGGGTCCGGCCGGACTTCAGCACCGTGCCGATCGCCTCGATGTGTTCGCCGACGGCGGGCGCGAGCAGGTTGATCTTGTACTCGACGGTGAGGACCTCGCAGTCCTCGGGGAACAGGGTGAGCGCCGCGTAGCCGCCGGCGCTGTCCGCGACCGCACTGGTGGCGCCGGCGTGGATGTAACCGTGCTGCTGGGTCACCTCGGGACGGGCCGGCAGCACGATGTGCACACGGCCCGGTGCGATCTTCGTGATCCGCGCGCCGAGATGGGCCATCAGCCCCTGCCCGTCGAAGCTGTCCTGAACACGCTTGCGGACCACGGGGCTTGCCTCGTCCTGCTGCGTCCGGTCGTTCACGTACGTGCTCTCCTTCCGGGGGCTGCGCATGTTTCGCCGCGTCAGGAAGGCTAGGCCGGATCCGCCGGAAGGTGTTTCCGGATCCACCCCGGGACCGCCGCCGACCGGCAAGGAATTTCTCCGTAGGTGCCGCGGACCGGGAAATCCGTACCGAGCCGCGGAAGGAAGGCCCCCGGCGCGGCCGCCGGAGGTCAATTCAGTTGCCCGGCCGCGGGACGGCCGAGGAGGCTTGCGCCGTGAAGTCCGTGCTGTGGCCGTTCGACCTGTCCTGGGACGAGGCGGACCCCGCCCGTCATCCGTTCGACCACGCGGCGGCGGCGCGGGTGGTGCGCTCGCTCGGTCCGGCCCGATGTGTCCCGAGCCCCCCTGACGTATCGCCGGCCGATCGGGCGATGAGTACCTGGAGCAATGGCGACGGCAATCTCTGGGCGAAATCCATGTCGTACGCCCTGATGGAGCGTTACGGACGCTGGGCCGTGGGCTGGCGCTGGGCGCACGACGAAGGGGACTTCGGCGGCGGGCCCGTCGGGAGCTGGTGCTGCCCGCGGGATTCGGTCACCACCCCTGAGGAGACGCTCGACCGGGTCGTCGCGGCGCTGTGCGAGTGGCGGGCGTGGCTGGAGAGCCTCGCCGGGCGGTTCGAGGCGTATCCGCTGGATCCGGCCGGTATCGAGGACCAGCGGATCCTGTGGGAGCGCGCCGCCCGGAACCTGATCCTCCAGGTCGTCGACCGTACCGGCTGCGGCAGCGGCTGGCACGGGCACTGCGAGCAGGTGCTCGGCTGGTTCCTCGGCCGCTGGGGATTCGCACCGGACGACGCCCGCGACCTCGTCGACGAGGCGGTCGGCGGGCGGTTCCACAGCTGGACCGGCCCCGACACCGTGCTGGTCGACGACATCGCGGAGCGCCTCGCGCGGTCGCTGCCGCCGTCCGGCGGACCGCGGACACCCGCCGGGCCGGCCGTCGACCACCTGGCACGGTGGCTCGCCGTACGCGAGACCGTGCCCTGGCAGGAGGCCTCCCACCGCGGCGGGGACGGACCGGTGACACCGACGCGCGACGGCGCGGCCGAGGACATCCGCGTCTTCGACCATGCCCTGGACCCCGCCCGCGCCGAGGGACTGCTCGCCGCGCTCGAACGGCTCCGGGCCGACGCGGCGTACGGCGCGCCGCTCGACTTCGCACTGCTCCAGGGCTGGCAGCAGCACGTCCTGGGCACCGCACGGCCGCTTGCGTTTCGCACCCTGCCCGCCTTCGCCAAACGCGGCCGGGAGCGCTACGGCATCGCCCCGGACACCCGGGCCCGCCTCGACGCCTGCCTGGCCGAAAGCGCCGAGGACCGTGGCGCGCCGCTCCCGCTGACCGCCCGAGCCGCCCGCGCCTACCTCGACGTCTGCTTCTTCCACCCCTTCGACGACGGGAACGCCCGCTCCGCCTTCCTCGTCCTGGTCTTCGTCCTCGCCCGCGAAGGCGTCACGCTCGACGACGTCAGCCTGCTCCGCCGCGTCACCTTCCAGGCCGACAACCCCCGGGACGCGGTGGCGCTCACCGGCTACATCGACCTCCACCTCGCGGAGACCCGGAGCCAGGCCACCGCCCCGGCCTCCTGACCGGGGCCCCGCCGATCAGGAGGAGGACCCGTCCTCGGCCTTCCAGCCCCAGGCGGTGAGCATGCCGGCCGACAGCGCGGCACACTCCTCGGAGGCCAGGTACCGGATCGCCGCGTCCACGGCCGCGTCGTCGACCAGGCCGGTGGCGAGCATCGCCGCTCGGCTCCGCTTCCAGGTGTCCGCCCAGAAGCGGCTGACGGGACTGCCCGCAAGCAACGGCGGCACATGGATCTCGGCGGCCACGGACCCGAGCCCCGCACCGCGCAGCAACTGCGGATACGACGGCACCCAGGAGACGTCCGTGCCGATGGTGGCCCGCAGCCCCTGCCACATGGCCCGCATCACCGTGGTGTACGGCGTGTCGGGCGTCCGGTCGCTCGTCAGGTCGACCGCGTCGCCGAGCACCAGCACACCGCCGGGCGCGACGAGTTCGGCCAGCGTCGTGATCAGGCGCTCGTGCTCGGGCAGGTGCATCAGCACGAAGCGCGCGTGGACGAGCCGGAACCGGCCGGGGACGACGTCCGGGGCGGCGCTGCCGGCGGCGGTGAGGTCGGCGGTGGTGATGTCGGCGGTGGTGATGTCGGCCGTGATGTCGGCCTCCAGCACGTCGAGCCCGGGCCGCTCGGCGAGGAACCGGACGTCGCGGTCCACGGCGAGCACGCTCTCCACCCCGGCCTCGTCCAGCAGCCGGCGGGCGATCGTGCCGGTGCCGGCCCCCACGTCGAGGCAACGCCACCCCGGCCCGGCGCCGAGCGCCCGCAGCCGCGCCATGGTGATGTCGTCGTAGGCAAGGGCGCCGACGTCGATGCGCCGGCCCTCGCCGGCCTGTTCGGAACGGAAGGCGGCCTCGCCGTAGCGGCCGCCGCCCGCGGCGGCGGTCACGCCGCCGCCGGGGTGCCGCCGGGACCGCCGTGGAACCCGGACAGCCGGAACAGCGGTTCGTCGAAGAGTTTCATGGCCGGGCCTTCGCAGGTGTGGGGGGTACCGGGCGGCCCGTCCCGGGGCCGCCCGCCCCACCGATCCTCCGCCGACACCCGCCCGCACGGCCGAGGCGCGCCGCGCGAGCGGCCGATCGGGGCAAGGGGCGAGCACGTGGTCCACCAGCCCGCCGGACGTCCCGACCGGTCGGGCCCCTCCGCCGGACCTCCGGCAGATCGACGGCTGATACAACTAACTTCGCCGCACACGAGTACACGCGTCGTGCCGGGGGTGACCGTCACAGCGGAACACGGTCGAGGAAGCCGGCCGGCCAAGAGGATCAGGGTTGCCATGCCGCACATCACCGTCGACTACTCCCCGCGGATCGCCGACTCCTTCGACCTGCGGGTCTTCGCGGCAGAGCTCCAGCCGACGGTGGTGGAGGGCAGCGGTTCGGCGGGCACGTGCAAGACGCTGTTCCGGCAGGCGGCCGAGGCCCGGCCGGCGGACCGGCACGGCGATGCGGCGGACTTCGTGCACGTGGAGGTGGGGCTGCTCCCCGGGCGGCCCGACGCGGTCAAGGCCCGGCTGTCCGAGGACGTGCTCGCCCTGCTGGAAAAGCACCTGGGTGCGCCCCATGCCGTGGTCTGCTCCGTGGAGGTGCGTGACCTGGGCGGCCCGTACCGTCTCCGGACCTTCTGAGCCGCACTCGACGGGCCGCCACCGGCCGTCAGTCGGTGTGGAGGGCCGTGTGGAGGGTGCGTACGGCGAGGGTGATGGCGGCTTCGGCGGCGTGGGTCTCGCGCAGGGCGTTGAGCATGACGAAGTCGTGGATGATGCCCTGGAAGCGGACGGCGGT
>NZ_JBEOYD010000056.1:0-54134 GCF_040296885.1 Streptomyces sp. NPDC001980 | reverse complement strand
GGGCTCGACCGTCACCCTGAAGTTCAGCGGTGTCGAGGACTCCTCGCTCCAGACCAGCTTCGTCGTCGACGACACCGCCGTCACGACCGGCTGACCCCGCCCGTGAACTGACCGGATCCCGCGCCCGGAAGCCGTCCGGGTGCGGGATCCGTATGAGCGGCGGATACGTCATATCGGCACCAAGGGTCCGTACCCCGACGGAAAGGCGGACACCCCATGCGCCGTACGACGTTCCACCGCGCGTCGCTCGCCGCGGCGAGCCTGCTCCTGCTGGCGGGCTGCGGCTCGCAGGGCGGGAGCGAGAACAACGGCGACAAGGGCAGCGGCGCGGTGTCCCCGACACCGACGACGACACCGACACCGACACCGACACCGACATCGACTCCGAGTCCCAGTGGCTCCGCCGCCGGCTGCACGCCCCTGACCTCCGAGCTCACCGCCGCCGACAGCGGCCGCATCTTCTGCCTGGCCCGGGACGGGGCCTTCCGGGTCACCCTGACCGGCTCCGAGCAGCGCCCCTGGAAGAAGATCGCCGTGGCCGGGGACACGGCCTCCCTCAAGGAGATCAACTACGGGATCATGCTCCGCGGCAGCGACGCCGGTTCCGCCTACCAGGCGATGGCCCCCGGCACCGTCACCCTCTCCTCCACCCGCCCCCTGTGCGCCCAGCCCACCGCGCCCGGCGGGGTCTCCTGCAAGGGGATCCAGGAGTGGAAGGTCACCGTGCAGGTGAGCTGAGCCCGCCCGCGCGTCCTACGCGAGGTGCCGCACCTGGTCCCACAGCACCGGGTCGACCACGCCCACCCGGCGCCGGAACTCCCACACCGCGATCTCGCGCAGCTCGTCCGTCTCCAGGAAGCTCGGCCGGCCCTGGGCGTCCCCGACCGAGCCCGGCGGCAGCGGGATCACCCCGGCGCGCTCGTCGTGGTACTTGCTGGTGATCTTCGCGATCGTCGCCCGGTTGCCGTGCACGGCCAGCACCAGGCAGGGCCGGTCCTTGGCGCCGGGACCGTCCTCGTAGGGCACGTTGGCCCACCAGATGTCCCCCGGATGGGGCCGTCCGGCCGGCGCGCGCGTGTCGCGCGGGTGCCCCGGTGGGCGGGTGCGGTGCCCGCGCGGGCGGTGGCCTCTGCCCCAGCCGTCGACGAGCGTGGCGACCAGCGCCAGCAGGACGACTGCCGCGAGCGCGAGCCACCATGACGTGTCCATACGACGACGTTACCGGCGCGAGATAATCGACGCGCGCCCTTACGTGATCCTCATGCGCCCCCGGTCCAGCCGAACCGGTGACACCACAGGTGAGTTCGCCCACAACGGCCCCTGGCGGAGGAGCGACCGGCTCTTTTGCGCCTTACGCTCGACAAACCGCACGACCCTCGTCATGCCCTTTTTCCCGACTCCAGTTCCCAGCGCATCTGGGTTTCCGCCAACGGAGGTTTCTGCTTCATGAAGCTCACCGTCGTCGGCTGCTCGGGGTCGTTCCCGTCCGCGGAATCGGCCTGCTCGAGCTACCTCCTTGAGGCCGACGGCTTCCGGCTGCTCCTCGACATGGGCAACGGCGCCCTGGGCGAGCTGCAGCGCCACTGCGGTCTCTACGACCTCGACGCGATCTTCCTGAGCCATCTGCACGCCGACCACTGCATCGACATGTGCGCCTACTTCGTGGCGCGCTACTACCGCCACGACGGCGGCCCGTGCCCGCCGATCCCGGTCTACGGCCCCGAGGGCACCGAGCACCGCCTCACCACCGCCTACGCCGACACCCCCACCGCCTCCTCGATGAGCGAGGTCTTCGACTTCCACACGGTCAAGCCGTCCACGTTCGACATCGGCCCCTTCACGGTCCACACCGAGCGGGTCCGGCATCCCGTGGAGGCGTACGGCATCCGCGTCGAGCACGCCGGGAAGTCCCTGACGTACTCCGGCGACACCGGCGTCACCCCGGCGCTGGAGGACCTGGCCCGGGACACCGACCTGTTCCTGTGCGAGGCCGCCTTCACGCACGGCAAGGAGAACATCCCGGACCTGCATCTCAACGGCCGCGAGGCCGGCGAGACCGCGGCCCGCGCCGCCGCCCGCCGCCTGGTCCTCACCCACATCCCGCCGTGGACCGACCCCGCCGTCAACCTCGCCGACGCCCGCGAGGTCTTCGACGGCCCGGTGGATCTCGCGGCACCGCGGGCGACGTACGAGATCTGACGCGCGTACGGCGTTAGGGCCGTACGACGAGAAGACGGCCGTACGACGAGAAGGCGCCCGTACCACGAGAAGGCCCCCGCCGTGGCGGGGGCCTTCGTCATGTGCGCTGCCGGAGGGGACTCACGCCTTTGTGAGGTCCTCGACCTCCTCCTCGGGCTCGCGGCCCGGGGTGGGGAGGTTGAAGCGGATGATGGCGAAGCGGAAGACGAAGTAGTAGATCGCCGCGAACACCAGGCCGATCGGGATGATCAGCCAGGGCTTGGTCGCCAGGTTCCAGTTGAGTATGTAGTCGATGGCACCCGCGGAGAAGGTGAAGCCCGCGTGCACCCCGAGCGCCCAGGTGATCGCCATGGACAGGGCGGTGAGCACCGCGTGGATCGCGTACAGCAGCGGCGCGATGAACATGAACGTGAACTCGATCGGCTCGGTCACACCGGTCACGAAGGAGGTCAGCGCCATCGACAGCATCATGCCCATCACGGCCGCGCGGCGCTCCGGGCGGGCGGTGTGCGCGATGGCGAGGGCGGCGGCCGGGAGGCCGAACATCATGATGGGGAAGAAGCCGGACATGAACTGACCGGCCGTCGGGTCACCGGCGAAGAAGCGGGTGAGGTCACCGTGGACGATCGTGCCGGACGCGGTCTTGTAGTCGCCGATCTGGAACCACGAGACGGTGTTCACGAACTGGTGCATGCCGACCGGGATCAGCGCACGGTTGATCAGGCCGAACAGACCGGCACCGAGGGCACCCAGGCCCGTGATCCACTCACCGAAGTTGGAGATGCCCTCGCCGATCGGCTTCCAGACCAGACCGAAGAAGACGCCCATGACCGTGCCGACGAAGGCCATGATGATCGGGACGAGCCGGCGGCCGTTGAAGAAGCCGAGCCAGTCCACCAGCTTGGTCCGATGGAACCGCTGCCAGACCACCGCGCCCAGCAGACCCATCACCAGGCCGCCGAGCACACCGGGGTTGTTGTAGGTCGCGGGGACGTCCGCGCCCTTCAGGATCTGCGCGTCGGTGACGGGGAACGCGGTGAGCACGTTCTTGTAGACCAGGAAGCCGACCAGGGCGGCCAGCGCGGTGGAGCCGTCCGCCTTCTTGGCGAAGCCGATCGCGACGCCGATGCAGAAGAGCATCGGGAGGTTGTCGAAGATCGCGCCGCCCGCCGTGGCGAAGACCGAGGTGACCTTGTCGGGCAGGTGCAGCTTGTCGTGGATGTCCTGCTGGCCGAAGCGGAGCAGCAGGCCGGCCGCCGGCAGGACGGCGATGGGGAGCTGAAGGCTGCGGCCGATCTTCTGCAGGCCCTGGAAAAGACCGGATCCCCACTTCTTTGTGGGGGCCGCCGTCGCGGTGGCGGTTGTCATACTTCCTCCATCGGTGGTGGTCTACACCACTCAGTGGTGTAGACCTGTTGTACACGATGGGGGCGTTATAAGGAACCCGTCAATTCCGCAACCGGAGCACTACGCGGCGTATGCCATTCGGCCACACCCTGCTCAAGCCTCCGTGACGTCCTCCACCTCGTCCTCCGGCTCCCTTCCCGGGGTCTTCAGATCGAACCGCGTGATCGCGAACCGGAAGATCACGTAGTAGACCGCCGCGAAGCACAACCCGATCGGAACGATCGCCCAAGGCCGCGTCGCCAGCTTCCAGTTGATGACGTAGTCGATGAGCCCCGCCGAGAAACTGAACCCGTCGTGCACCCCCAGCCCCCACGTCACCGCCATCGACACCCCCGTCAGCACCGCGTGCACCCCGTACAACAACGGCGCGACGAACATGAACGAGTACTCGATCGGCTCCGTGATGCCCGTCACGAACGACGTCAGCGCCACCGACAGCATCAGACCGCCGATCTCCTTGCGCCGATGCGGCCTCGCACAGTGCGTGATCGCCAGCGCGGCGGCCGGCAGCGCGAACATCATGATCGGGAAGAACCCCGACGTGAACTGACCCGCGCTCGGATCACCCGCCAGGAACATGTTGATGTCACCGTGCACCGTCTGCCCGGAGGGCGTGGTGTAACTGCCGAACTGGAACCAGATGGGCACGTTCAGGAACTGGTGCAGCCCCACCACCAGCAACGCCCGGTTCGCAAGCCCGAACACCCCCGCACCCCACGCCCCCGCCTCCCGCAACCAGTGACTGAAACTCTCCAGACCGCCACCGATCGGCGGCCAGACCCACAGGCACAACGCGGCGAACGCAATGGCCACGAACGACATGATGATCGGGACCAGCCGCCGCCCGTTGAAGAACCCCAGCCAGTCCACCAGCCTCGTCCGGTGGTACCGCGCCCAGAAGAACGCCGTCAGCAACCCCAGCGCGATCCCCCCGAACACCCCCGGATTCTGGAACGTGAACGTCGACACCGACCCGTCCCGCACCTGGCACCCGATCCCCGGCAACGTCCTCGACCCGCCCGGACAGTCCTCCGGGAACTGGTGCAGCACCCCGTAATAGACGAGAAAGCCCGCCACCGCCGCCAGCGCCGTCGAACCGTCCGCCTTCCGCGCCATCCCGATCGCGACCCCCACACAGAACAGCAACGGCAACCCGACCGAACCGTCCAGCAGCGCCCCGCCCGCCCCCTTCATCACCCTGGAGACCGCCGACCAGCCCAGCCCCTGCTCACCGAACACATCGGGCTGACCCAGCCGGTTCAGGATCCCCGCGGCCGGCAGCACCGCGATCGGCAGCTGAAGACTGCGGCCCATCTTCTGCAGCCCCTGGAAGAGGGCGTTCCACCGTTCCCGCGCGGGACCGACCGCACGGTCGGCGCTCTCGGCACTCATGGACACGACCTCCGGGCCGCTCGACTGCACCGCGGGGTCACCGTCGGGGTTTGTCGACCGCCCACCAGCTGGTGTAGACCAGTCGACAGACGGTTCCGCCGCGCTGCTCGCCATCATTCGGCACACGCGGTACGACCGCTCGCAAAGATGGGCCAACTGTGGGTTACTGCGACAAAGCGGTTCGGATCAGGGAGAAAGAACATGGCCAGCAAGGCTGAGAAGATCGTCGCCGGCCTCGGCGGAATCGAGAACATCGACGAGATCGAAGGCTGCATCACCCGGCTGCGCACCGAGGTCCACGACGCCTCGCTGGTCGACGATGCCGCCCTCAAGGCCGCCGGCGCCCACGGCGTCGTCAAGATGGGCACCGCCATCCAGGTCGTCATCGGCACCGACGCCGACCCGATCGCCGCGGAGATCGAAGACATGATGTGAGCCCACGGGCGCACCGGAAAAGGGGCTCTTCCCACCTTGGGAAGAGCCCCTTCGCACGCTCCGGATAGGCTCGTCACCATGTCTCGAATCGACGGCCGCACCCCCGAACAACTCCGCCCGGTCACCATCGAACGCGGCTGGAGCAAGCACGCCGAGGGCTCCGTCCTCGTCTCCTTCGGCGACACCAAGGTCTTCTGCACCGCCTCCGTCACCGAAGGCGTCCCCCGCTGGCGCAAGGGCAGCGGCGAAGGCTGGGTCACCGCGGAATACGCCATGCTCCCCCGCGCCACCAACACCCGCGGCGACCGCGAGTCCGTCAAGGGCAAGATCGGCGGCCGCACCCACGAGATCTCCCGCCTCATCGGCCGCTCCCTGCGCGCCGTCATCGACTACAAGGCCCTCGGCGAGAACACCATCGTCCTCGACTGCGACGTCCTCCAGGCCGACGGCGGCACCCGCACCGCAGCCATCACCGGCGCCTACGTCGCCCTCGCCGACGCCGTCACCTGGGCCAGGGAACGCAAGCTCATCAAAGCCGGCCGCCAGCCCCTCACCGGCACCGTCTCCGCCGTCTCGGTAGGCATCGTCGGCGGAGTGCCGCTGTTGGACCTCTGCTACGAGGAAGACGTCAAGGCCGAGACCGACATGAACGTCGTCTGCACCGGCGACGGCCGCTTCGTCGAGGTCCAGGGCACCGCCGAGGCCGAACCCTTCGCCCGCGACGAACTCAACGCCCTCCTCGACCTCGCCGTCGCCGGCTGCACCGACCTGGCCACGATCCAGCAGGCGGCGCTCGAAGAGGCACTCAAGAAGTAAAAGGGAAGGAAAAAGACGAGGTAAGGCGGGGGCAACCCCGGCGGCCGACCCCGCGTCCCTATGCATACGGGCGCACGGCACGTACAACCGTGCGCCCGGCCAGCCATACCACGGGGAGGGAACACCACCATGGCCGCCAGCCGACGCCGAGAACGCCGTCACGTCACCGCCATCGCCGCCGTAGCCGCGACCACCGCACTCACCACCGCCCTCCTCACCGGCTGCGACTCCGTCAACACGGCACTGGACTGCGTCCGCACCGCCGACTCCATCGCCGACAGCGTCACCGCCCTCCAACAGGCCGTGGAGAACGCCGCGAACGACCCCACCCAGACCGACGCCTCCCTCGACTCCATCCAGCAGAACCTCAAGAAGATCGGCGACCAGACCGACGACGCCGACGTCAACAAGGCCGTCGACCACCTCCAGCAGGCCGTGGACAACGTCCGCACAGCCGTAAAGAACGGCGACTCCACCCCCGACGTCACCCCCGTCACCGACGCGGCCGGCGAACTGACCAAGGTCTGCACCCCGTAAGGCGCCGCTCCGCCCCTTGCGATACTGCTGGCCATGACGACCCGCCTGATCCTCGCCACCCGCAACACCGGCAAAATCACCGAACTCCGCGCCATCCTCGCCGAAGCGGGCCTGCCCCACGACCTCGTCGGGGCCGAGGAATACCCCGACATCCCCGACGTCAAGGAAACAGGCGTCACCTTCGCCGAGAACGCCCTCCTCAAGGCCCACGCCCTCGCCCAGGCCACAGGCCTCCCGGCCGTCGCCGACGACTCCGGCCTCTGCGTCGACGTCCTCAACGGCGCCCCCGGCATCTTCTCCGCCCGCTGGGCCGGCCGCCACGGCGACGACAAGGCCAACCTGGACCTGCTGCTCGCCCAGCTCTCCGACATCGCCGAGGAACACCGCGGCGCCCACTTCGCCTGCGCGGCGGCCCTGGCCCTGCCGGACGGCACGGAGCGCGTGGTCGAGGGCCAGTTGCGGGGTGTGCTCCGGCACGCACCGACGGGCACCAACGGCTTCGGCTACGACCCCATCCTCCAGCCGGAGGGCGAGACACGGACGTGCGCCGAGCTGAGCCCCGAGGAGAAGAACGCGATCAGCCACCGGGGGAAGGCGTTCCGGGCGCTGGTGCCGGTGGTGCGGGAGCTGTTGGGCTGAGACACGGCAGGGGGCCGCCTGGACGGGCGGCCCCTCTTGCCTGGGTGCGGCCGGTGGGACTCGAACCCACACGGGATTTCTCCCACGGGCACCTAAAACCCGCGCGTATCGCCTATTTCGCCACGACCGCCCCAAAACGGACATTTGTTAGAGCTGCCGTTTTGCTCCGCCCAGTGTACGGGGCGACGCCTTGCGCCGTGCGCCTCCCCGGCACCAGGTGCTCGTCGCGGAATGGCAGTTGGGGCACGGCAATCGCAGGTTTTCCCTCCGGTCGTCGGTCCAGTCCCCGTCGATGTGGTCGACCTCTTTCGTCGAAGCCGGGACAGCCACGCACGGAAGCCGGAAAAGAGGAAACGGCCCGCACCAGGTCACCCCGGTGCAAGCCGTCGGCGTCGGTGGATCAGGTGGTCCTCAGATGCCCAGATCCTTGATGATCTTGGCCACGTGGCCGGTGGCGCGGACGTTGTAGAGGGCGCGTTCGACCTTGCCCTGTTCGTCGACGATGACCGTGGAGCGGATGACGCCCATGTAGGTCTTGCCGTAGTTCATTTTCTCGCCGTAGGCGCCGTACGCGTCGAGGACCTTCTTGTCGGGGTCGGCGAGGAGGGTGACCTTGAGGTTTTCCTTCTCGCGGAACTTGCCGAGTTTCTCCGGGGCGTCGGGGGAGATGCCGAGGACGTCGTAGCCGGCGTCGGCGAGGAGGGAGAGGTTGTCCGTGAAGTCGCAGGCCTGCTTCGTGCAGCCGGGGGTGAGGGCCGCGGGGTAGAAGTAGACGATGACCTTGCGGCCCTTGTGGGCGGAGAGGGACACCTCGTTGCCGTCGGCGTCGGGGAGGGTGAAGTCGGGGGCTACGTCCCCGGGCTGGAGTCGCTCGCTCATCGGTCTAGCGTAACGGGGGGTCCTGGCCATGCGGCGGCGGCGAGAGCTGACAGACTGTCCAGAACAGGCAGTACGGCAGTACGGCAGACTTCGGAGGGCCTACGGTGGCGGAGACGTCGGACACCAGAACCCCGGCGCAGATCGAGGCGGACATCAAGCGCCGCCGCGACGTGCTGGCCGAGACGCTGGACGAGATCGGGGTGCGGGTGCATCCGAAGACCATCGTCGGCGATGCGAAGGCCAAGGTGGCGGCCAACGTCGATCACACGCTCGGGAGGGCCTACGTCCAGGTCAACCGGGTCGTGAGCGAGGTGCGGGCCCAGTTCGTGGACGAAGAGGGTGCGCCGCGACTGGAGCGGGTGGTGCCGGTCGCCCTCGTCGCCGTGGGCGTGGTCGGGCTGCTGGTCTTCAGTGGTACCCGGCGGCGTAAGAGCTGATCAGAGGCAGGTAGGTTCACAGGCGTGAGCGCCAAGAGAGACGAGCAGAGCAGCCAGCACGACAAGCTGCCCATCCGGATGCTGCACGACCGGGTTCTGGTCAAGCAGGACACCGGGGAGGGTGAGCGGCGGTCGGGCGGGGGCATCCTGATCCCCGCCACGGCGGCCGTCGGGCGCCGGCTGGCCTGGGCCGAGGTGGTCGCGGTCGGGCAGAACGTGCGGACGGTGGAGCCCGGCGACCGGGTGCTGTACGACCCGGAGGACCGTGCCGAGGTCGAGGTGCGGGGGGTGGCGTACGTGCTGATGCGGGAGCGCGATCTGCACGCGGTGGCCGCCGACCGTTTCGAGGGCTCGGAGGACTCGACCGGCCTGTATCTCTGAGATTCAGAGGCTTGGAGGGGCCTGGTGACTGCGGTCACCAGGCCTCTTTGTTGTTTCTTTGCTATGTTCGAAGGAGCCAGCCCGACGAGACGCGCCGTACCGGGACCGTGAAGGCAAAGACGACGCACCCCGTGTTCGGTGAATCGTCTCGGAGGTGTCTGTCATGGCCTGGGTTCTGCTTGCCGTCGCCGGTCTGCTGGAGGTCGGGTGGTCCGTCGGCATGAAGTACACCGACGGGTTCACCCGGCTCGTGCCCAGTCTGCTCACCGGCGGCGGGATCGTCGCCAGCATGCTGCTGCTGTCCTACGCAGCGAAGACGCTCCCCATCGGTACCGCCTACGGCGTGTGGGTGGGGATCGGGGCGGCCGGGGCGGCGGTGTTCGGCATGGTCGTGCTCGGGGAGCCGGCCACCGCCGCCCGGATCTTCTTCGTGTGCCTGCTGCTGGTCGCCGTGGTCGGGCTCAAGGCGACCAGCGGTCACTGAACGAACCCGAACCCGCCTCCGTCGCCCGCTGTCGTGCCGGTACTGGTGCCGGTGTCGGTGCCCGCGGTCGTCGTCCCGGTACTGGTGCCGTCGGTCGTGGTCCCGGTGGAGGTCCCGGAGTCCGTTCCCGAGGTCGTCGTACCGGAGTCGGTGCCGGAGGTCGTCGTACCGGACGTGGTCGAGCCGTCGGTGGTGGAGCCGTCGGTCGTGCCGCCGTCGGTGGTGCCGGCGGTGGTGGAGCCGTCCGTCGTGCCGCCGTTGTCCTGGCCGCCGTCGGTGGTGCCGCCGTTGTCCTGGTTCTCGCCGGTGGTGCCGCCGTTGTCCTGGCCGCCGGTGCCCGGGGTGGCCGTGTTCTGGGTGGGCGGGGCCACGGTCTCGGCGCCGGCCTGGAGGTCCAGGTCGAAGTCGGAGGCCGTGGAGCCCTTCAGGGCGTCCTTGGTGTACTGCGCCCAGATCTCGGTCGGGGCCCCGCCGCCGTTGATGCGCTCCAGGCCGAGCGCGCCGTAGAGCGACTTGTGGGCGGCCGTGACCGGGTCCTGGCCCATCACGGAGACGACGGTGGAGAGGTCGGGGGTGTAGCCCGCGAACCAGGCGGCGGTGTCCTCCTCGGCGGTGCCGGTCTTGCCGGCCGCCGGGCGGCCCGCGGCCTGGGCGGCGGTGGCGGTGCCGTTGTCGACGACGCTCTGCAGGATGGAGGTGGTGGTGTCGGCGGCCTGCCGGCTGACGGCCTGCTTGGTCGTCGACTCCGGCAGTTTGATCTCCTGCGTGCCGTCCCGGGTGATCTTGTCGACCATCGTGTACGTGCCGTGCTTGCCGTGGTTGGCGAGCGTGGCGTACGCCTCCGCCATGTCGAGGACGCTGGCGGTGGCGGTGCCGAGGGCGATGGACGGGTACGGCTGGAGGTCCTTGGTGTCGGCGGGGATGCCCAGGCCGACGGCGGTCTGCTTGACCTTGGACGGGCCGACGTCGACGGCCATCTGCGCGTACACCGAGTTCACGGAGAGGTCGGTGGCCTTGCGGACGGTGATCTGGCCGTACGACTTCTCGTCCTCGTTCTCCGGTGCGTAGGAGCCGCCGGGCCAGCCCTGGACGGTGCGCTTGTTGGTGCCGTCGTAGTAGGTGTTCGGGGTGATGGTCTGCCCGGACTGGGTGGTGGAGCCGTTGTCGACGGCGGAGGCGAAGACGAAGGGCTTGAAGGTGGAGCCGACCTGGAAGTCACCGCGGGTCGCGCCGTTGGTGTACTGCTTCACGTAGTCGATGCCGCCGTACATGGCGACGACCTTGCCGGTCTTCGGGTCGACGGAGGCGCCACCGGCCCGCACGTAGTTGTCGACCTTGTTGTTCTTGCTCAGCTTGGACATCAGCTGGTCGTCGACCGCCTTGACGAAGGCGTTCTGCCGGTTCTTCTGCAGGGTGGTGGTGATGCGGTAGCCGCCGGCCTCCAGGGCGTCCGAGTCGACGATCTTGTTCTTGATCAGGTAGTCGTTGACCGCGTTGACGATGTAGCCGCGCTGGCCGGACATGCCGGTGGAGACGGTCTGCTCCTTGGGCATCGGGAACTTCATGCCGGCCCTCTTGGACTCGCTGAGCCAGCCCTTCTTGACCATGCCGTCGAGGACGTAGTTCCAGCGGGCGACCGCGGCCGCCTTGTTCTCGGGGTGGGCGACGACGTCGTACTCGCTGGGCGCGTTGACGAGCGCGGCGAGGTAGGCGGCGCGGGCCGGGTCGAGGTCGATGGCGTCCTTGCCGTAGTAGGCCTGGGCGGCGGCCTGGATGCCGTAGGCGTTGCGGCCGAAGTAGCTGGTGTTGAGGTAGCCCTCCAGGATCTGGGCCTTGGACTCGCTGCGGTCCAGCTTGATCGAGATGAAGAACTCCTTCACCTTGCGGGTGACGGTCTGCTCCTGGGCGAGGTAGTAGTTCTTCACGTACTGCTGGGTGATGGTCGAGCCGGACTGGGTGCCCTTGCCGGTCGCGGTGTTCCAGCCGGCGCGCAGCATCGCCTTGGGGTCGACGGCGGACTCGGTGTAGAAGTCGCGGTCCTCGGCGGCGAGCACGGCGTGCTGGGCGTCCACGGAGACCTGGGAAAGGTCCACGTTCTCCCGGTTGACCTCGCCGTCCCGGGCGAGCTGGGAGCCGTCGGCGTACAGGTACACGTTGGACTGCTTGGTGGCGAACGTGTTGGCCGCCGGGATCTTCACCATCGAGTAGCCGAGGAAGAACAGGCCGACCAGCAGCAGTACCCCGAGCACGAAGGTGCCGAGCACCATCCGCCAGGTCGGGATGATCCGCCGCCATCCGGTGCGCTTGGACCGCTTCATCTTCTTCCCGCCCCCCGTCGTCTGCACGCCGGCCGCGGGCGGCTCCGCGCCGGGCGGTGCCGCCCCGGGCGGCGTGACCGCGGTGAGTGCCTCCGCCGTGGGCGGCCTGACCGCGGTGAGCTGCCGTGTCTGCGTGTCCTGCCCGTCGTGCCCGTCCTGCGCGTTCTGCGTGCTCTGCCTGTCCTGCGTCGTGTCCTGTCTGTCCTGCGTGCTCTGCCTGTCCTCGGCCGCCGCGGGCGGTCGCGCCTTCGGCAGCCGGACCGCGGCGAGCTGCCGGGTCTGCGTGTCCTCGGCCGCCGGCCGCCGCTCCGCTCTCGCCTGCTCGGCCGCCGCGGGCGGTTCCGCGCCGGGCGGTTCCGTGCCGGACGGCTCCGCGCTGGGCGGCTCCGTCGTCCTCTTCTCGGCCGCCGCGGGCGGCTCCGGCTGCTTCGTCCCGGCGGTCGGCTGCGCCGGGGTCTTCTTCTCCTCGGCCGCAGCCGGAGGCTCCGTCGGGCCTCCGCCGCCCTGGTTCGGCTGTTGCGGCTGCGGCTCGTCGCTCATGTCGTGCACGGACTCCTGTTTCGCGTCGTACGTTCGTTCCCGTACGACCTCGTACGCTTCTGCGGCCCCCTGTTGAAGACTCTCGCACCGTGCGTTCCGTTCCCGGATTCCGGCACGCTTCGGTCACGGAAATTGCGTGGCCTGCGATGTCGTCGGCGCAGTAGGCTCCTGCGCTTCGGTGTCGGGCGGTCCGGGAGGTCGGTTGGCGTGGGCGCGGGACGGTTGTACACGGCCGTCGCGGCGGGGGGTTTCCGACGGTACGCGACGTATCGGGCGGCCACCGCCGCCGGGGTGTTCACCAACACGGCCTTCGGGATCATCCTCGTCTACACGTACTTGGCGCTGTGGGACGAGAAACCGCACCTCGGAGGCTATGACCAGGCACAGGCGGTGACCTATGTGTGGCTCGGGCAGTGCCTGTACGCGACGCTCGCGATCCAGGGCGGGGGCGTGGAAAAAGACCTGATGGAGCGTATCCGCACCGGCGCGATCGCGATTGACCTGTACCGTCCGGCCGATCTTCAAATGTGGTGGCTGGCGACCGATTTGGGCCGCTCGCTGTTCCAGATGCTGGGACGGGGTGTGATCCCCTTCCTGGTCGGCGCGGTGTTCTTCCCGATGGCGCTGCCTGCGGACGCCGGCACCTGGGCCGCCTTCCTGGTCGCGCTGCTGCTCGCGATGCTCGTCAGCTTCGGCATCCGCTACCTGGTCGCGCTGAGCGCGTTCTGGCTGATGGACGGGATGGGCGTCAACCAGGTGCTGATGATCACGGGGATCTTCTTCTCGGGCATGACCCTGCCGCTGAACGTCTTCCCGGGTGCCCTCGGCGAGGTCGTCCGCGTCCTGCCGTGGGCGGCGCAGATCCAGATGCCGGCGGACGTGCTGATGGGCGAGACCGGGGTGGCGGGGGCGTTCGCCTTCCAGGCCGGGTGGGCGGTGGCGCTGCTGGCGGCGGGCCGGCTGCTGCAGTCGGCGGCGACGCGACGGGTGGTGGTGCAGGGTGGCTGAGCGGGCTCCGGGCGGGTGGCGCGGGGCGGCTGAGCGAGCTCCGGGCGGGTGGCGTGGGGCGGGTGAGCGGGCCCGGGAGGGGCTGCGGGCGTACCGGCTGATCGCCGGGATGTGGATCCGCTCCACGATGATCTACCGCACGTCCTTCGCCATCACGATGGCCGGGAACCTGCTGGTGACCGGGCTGGACTTCGCCACGATCCTGCTGATGTTCTCGCAGGTCGACTCGCTCGGCGGCTGGTCGCTGCCGGAGGTCGCCTTCCTGTACGGCCTGTCGGCGACCGCGTTCGGCGTCGCCGACCTGGTGCTGGGCTCGATGGACGTGCTGGGCACCCGGATCCGCGACGGCTCCTTCGACACGCTGCTGGTCCGGCCGGCCCCGGTGCTGGCCCAGATCGGCGCGGACCACTTCGCGTTGCGCCGCCTCGGCCGGATCACCCAGGGCGTGGTGGTGCTGGGCTGGGCGCTGGTCTTCGCCGGCATCGACTGGACGCCGGCGAAGGTGCTGCTGATCCCGCTGATGCTGGCCGCCGGCGCGGCGATCTTCTGTGCGCTGTTCGTGGCGGGCGCGGCCTTCCAGTTCCTGGCGCAGGACGCGGCGGAGGTGCAGAACGCGTTCACGTACGGCGGTACGACGCTGCTCCAGTACCCGCCGACGGTGTTCGGGAAGGATTTCGTGCGCGGGGTGACGTTCATGCTGCCGCTGGCCTTCGTCAACTGGGTGCCGGCCGCGTATGTGCTGGGGCGGCCGTATCCGCTGCGGCTGCCGGTGTGGACGGCGTGGTCGTCGCCGCTGGTGGCGGTGGTGTGCTGCGTGCTGGCGGGGCTGGCATGGCGGGCCGGCCTCAGGGCGTATCGAAGTACGGGGAGTTGATCGGATGACCGGGGAGCAGGGAGCTGATCCGATGCCGGACGTGTCCAACGAGGTCGACGAGGCAGACGGGGTGGATGAGGCAGGCGGGGTGGACGAGGCAGACAGGGCCGACGAGGTGTTCATCGAGGTCGACGGGGTCGAGAAGGTCTTCGACGTCAGGAAGAAGACCGGCTTCCTGAAACGGGAACGCCGGCAGGTGCGGGCGGTCGACTCGCTCTCCTTCACGGTGGCGCGGGGCGAGATGGTCGGCTACATCGGCCCGAACGGCGCCGGGAAGTCGACCACGATCAAGATGCTGACGGGCATCCTCACCCCGAGCGGCGGCCGGCTCCGGGTGGCCGGCATCGACCCGTCCCGCGAACGCACCCGCCTGGCCCACCGCATCGGCGTGGTCTTCGGCCAGCGGACGACCCTCTGGTGGGACCTCCCCCTCATCGACTCCTACCGCCTGATGCACCGCATGTACCGCATCCCGGACGCCCGTTACGCCGAGAACCTGGACCGCCTGGTCGAACTCCTCTCCCTGGACTCCCTCCTGGACGTCCCGGTACGGCAGCTCTCCCTCGGCCAGCGGATGCGCGGCGACATCGTGGCGGCGCTCCTGCACGACCCGGACGTGCTGTACCTGGACGAGCCGACGATCGGCCTGGACGTCATCTCGAAGGCCAGGGTCCGCGACTTCCTCCGCGAACTGAACACCGAACGCGGCACCACGGTCCTGCTCACCACCCACGACCTCCAGGACATCGAGCAGCTGTGCTCCCGTGTGATGGTCATCGACCACGGACGGCTGGTGTACGACGGTGCGCTCTCCGGACTGCACGAGGCGGGGGAGAGCGAGCGCACCCTCGTGGTCGACCTGGAGCGGGAGCTCCCGCCGATCGACGCCGGCCCGGCGGCCCGGGTGGTGAAGGTGGAGGGTCCGAGGCAGTGGCTGGCGTTCCCGGCGTCGGAGTCGGCGGCGCCGTTGGTGGCGCGGATCGCGGCGGAGTACCCGTTGGCGGACCTGTCGGTCCGGGAGCCGGACATCGAGGCGGTGATCGCGAAGATGTACGCGGACCGGGCCACCGCATAGTTCCCGTAGTCCCCGGCGCCGCGAACTCGTAGTCTGCACTCTATGACCGACGATGCCCCGGAGTTGCGCGCCTCCGACGCCGATCGTGAACGAGTCGCCGAGATCCTTCGGGACGCCCTCGCCGAGGGGCGGCTCGACATGGAGGAGTTCGAGGAGCGGCTGGAGGCGACGTACCAGGCCCGTACGTACGGTGAGCTGACGCCGATCACCAGGGACCTGCCCTCGGCGGGCACGTCACCGGCGGTGTCGCTCAGCAAGCCCCCTGCGCCGAGCGGGAGTTGGGGAAGCCGGATCGTCGGGGGCGAGGGCTCCTCCTCCTGGGCGGTGGCCGTGATGTCCGGCTTCCAGCGCAAGGGCCGCTGGACGGTGCCGAGGCGCTTCAACTCCTTCGCGTTCTGGGGCGGCGGCGAGATCGACCTGCGCGAGGCGAACTTCGCGGACGGCGAGGTCGTGATCAACTGCATCGCGATCATGGGCGGGATGAGCGTGATCGTGCCGCCGGGCGTCGAGGTGGTGATGCGCGGCATCGGCATCATGGGCGGCTTCGACGAGCGCGAGCACGACATGTCGCCGGACCCGGGCGCCCCGAGGGTGGTGGTGACGGGCTTCGCGTTCTGGGGCGGGGTCGAGGTGGCCCACAAGGTGACGAAGGCGGAACGCCAGCGCCTCAAGGAGGAACGCCGCCAGGAGCAGCTCGACCGCAAGTCGTCCCGCCACGAACTCCACGCCGCCCGCCAGGAGTGGCACCACCAGCGCCGCGAGCACCGCGAAGAACGCCGCGAGGAGCGGGGACGGCGGAGGCACGGCGACTACTGAGGGAGGCGCTGGGGCAGCCGACCCAAAGGGGCGCTGGGGGAGAAGTGCGCGACGAGCCCCCACCGGCCCGCGGGTGCCCCCTGCCCGGTTCGGCACCGCCGGGTGGGAACTCTTGTTTCGGCCCGGGAGTAGGTCAGGTAGGGACAATGGGTGCGGTGCGGGATCGCCGTGAGGGTGGTGCCGGGTGCGAACGGGTGGAGCACATGGAGGAACGTACGGAAGCGGTGGACGGGGAGGCGGCTGCCCCGTCCTACAAGTCCATGAACGCGTTCACGCCCGCCGACGAGGAGCGCCAGCGCGGCGTACGGCGTATGAAGACCACGGCGACCGGCCTGCTGCTGCTCGTCGCCCTGGTGTACGTGCTGGCGAAGTGGGCGTCCGCCGCCGGCGCCGGCCCCTGGGCGGAGTACGTCGCCGCGGCCGCCGAGGCCGGCATGGTCGGCGCACTGGCCGACTGGTTCGCGGTGACCGCGCTGTTCCGCCACCCCCTCGGCCTGCCCATCCCGCACACCGCGATCATCCCGACGAAGAAGGACCAGCTGGGCGTCTCGCTCGGCGAGTTCGTCGGCGAGAACTTCCTCTCCCAGGACGTCGTACGGCAGCGGCTGCGCGCCGTGGGCATCGGCAGCCGCCTCGGCGCCTGGCTGGCCGAGCCGAAGAACGCCGACCGGGTGACGGCCGAGCTCGCGACGGCGCTCCGCGGCGCGCTCACCGTGCTGCGGGACTCCGACGTCCAGGCGGTCGTCGGCGAGGCGATCACGCGGCGGGCCGACGCCCAGGAGATCGCCCCGGGCATCGGCAAGATGCTGGAGCGGGTCGTCGCCGACGGCGGCCACAAGCGCGTCGTGGACCTCGTCGTCACCCGGGCGTACGACTGGCTGGTGCTGCACGGCGACTCCGTGATGGACGCCGTCCAGGGCGGCGCCCCCGGCTGGACCCCCCGGTTCGTCGACCGCCGCGTCGGCGAGCGCGTCTACAAGGAGCTGCTGCGCTTCTGCTCCGAGATGCGGGACATGCCCTCCCACCCGGCCCGCGGCGCCCTCGACCGCTTCCTCACGGACTTCGCGAACGACCTCCAGTCCGACACCGACACCCGGGCCCGCGTCGAGCGGCTCAAGGGCGAGGTCCTCGGCCGCGGCGAGGTGCAGGACCTGATCGCGTCCGCCTGGACGGCCGTACGATCCATGATCGTCTCGGCGGCCGAGGACGAGCGCAGCGAGCTGCGGCTGCGCGTCCGGGCCTCCCTGATCTCCCTGGGCGCCCGGATGGCCGAGGAACCCAAGGTCCAGGACAAGGTCGACAGCTGGGTCGAGGGCGCGGCCGTGCACGTCGTGTCGACGTACCGCAAGGAGATCACCTCCCTGATCACCGACACGGTGGCCGGCTGGGACGCCGAGCACACCACCCGGAAGATCGAGGCGCACATCGGCCGCGACCTGCAGTTCATCCGGATCAATGGCACGGTGGTGGGGTCGCTGGCCGGCGTGCTGATCTTCACGGTGTCGCGGGCCCTGGGCGCGTAAGGCGCCCGGAGCCGGGCACTCGGCCGCGGATTTCGGTACTTCTCCCGGCCGAGGAGGCGCGATGGGCGGTACGGCTACGGGTGTGGGCGCGGACGGGACCGGCCCGCGGCCGGACGATCACCACCCGTATCCCGGCCCGCCCGGACCGGCTCCCCTGGTCCCGCTGGCACTGGACGATCGTCATCGGCCTCGGCACCGTCTGGATCCTGGACGGCCTGGAGGTCACGGTCGTCGGCAACATCGCGAGCCGCCTCTCCGAACCGGGCAGCGGCCTCGCGATCTCCTCCTCCCAGGTCACCGGCACCGCCGCGGCCCTCTACGTGGCCGGCGCCTGCACCGGCGCCCTCTTCTGGGGCCGCCTGACCGACTGCCACGGCCGCAAGAAGCTCTTCATGATCACCCTGGCGGTCTACCTGGCCGCCACCGCCCTGACCTCGATCTCCTTCGCTCCCTGGTGGTTCTTCACCTTCCGCTTCCTGACCGGTTTCGGCATCGGCGGCGAGTACGCGGCGATCAACTCGGCGATCGACGAGCTGATCCCGGCGTACTACCGGGGCCGCGTCGACCTGATCATCAACGGCAGCTTCTGGGTGGGCGCGGTGGGCGGCGCGCTGCTCTCGATCGTCGCGCTGAACACGGACTTCCTGGCGAAGGACGTGGGCTGGCGCCTGACCTTCGCGCTGGGCGTCGTCCTCGGCCTGGTCATCCTGCTGGTACGGCGGAACGTCCCGGAGAGCCCGCGCTGGCTGCTGATCCACGGCAGGGAGCGGGAGGCGGAGGAGATCGTCTCCTCGATCGAGCGCCGGGTGGAGGCCGACAAGGGCGAGCCGCTCCCCGAACCGGCGGGCGAGCTGGTGATCCACCAGCGCTCCGGCGTCACCTTCGGCGAGATCGCCCGCACGGTCTTCCACGACTACCGGCGCCGGGCCGTCCTCGGTTTCTCCCTCTTCATCGGCCAGGCGTTCCTCTACAACGCGATCACCTTCGGGTTCGGCGCGATCCTCACGACGTTCTTCGACGTGCCGACGGGGGACACGGGCTACTACTTCGCGGTCATCGCGGTCGGCAACTTCCTCGGCCCGCTGCTCCTGGGCAAGCTCTTCGACACGGTGGGCAGGCGGGTGATGATCTCGTCGACGTACATCCTGTCCGGCCTGCTGCTCTTCCTCACGGCCTGGCTGTTCGGCCGGGGTGTGCTGACGGCGGGGACCCTGACGGCATGCTGGTGCGCGGTCCTCTTCTTCGCCTCGGCGGGAGCGTCCAGCGCCTACCTGACCGTCTCCGAGATCTTCCCGATGGAGACGCGGGCGATGTCCATCGCGTTCTTCTACGCCCTGGGCACGGCCGCCGGCGGCATCAGCGGCCCCCTGCTCTTCGCCGACCTCACGGGGACCGGGAAGGTGGCCGACACGGCGCTGGCGTTCCAGATCGGGGCGGGTCTGATGTGCGCGGCGGGGCTGGTGGCGGTGGCGTGCGCGGTGAACGCGGAGCGCCGGTCCCTGGAGGACATCGCGCGTCCGCTGACGGCTGTCGCGGAGGAGGGCGGGCCGGCGAAGGCGTCCGCGTAGGAAAGGACCCTCACCGGCTCACCGGCTCAACGCCACGGCCGTCACCGCCGTCGCCGCGAAGGCGACGCCCCCGCACACGGCCACCGCCCACCCCACGCAGCGCGCCCGCAGCCCCTGGTAGCGCCGCTCGTACTCGTCCCGCAGGGACACACACCGGGCGGCGATCCGTTCGAGGTCCTGCCGGGCGCGCCGCAGGCCGTCGTCGACGTAGTGGCGCTCGACCTCGTCGCGCTGGCCCGTGGTCAGCCAGTCCATGCGCCCGGTGAACTCCCGCGCCCGCTGCTCGGCCTCCACGACCCTGGCCCGCCACAGCAGGTATCCCTCCACCTCGTTGCCGAGGTCCCCGCCGGCTCCCGGCCGCGGTCCGCCGCCCACCCGGTGCCCCGGGTCGGTCATGAGTGGACGCCGTGGGCCTCGGCCTCGGCCAGGGCGATGTCGGGGTGGTGCAGGTCGAACGCCGGGGACTCGCTGCGGATCCGCGGCAGGGTGACGAAGTTGTGCCGCGGCGGCGGGCAGGAGGTCGCCCACTCCAGCGAACGGCCGTAGCCCCACGGGTCGTCGACGCCGACCGGCTTGCCGTACCTGGCGGTCTTCCACACGTTGTAGAGGAACGGCAGGATCGACAGGCCGAGCAGGAACGAACCGATCGACGAGACCGTGTTCAGGGCGGTGAAGCCGTCGCTCGCCAGGTAGTCGGCGTACCGGCGCGGCATGCCCTCGGCGCCCAGCCAGTGCTGGACCAGGAAGGTGCCGTGGAAGCCGATGAACAGCGTCCAGAAGGTGATCTTCCCGAGGCGCTCGTCGAGCATCTTGCCCGTCATCTTCGGCCACCAGAAGTGGAAGCCGGAGAACATCGCGAAGACGACCGTACCGAAGACCACGTAGTGGAAGTGGGCGACGACGAAGTACGAGTCGGAGACGTGGAAGTCCATCGGCGGCGAGGCCAGGATGACACCGGTCAGACCACCGAACAGGAACGTCACGAGGAAGCCCGTCGCCCACAGCATCGGGGTCTCGAAGGACACCGAGCCCTTCCACAGGGTGCCGATCCAGTTGAAGAACTTCACCCCGGTCGGGACCGCGATCAGGAAGGTCATGAACGCGAAGAAGGGGAGGAGTACGCCGCCGGTGACGTACATGTGGTGCGCCCACACCGTCACGGACAGACCGGCGATCGCGATGGTCGCCGCCACCAGGCCCATGTAGCCGAAGACCGGCTTGCGGGAGAAGACCGGGAACACCTCGGTCACGATGCCGAAGAACGGCAGCGCGATGATGTACACCTCCGGATGGCCGAAGAACCAGAAGAGGTGCTGCCAGAGCAGTGCTCCGCCGTTCGCCGCGTCGAACACGTGGGCGCCGAACTTGCGGTCCGCCTCCAGGGCGAACAGCGCGGCCGCGAGGACCGGGAAGGCGAAAAGGACCAGGGTCGCGGTCAGCAGCACGTTCCAGGTGAAGATCGGCATCCGGAACATGGTCATGCCCGGGGCCCGCATGCAGATGATCGTGGTGATGAAGTTGACCGCGCCGAGGATGGTGCCGAAGCCGGAGAAGGCCAGCCCCATGATCCACAGGTCGGAGCCGAGGCCCGGCGAGCGGATCGCGTCCGACAGCGGCGAGTAGGCGAACCAGCCGAAGTCCGCGGCTCCCTGCGGGGTGAGGAAGCCGCCGACCGCGATGGTCGAGCCGAACAGGTAGAGCCAGTAGGCGAACATGTTCAGCCGCGGGAACGCGACGTCCGGCGCGCCGATCTGGAGCGGCATGATCCAGTTCGTGAAGCCGGCGAACAGCGGCGTCGCGAACATCAGCAGCATCACCGTGCCGTGCATCGTGAACGCCTGGTTGAACTGCTCGTTCGAGATGATCTGCAGACCCGGCCGGGCGAGCTCGGCGCGCATCAGCAGCGCCATCACGCCGCCCATCAGGAAGAACGCGAACGACGTGATCAGATACAGCGTGCCGATCGTCTTGTGGTCGGTGGTGGTCATCCACTTCACCACGACGTTGCCGGGCTGCCGGCCCCGCAGCGGCACCTCGCTGTCGTAATGGGGGACGGCCGAGGGCTCGGGCTCGTTGAGAACGGTCACCGGTGTGTGTCTCCAGACGCTCGCGGTTCACCCGCACCATGGCGAGCATGGCGACCATGGCGTGATCCTCCGGCCATCCTGGCGGCTCGGGGCCTGGAGAGAAGGCCCTGAGCCGCCCGCATACGGCCGAACGGGCGGCCAGGACCCACGGGTGGAGCAAGCCGGGCGCGTCCGGCCGCGCCCCGAAGGGCGCTGGGGGTACCTCCGGCCGAAGGCTGGGGGAGGAACCGCGCGACCAGCCACGACGGCGCCGCAGTCGCCCGACGGCATGTCGCGGCACTTCCAGCGGAGCGCTCAGCCGTCCCTGCGCCCTCGCCTCCGCAGCAACAGCAGACCACCCGCCAGCGCGGTGATCCCCGTGGCCGCGGCCCATCCCACGACGTCCCCGGACCCGGTGGCGGCAAGGTCGTCCCCCTTGCCCATGGCCGAGGGAGACGACGCGGGCGTGGACGCGGATGCCGACGCGGACGCCGACGCGGACGCGGATGCCGTCGGACTCGGGGAAGACGTCGTACCCCCCGCCGTACCCCCGCCCCCCGCGCTCACCCGGTCCCGCGTGAACGTCAACGTCCCGAAGCCCAGCTGGTCGTACCCCCCGCTGTTCGGCCCGTAGTCGCCGCCTCCGCCCTCCGGCGCCGCCTTCGCCGCGATCCGGGTGACGTACGTCGCCGACATGCCCCGCCGCCTGGTGTAGTGGTTGGCGATCATCGCCCAGATGGGCCGGATCATGGACGGATCGACGCCCGCCGCGGCCGTCACCGTCTCACTCCCCGACCATCCCCCGATCGCCCCCTTCCGCCGGGTGCTCGCGGTGAACGGCACCTGCCCGCCCAGGTTCCACTTGGCGACGTACTGCGCCCCCTTGAGGAACCGGCTGTCGTCGTAGCCGTACAGGTCGATCCCCTGGTTCCACGCCATCTCGCAGAACGTGCCCATCAGGCCGACCCCGAGCAGCGCGTGCCCCTGGTCGCGCCCCGCCTCGAGCCACTCGCCGAGCCCGCCTTCGTCCGCGTCCTCGTCGTTGTACACGACGGGAATCGCGTTCCGGATCGCGCCGAGCCCGGCGCCGTGCTTGAAGTAGTCGACCGCGCGGGCGACCTGGGCGCGGTCGTCGCAGAAGATGCCGGTGGCGAGGACGCAGGCCATGTTGGCCAGGTCCCAGTTGGTCCAGTAGTTGGAGACGACGGCGCCGTTGTGCCGGACGAGGAAGTCGTCGCTCATCGCGCCGAAGTTCCTGCCGAGCATCTCCTGGAAGCGGGCCAGCTCGAAGTCCCCGTGGTCCCGGACGAGTTCGGCGGCGTTGGCGAACTGGTAGCCGTACAGCCCGGCGGCCAGGAACCGGTCGGCGGAACCGTTGACCGCGGTGAGCGTGGCGGACCAGGCGTTGAGGACGGCGACCGCGGTGTCGGCGTACGCGCTCTCGCCGGTCACGTGGTAGCGCAGGGCGTTCTGGTACGCGGCGTGGATGTCGTTGTAGAGGAGCGAGTAGTTCTCCGGGGTGCCCGACCCCCGGTACACCACGGCCTGCGGCCGCGCCTGCCAGCCGCTCTGCGCGTGCCGGTTGGCGGTGAGCTTCGCGAACCCGGCCGTGTAGGGCGCGGCGCCGGCCTTCACCTTGGCGGCCATCCGGTCGAGGTCGGTACGGGTGTGCAGCAGGCCGGGATGGGCGAAGGCCCCGGCGGCGGCCGCGGGAGCGGGCGCGCCCACCACGGCGATCCCGGCGGCGACACCCGCGGCCGCGCCCGAGGCCTTCAACATGCTCCGGCGGCTGATCTGTCGAGTCACGTGCATGCCCCGGGAGACGGACCGGCCCGCCTCCCGATAACAGAAACCCGGCAGTCCGGTACGACGCTCCCCACGACGTGGTGCGACGCTCAGGTACGACGCTCCGGTACGGCACTCAGGCGCCGGTCGTCGATCCCGGCCGCACGATCATCAGCACCGTCACGGCGGCCCACAGCAGGTTGAACACCCCGGTGAACATGGCCAGTTGGACGGTCATCTGCCGCGTACCGCCGCCCGCGCCGGCCTCCACCAGCGCGCTCTGCCGGGGCAGCACCAGCGCGGCGAGGACGAGCGCGGCGAGTGCGGTGAGCGCGATCGACGTGATCAGCCAGGCGCTGCCCAGCACATGCATGGTGCTCGCCGTGGCGAACCCGAAGACGGGGACGACGACGCCGACGACGGCGTACACCCGGCATATCCGGTGCAGCAGCTGAACGGTCTCGGCGGCCCGGACGTCGTCCGGCGCCTCGATGGCGCGGCGGGCGGCCGGCGGGAACATGCTGGCGGCGACGGCGACGGGACCGATCGCGACGATCGCCGCGAGGACATGGACGGCGAGGAGGAACTTGGTCACGGCGACGACCGTAGGCGGCCCGATGATCGCGCAGAAGCGGCAATACTGCCACCCTTCGACGGATTTTCGCCAGACAGCAGGTATCACCTCCTGCGAAACCGGACCGATGTTTGGCGACAACCCGTCGAACGGCTACGTTCCTGCCATGCACACCGTCGCCGTTCTCGTCCTGGACCAGGTCATCCCGTCCGACTTCACCGTGCCGATCGACACCTTCGGCTGGGCCCGGCTGCCCGACGGCCGCGACGCCTACCGGGTGCGGGTGTGCGGGCCCGCGGGCGAGGTGACCGCGGCGGGCGGCGCGTTCACCGTGAAGGCGCCGTACGGGCTGGACGCGCTCGCCGAGGCGGACACGGTCATCGTGCCGGGCGTCGCGGATCCCGCCTGTGTGCTGCCGGCCGAGGTCGCCGACGCCCTGCGCGCGGCGGCGGCGAACGGCACGCGGATCGCTTCGGTCTGCGTCGGGGCGTTCGTCCTCGCGGCCACCGGCCTGCTGGACGGCCTGCGCGCCACCACGCACTGGGCCGCGGCCGACACCCTGGCCGCGCTGCACCCGCGCGTCGACGTCGACCCGAACGTCCTGTACGTCGACAACGGCCAGTTCCTGACCTCGGCGGGCGCGGCCGCGGCCATGGACATGTGCCTGCACATGGTCCGCCGGGACTACGGCTCGGCGGTCGCCGCGCACACCGCCCGGATGTCGGTCATGCCGCTGGAACGGGAGGGCGGCCAGGCCCAGTTCATCGTCCACGACCAGCCGCCGGCCCCGGCCGGTGCCACCCTGGAGCCGCTCCTGGCCTGGCTGGAGGACAACTGCGACCGCGACCTCACCCTGGAGGAGGTCGCGGCACAGGCCGGCATGAGCACCCGTACCCTCAACCGCCGCTTCCGCGACCAGACCGGCACGACCCCGCTGCAGTGGCTGCACCGGGCCCGCGTACGCAGGGCCCAGCATCTGCTGGAGACCACCGCCCACCCCGTCGAGCGCATCGCGACCCAGTCGGGCTTCGGCTCCCCGACGGCCTTCCGCGAACGCTTCAGAAGAGTGGTCGGCACCAGCCCCCAGGCTTACCGCCGGGCCTTCCGCACCTCGGACGCCTAGGCGCCCGGCTCAGCCCCGCCGATCCGCCACGGCCCAGGACGCCAGCGCCACCGCCCCCGCCACGCCGAGCACGGACGGCCAGGCACCGACCTTCTTGGCCAGCGGATGCGACGCGGCGAACGCGGCGACGTACGCGGCGGACAGCGCCCCGGCCGCCTTCCCGCCCGCCCGCTGCCGCCACTGCTGCGCGGCAGCGGCCCCGGCGACGGCCAGCACGGCTCCGCCCAGCGGCCGCTGCTTCGTCCACCGGGCCACGCCGTACCCTCCGACGAGCCCACCCGCGGCGATCACCGAACTGGGAACCCTGGCCATGCCTGCCTCCTGCTGCTGCCGCCTTCGGTCCGGATCTCCCGAGGCTAGCCCGACGGCACCCGAACCGAGCGAACCTGAGTCGACCCTAGTCAACTCATGTCAACCCGTGACTCTTCTGGGCCTAGGCCCGCCACCTGGGGCTGAGCGCGATGGCGCGGAGCTGCTTCATGGTCAGGGCCGGGGCGGTGCGGGTCGCGGCGGTCTGCTGGGAGCCGGAGTTGAAGGCGCTGATCACCACGCGGAAGCCGTCGGTGCGCATGGTGTCGACGGTCCACATGACGACCCCGGCGCCGCCCTTCTCCCCGGGCTGCTTCCGCTCGGCGACCCTGGTCCCGTCGGCGAGGGTCTCGGACCCGGCCCCGAACAACTGACTCGCGACGTCCGACATGTCCGGCTGCACATTGATCTGGACGAGACTCCGCCCCTTGCCGTCGTCGACCACGACGTAGGTGAACTGGTCGTCGTCATCGCTCCCGTGCGCCACCACCTTCAGCCCCTTCGGAACGAGCGAGGCGAGGGTCTGCCGGATCGCCTTGCCGTCCTCCTGCGCCATGGGCGGTTCCTGGGTCTGCCGGGGGTCCTCCGGAATGGCGTCGACGACCCCGCGCCACTCCTTCGCGGCCGCCAGCTCCGTCAACTGGGCGGCGGACAGCGGCGGTTCGTCCCGGCTGACCGGCAGGCCCTTCTCGGCGGCGGCGTTCCACTCGCTGACGGAGACGTGATGGCCGTCCGGAGTGACGAGGTTCGCCGTCCAGAGCTTGGTGTCCACCCGCCGGTCGGGATACTCGTACCCCTTGACGACGGTGACGACGGACGCGTCCGGCAGATGGCTGGTGACGCAACTGTCGTACGGCGAGAAGACCTTGTCCGGACACCGGACGGCCTGCTGGGCGTCGTACCCGCCCGGCAGTACCCGGTTGACGGCGACGCTGATGGCGCCGGGGCCGTGCCCGTCTTCGAACACGACCTGCGCGTACGGCGCCACGAGCGGCTCGCTCGCGTCGACACCCCGCCCCACCGCCTTGCCGAACTTCCCCTTGGGCAGCAGCTTCTCCAGCGTGCTGATCATCTCGTCCGAGGTGACGGCGCGGGCGGCGGGGGAGGACGTGGGGTGCGGGGTGGTGCTCACGGAGGAGGGAGGCCGCGGCTGTCCGGCCGGCGACCCGCTCCAGGGCACCAGCAGCGCCCCGCCGACCCCGGCCAGCGCGACCCCGGCGGCGCCGCCCAGCACGGTCGTCCGGCGCCGCAGCCGTAGCCGCCGCCCTCGCACCGTACCGGCGGCGGCGAGCGCGCCCCGGTCGGCGTCGAAGGTGTCGCCGGCGTCGTGCAGGGCGGCGGAGAGCCGCACCTCGAAGGCCTGGTCATCACTGCTGTCGCTGTCGTTGTGCTGCCGCTCCACGGGCATGACGAACCACCGTCTCCACAAGGTTGATGTCAGGGGCGGGCGTATTCGGCGAGGTCCTCGCCCAGCAACTCGCGCAACCGGCCGAGGGCGCGCACGCACCGCGTGCGGACGGCGGCCGAGCTCATGTTGAGCACGTCCGCGGTCTCGTGCACCGACCGGTCCTCCCAGTACCGCAGGACGACGACGGCCCGGTCCTTGGCGGGCAGCCGCGCCAGCGCGTCGAGGAGGGTCAGCCGCAGCGAGGGATCGGTGCCGCCGGGATCGGCGCGGGTGTCGGCCAGTTCGGGGAACGAGTCCCTGGCCCGCTCCCTGCTGCTGAACCGCCGCCGGTGGGCGAGGAAGGTCCGGGTGAGGACGGTCTGCGCGTACCCGGCGGGGTTCTCGGCGCGGGAGACCCGGCCCCAGCGGACGTAGATCCGTCCGAGGGCCTCCTGCACCAGGTCCTCCGCGAGGTAGGTGTCCCCGGCGGTGAGCAGACAGGCGGACCGGTACAGATGCCCGGCCCGCGCCGCGGCGAACTCGGCGTAGTCCTCCCCAGCTCTCAGACTCATCCGCAAGCTCCCCGTCCCCGTCCCCGCCCCCGGCGCTCTGCCGCTCACCTCATTGATGCGGTGGACCGGGGGAAATGTTTCAAAGGATTCTCAGGGGAATTTCACTGCCCCCGTCACTGCCCCCGTCACTGCCCCGGTCACAGTCACCGTCCCCGTCCCCGTCACCGTCCCCGTCATCGGAGTGAGTCGAGCCAGTCGAGGAGGCGGGCGCCTTCGCGGGTCATGATGCCCGGATCGCGCAGGGCGTTGGCCAGGAGCGACATGCCCTGGTAGCCGGAGACGAGGGTGAGGGCCAGGTCGTCCGGGCCGTCCGGGTCGTCCGCGCCGGACAGCCGCATCTCACGGAACTGGCGTGCCGCCCAGTCGAGCAGCCGCCGGATCACCGCGCCGGCCTCGGCGTCGAGGGTCCCTTCGGTCCGCTTGCCGAGCTCGGCGGCCAGGGTGCCGGTGGGGCAGCCGTACCGGGCGGCGACGTCCCGCTGCTCGACCCACGCCTGGACCAGCGCCTTGAGCCGGTCGCGTGGGTCGGGCAACCGGTCGAGCCGGTCGGTGAGTTCGTCGAGGTATGCGGTGTGTTCGCTGAGCGCGGCCTGGACCAGCTCGTCCTTGGTCTTGAAGTAGTAGTAGACGTTCCCGACCGGGACGTCGGCCTCGCTCGCGATGTCGGCGAGGGTGGTGCGCTCGACGCCCTGCTCGTGCAGGACCTTGGCGGCAGCCGCCATCAGCCGTTGCCGTTTCTGCGACGCCCGCACCCGCCGGTCCACTGAGTTGGTCACCCAACTGACTATAGACAACCCGGGAGCCGTTCGTGCTAGCGTCTGCGTCAGTCGAGTAAGTCAGTCAGCTAACTAACTCACAGGAGACGGCAATGATCACGGTGACGGGCGCGACCGGCAACATCGGCCGGACGCTGGTGGACCTGCTGACCGAGGCGGGCGAGGAGGTGGTGGCGGTGTCCCGGCACCCCCGGCAAGCCTCGTCCGCGGTCCCCGGCGTCCGGTGGGCCGAGGGCCATGTCGGGGACGCGGCGAGCATGCGGGCGCCGCTGACCGGCGCCCGGGCCCTGTTCATCGTCCTGGGCGGCGAACTCAACGCCTTCGGCGAGAACCCGACGCTGCTGCTCCGGGCGGCCGCGGACACCGGCGTCGAACGGGTCGTCCTGGTCTCCTCCCAGGTCAGCGCGACCCGCCCGGACGCACCCTCGCACGCCCGCCTGCGCGAGTTCGAGGCGGCGGTACGCGCATCGGGCCTCGACTTCACGATCCTGCGCCCCGGCGGCTTCGCCTCCAACGCCTTCGCGTGGGCCGACACGATCCGCGCCAAGCGCACGGTCTTCGCCCCCTTCGCCGACGTGGCCCTCCCGGTCGTCGACCCGGCGGACATCGCGGCGGTGGCGGCGAAGGCGCTCCGCGCGCCCCGCGAGGACGGCGAGGGCGGCCACGGTGGCCGCGTCTACGAGCTGACCGGCCCGGAACCGATCAGCCCGCGTCAGCAGGCGGCGGTCATCTCCGACGCGCTGGGCGAGGAGGTGACGTTCGTGGAGCTTCCCCGGGAGGAGGCTCACGCGGCCATGTCCCGCTTCATGCCGCAGGAGGCGGTCGCGGGCACGCTGGACGTCCTCGGGGCGCCGCTTGCCGCGGAGTTGAGGATCAGCGCGGACGTGGAGACCGTGCTGGGGCGCCCGGCGGGCGGGTTCGGGGGATGGGTCGGGCGCAACCTGCCGGCGTTCCGGTAGGCGAGCGGAAGGTGTCCTGGGTGCGCAGGATTTCGCGTGCCCAGGGCTCCGGCGTCCACCGTGCCCGCCTCCGGTGAACTCGGGCCGCAAGGGAGGCGGAGCCGTACGAGACGGTGGCCGAAATCGTCAATTACAAGTTGACGATGAGGGATCGTCAATTTAAAGTTGACGCATGAGCCCACTCGACATCAGTCTCGCCGACCTGATCGCCCGACTCGACGAGGAACTCCCCGAAGCCGGCGCACTGGCCCGCATCAGCGAGGCCCGGCTGCGCGCCCAGACCCTGTCCGACCTCGGTGACCAGCTCATCGACCACTACGTCAGCAAGGCCAAGCAGACCGGCGCGTCGTGGACCGAGATCGGCGACGCCATCGGAGTGTCCAAACAGGCCGCCCAGCAACGCCACGCGCCCGCCGCGTTCGAGCGGTTCACCAATCTGAACCGGCACGGCATCGTGCTGGCACAGGAGGCCGCCCGCACGCACAGGCACGACTCCATCGGCACCGAACACCTCCTGCTCGGCCTGCTCGGCGAACCGCGGGGCCTGGCGTACGAGGTGCTGGTCGCGAAAACCGAGTCGGAACAACGCGTCCGCGACGCGATCCAGGAAGCGCTGCCGCCGGCAGGGGAGAAGGCGCTGCGCGGCCACATCCCGTTCCGGGAGGAGAGCAAGGAGGCCATCGGCCAGGCCCGCCGCGCGTCGGCAGACCTCGGCCACGACTGGGTCGGCACGGAACACACGCTCCTGGGCCTGATCCGCGTCGCGGAGAGCCCGGCCGCGCAGATCCTGCGCGACCTCGGCTTCACGTCGGAGGAGCTGCACGAGACCGTCAAGACCGAGGTCACCAGGCGGCTCGCCGCGCGCGACGACCGCTGAACGAGTGGTGCCCAGGAGGCCGGAACGAACCTCCTGGGCACCACATGCGCGCGCGCCGGTGTGCGGTCAGCGGACCGTCAGGCGTCCGCGGAACATCAGACGTCCGCGGACGGTCGGGAGTCGGCGGACCGTCAGTTGTCCGTCGCCGTGACGTCCGAGGCGTACACGAGGGCGACCCGGTGGTTGTACTGGATGGTGTACATCGCCTTGGCGCCGGTGACGACCGCGCCGCTGGACGGGAAGAAGTCGTCCGTGAGGGACGGCGCCGTGGTGGCCACGTACGCCTGACCGGCCGGGACCGTGTACATGCTCAGCGCGGCCTGCGTCGACGGCGACAGACCCGCCGGGTACTCGGAGGCGTCCGGGTAGCTGGACCCGTACACCGCCACCGCCGAGTCGCCGGCCGCCGAGATCACCTTCACGCCGTGGGCGGGCGCGGTGTTGCAGCCGTGCGGGTTGTAGAACCACACCTTCGCGCCGCTGTACCAGACGGCCGTCCAGTCGCCGTCCTGATCGGCGACCACGAACTGCTGCCCCGCCGCGGCCGTGCTGCCCCAGTCGTTGATCCGGTCGGTGCCGGCCGCGCCGGGGTGCAGCGCCTGGTCCCCGAAGAGGGGCGCGGTGTCGCTGGGCGCGGTGCGCAGGTAGACGAAGTCCGACGCCTGCTGCGTCTCGGTGCAGGCGGTGGTGGCGCCGGTCGGGTCGTCGGAGGGGCAGATCTGCACGGTCTGCAGATTCTCCTCGAACCGGGGGGCGATGGTGACCACCGAGCCGACGGGGCCGACGCCGTGCCGACCGGTGTGCACCCCGAGCAGGCTCATGAGGTGGTTCCAGTCCCACGACGGGCCCGGGTCCCAGTGCATGCCGGAGACGAGTGACGACTTCGGCCCGGCGACGTTGTCGTGACCGATGATGTGCTGCCGGTCCAGCGGTATGTCGAACCGCGCGGCGAGGTACTTCACCAGGTCGGCCGTGGCCTCGTACTGCGCCTCGGTGTACCAGGTCGCACCGTGCGCGGCGTAGCCCTCGTGCTCGATGCCGATCGAGTGCATGTTGGTGGAGTAGTTGCCCGCGTGGAAGGCGAGGTCCTTCGTCGGCACCATCTGCGTCACCGCGCCGTCCGAGGACCGCATGACGTAGTGCGCTGCGGAGCCGCCAGGCTGCTCGAAGCTGGTGATGGCGGAGTCGTACGAGCCCTCGGTGTCGTGGATGACGATGCTGTCGATCCGGATGCCGTTGGCGGGCCGGTTGGAGACCTGGCCGTTGGACGGCGACGCCGGCACGAACGTACAGGCGACGGTGGCCGGGCACTCGGTGCTGGTGTCCGCCGCGGACTTCAGATCCAACGAGGCCAACTGGCCGGTCGCCGGGTCGACATCGCTGTCAGCCGCCAGCTTCACGTGCTCGCCGTCAGCTGTCGTACGACCGACGCCCTTCCCCACCGTGGCGAAGACCCGGTCGGCGAAGGCCGTCGCGCCCTGCCGTTCGGTGGCCTGGCTGTAACGGGCCACGGCCCCATACCAGTTACCCGGATCCGCGGCGGCTACGGAGCCGGTCACGTCCTTCTGGTACGAGGCGAGCAGCGCCGCACCCCCGCGGATGTTGGCCGCCGGATCGCTACGCAACTCCTCCACCGACAGCCCGGTCAGCTTCGCGGCGGCCTGAACGGTGTGCAGGGCCGGTTCGGCGGCGAGCTTCGCCACGTCCCCTCGCCCCGCCGCCCCCGCGTCGCCGCCGGCCATCATCGCCGGGGTGACGTCCGTGAGATGCATCGGCCCGAACCCGCCGTCGGTGCTGTGCTGCCCGGCATGTGTGTCCCAGGCCGACTCCTGGTACGCCACCGCCAGCAGCACCTGCCGCGGCACGTGGTACGCGTCGGCGGCGGCCGCGAACTCCTGCTGCAGCGTGCTCACCGCGCCCGTGCCCTCGGCCCCACCGGCCGCCAACGCCGGCACCGGCACGCCCGCCCCACCTACAACGGCCAGCGCGGCAACAGCAGTCAGCAGAGCTGGCCGACGGCGCTTCGACGCGGCGTCCCCGCGTCTGGAATTGCTTGTGCTCATGAAAAAGTCCCCGGACCTCGGAGGATCAAATGGCGGAATGGAGGATGCATACGACGGGACATCGGTTCATCGACCGACCCGGTACGCGCACGGCTCCGCGCCCTACGCGGGGCTCCGTCCGTCGACGCCTGGAAGTGGATGATCCCCCTCTGCGTGAAGGCGAGTCAACTTCACCTCTTCAAACGGCACTTGAACGCGTGAAGGAGACCCCCACACAACGACGGCCACCGCCGGGCCCACGGGCGCAGCGACCGACAAGCGCTCCAAAACTCTGCCCGTGGAGACTCCGGACCCCTACCCGAGGAAACCTCGGAACCTTGCCCGATGAGGCGCAGGAAAGGACCACCCACCCGCCCGACACCGGCACCCCCGAACTGCACGCCTGGCCCCCAACCCCCCTGAACCATGCCGCCCCCGCCGACGGCCCCTCGCAGCCCACCCAAGGGCCTCCAACGCAAGCCCCACCCCACCCTTCCGGGCGGCTGGGGCACCTTGCAGGCGACGTTTCGGCAGGTGACCTCGATACCGGGCCCTACCCCAGAAGCAGTTCAAGCCCCCGGCAACTCAAGCCCGGACACCTGCGCGTGGACCAGCCTCCGCTCCCTCCCGGACACCCGCAGTCTGAACGTCTCCGGCCCAGGGCGCCCAGCAGAGTCAAAGGCGTCGACGACCTCCTCGACGCGCTCCCACAACCGCACCGGTCCGGCCTCCCGCACCTCCCACCCACCGTCGCACGGCGTGAGCGACGCGGCAGAGCCATGGACGACGTCGACAAGATGTACGACCTTCCCCACGGAGGTCATCTGAGCATCGGGCACCGCGCATTGGGCGAGGAAGCGCAGATGGAACGCCTCCGGGCTGGCAGCCGTGATCCGCTCCGGCCCGTACCGCGCTGCCCTGGCCTTCTCAGGCAGCCCCGCAGCCCAGTGGGCGGGGTTCCCGAAGGCCGGAGCGGCGTGTGCCCGGACCGACATGAAGGAGACGGTGCCCGGCAGCAGCGGCCCTTCCGCCGTACCGTCCTCCGCGACCGTGAGAAGGACCCGCGCATAGCCGTACAACCAGCCCGACAGCGTGAGCAGGATCTTCCCGCCCGGTCGGGTCTGCGCGATGAGCGCGCCGGGCACGGAACGGAACGAGCAAGCGGCCACGATCCGATCGAAGCGAGCCTCGGGCCAGTAGCCGTACCGCCCGTCCGCCACGGCGAGCGTCGGCGTGTAACCGCAGCCGTACAGGGCGTCGGCCGCCACCGCCAGCCGGTCGGGATCGACGTCGATGCTGGTGACGTCGGCGGACCCGAGGCGCTCGCAGGCCAGCGCGGTGGAGTAGCCGCTGCCGGTGCCGATCTCCAGCACCGTGTGCCCTTCACTCACCTCGGCGTCGGCCCACATCCTCAGGACGAGCGACGGCAGGGTCGAGGAGGAGGTGGGCGCCCCACCGTGCCGCACCTCGGGCGCGCTCCAGTCCGGCTCCCGGTCGTCGAACTGGGTGATCAGCGTGGCATCGGAGTACGCGGCGGCCAGCCACCTGCCGTGGTCGAGCTCAGCAGTGACGGGCTCCCACACCACCAGCCCGTTCTCGTCGGTCTCGCCGGACGCCAGATAGAAGCCCGGCACGAACCGATGCCGGGGCACCTCTTCCACCGCCGCCAACCAGCGCGGATCATCCACCGCTCCGTCCCCCGCGAGCCCCTTCGCCATCTTCCGCCGAAGCAGAACGGCGTTGCCCTCAAGCCCGTTTGGTGTCGTCAAGGTCTTCGATTTCCTCTCTGCTCAGAATCTCGGCGAACGCGTCGGCGATGGCCGGGGCGTCCGGCAGCCAGCCCCACTGCCCGTTCGGATTGCACTCGATCGCCCACCAGTCCTCCGGAGCCGTCCCGTCACCGGTGAGCGCGAAGTCGAAGCAGCCGAAAACCAGCCCGAACGAGGCCAAGTAGCTGTGCAGAGCGCCCCGAACGGACTCCGGCACGGCGACGGGGGTGTGGACGAGACGGTCCCAGTCACCCCGCCGCCAGTCCAGCGCACCGTCCGGAGCAGCGATCCGCTGGGCAAAGACCCGACGCCCGACCACGGTGACCCGTACATCCCCGCTCTTCGGAATCTCGGCCTGAAAGAGATGCGCGGTCACCGCGATCGAGTCGTCCAGCGCACCGGGCTCGATGCGCTGGGCCCAGATCGCCCCGGCACGCCCGTCCTCACCCTCCGGCAGCCCACGGAACGACTTGTAGACGACGCGCTCGTGCTCGGCTGCGAACTTCCGTGCCTCCACAACGTCATTGGTGACCAGGGTCGCCGGAACACGCAGACCGAGAGCGGCGAACCTCTGGAGCTGGGCGGGCTTGAAGTCGGCGCGGGCCACGGCGGACGGATGGTTGACGTACAACGCACCCCGCAGACCGTGAAGCACACCCCCCAGTCCATGACGTACCTCGGCGACGGCGAACTCCCGCGACTGACGTGGCAGCTGCCGAAAGCGCGCGGTGTACGGGGTCGGCCGACGACAGTAGACGGCCGTCACAGCCTCCACATCCACCTCCCGGCTCGCGGTACGCAACCGCCCGCCCCATGCCGAGCCGCCTCCCTGCCCGAGCCGGAATCCGAAACCAAGGTCCGGCCCGACATCCCCCGGATCAACGCGTACGACGGCCGCGCCGCGCTCGTTCAGAGCCTCGATGACCCGGTCCGCGGTGACGTCCTCCAATGCGGTGAGCACCAGAACGACCGACTCCACAGCTCAGTCCGACTCGTAGTCGGTGGTGTTGTCGTCCTGCGTCTGCGGCTGGGGCTTCTGCCCGTCCCCACCACCGGAGACCGACGCCGTACCCGTCGTCTTCGACGTCCCGTGCTTCCCCATCTCGACCACCTGCCCGGCGGCGTCCGTGTACACGGCGGTCTGCGAGGCAGCATCCAGCACCACGGAAACGTACGACGGAGCCCCGACCGGCAGCCGATCGGTCACCAACCGCATGGCCCAGGGAGCCTGAACGGCCGTAGTCGTCATGTGATTGCTCACCATTCCTTTCGAGGTTCTTCGCGGAGGAGGATCAGACATCCGAGCGGGCGGCCAGTCGTGACCGCCCCCTCTTGACCAGGGCCGTGATGGAACGCGGGGTGCAGAGATCGCCCTCGTAGCGCGGCGGAACCAGCCAGTAGGTGCCCGGGGACTGCTGCCGGTCGAGCCGTGGGACACCGAGATAGGTGCCATGCCCCAAACACGTCGCGATGTCGTCGTACGCCCAGACCAGACCGGCGTGTCCCTGGATCAAGGCGTAGTACGTGCCGCCCGCCACGCGGCGGTCGTAGATGATCGAGCCGCCGAGGAGGAGGCCGAGGCAGACGGCGACCTGGTCCGGGTCGCTCGAATCCACGGCGGCGTGCACCTCGTCCGATGCCATCCGCACCGCTGCGAACCGATCGCCGAGCGGTAATAGGGCCACACCCTGAACCGTCCACTCGTGCCAGGCCTGCGCAGGCGTCGGATGGGCTCGTGCGAGCCATTCGGAGATCGCTCTGTCCAGAGCCTCTTGCGTGTCCACAACCTGCCTCCTGTCCTGGGAACAACACGAAGCCTCCAGTAACCAAGCGTCAGATTCGAGGACTCGAAGAGGTCGTTGAAGGGACTCCATAGGGGCCTCTGCGACTCCTTAAGAGGGAGGCCATGCCTGAAAAAGGACTCTGTGTGGGAGAGTTGGAAAAGCCGTAGCAGGAGGTGCTCCCATGCCCAGGCCCACCGGCAACGTCCGACTCAAGGCCGCCCGCGTAGCCGCGGGTTTCAACTCCCAGCAGCATTTGGCCGATGCACTCACCCAGCACGCCAAGGAGATGGGCGTTCGAGGGTTGTCGATCGGTGTACGACAGGTCCGCCGCTGGGAGTCGGACAACCCGCCCTGGCCGCAACCGGACTGCCAACGCGTTCTCGTGCACCTGCTCGGACAGAACATGGAGGCGTTGGGATTCACGCCCCCATGGGGTACGGACGGGCCACAGCACGCAGAGCACGCTCGGCGGCCCCTGGCCATCGGCGGCCGGGTATCGATGCCCCGCAAGGTCGCGATGGCCCCTCAACCCTCCACAGCCGGCGCCGATTTCATGGCGGTGACCCGCGCCCACCGCCGGCTCTACTGGTCGGTCGCACCGGCCGAGTTGCACCCGGCCGTTGTCGCGCACGCGACGCTGGGATGCGCCCTGTTGCCGGAGACGACGGACTCGACACGTCGTGAGATCGCGGCCGCGATGGCGGAAACCTACCTCCTGGCAGGCCGTATCGAGTTCTTCGATCTCCGCGAGCCGACCACGGCCAACGACACCCTCCTGTTGGCCTTGCAGGCAGCAGGGGAGGCGGACGACGCGTTGCTCGGGTCGGCGATCATCGCGCACATGGCGTTCGTCCCGGGTTGGGCGGCGGATCGTGACGGCGCGCTTGAGCGTATGACGGCCGCGCGCACCTACGCCCGACGGGCCCCCGCCTCCGCCGAGTTCCTGGCCTGGCTGGACGCGGTGGAGGCCGAGTGCGAGACGAGGTCGGGTAGCAGCCGTACCGCGCTGCACCTCCTGGGCCACGCGGAGGACGTCCTGACGGCGGGCAACGAACACCCTTCGCCGGAATGGCTGGACTGGTTCTCCCCGGCCCGTCTGGCGGCCTTCAAGGGGAACACCCAGATGATCGCCGGCCACCTCCCGCAGGCCCGCGAAAGCCTGCTGCGAGCCCTGACCGCGATGACACCGGCCGAGGACAAACAACGCTCGGTGGTCTATGGCGACCTGGCTGCCGTCGAGGCGACTTCCGGGAACCCGGAGCAGGCGTGCGAGTACGCGGGCAAGGCCCTCGACCAGCTGGCGGTCACCTGGTACGCGACCGGCATGGACCGGGTACGAGAGGTACGCCGAGCACTTACGCCTCACCAGGCCGAGCGCTGCGTCCGTGACCTCGATGACCGCCTGTACGACTGGTCGACGACGCTCAGCGCACTGGGCCGTTGAACTTCCGTACCAGTTCCGGAAGTTCGAGCAGTCCCTCGACCCGGAAGGTCGGGAGTTCCCTGACCTCGGGATCGTTCCACTGGATGGTGGCCCAAGGCCCGCGGCGCACGAGGGCGGTGTGCATGCCGGCCTGCCGGGCGGGACGGATGTCGTTGTCGCAGCGGTCCCCGACGTACAGGATCTCGCCGACGGCAAACGGCACGGCGTCGGCGACCCGCTTGAAGAACTCCAGGTCGGGCTTACTCGCCCCCCAGTCGTCCGACGTACCGATCAGATCGACATCGCGTGAGAACAGCTCACGCAGAATCCGCCCCGCCCGAACGGTCTGGTTCCCGGCGATCCCGAGCCAGAGCCCCTGAGCCCGCAGAGTCGCAAGCGCGGGCCTGACGTCCGGGTAGAGATCCTCCTCCGCGAAGGACTCCGGCTGCCCGGCGGCGGCCCGCTTCTCCCGCTCTTCGTAGAGGTCGAACCCAGGTCGGAATCCCTGGAAGACCTCTCGGTAGTCGCGGCCTTGGGCGATGACCGCGCCGAACATCGCGTGGAAGGTGTGACGAGGCACGCCGAGCCAGTCGGCCCAGGTCCCGTACTCCCGGGTCTCGTCGACCAGACACTCACCTACGTCGAAGACCACTGCGCGAATCATGGGGTCCAGGCTAGTACTCCAGTTGAAGAACGTGATCTTGTTGGTCAGGTGGACTTGTCAGTGGAGCAGCTGCTGGCGGTGTCCCTGCCGTAGAAGCAGCCTTGGCCGCACAGTGCGTCGATCTCGGCATTGTCTTCCTTGTCGCGACTAATCGCGCAAAAAGGAATGAATTGCAGCTGCGATGGCCTTACCCAGAGGGATGGGTACGGCGTTGCCGATCTGTGTCGCGATCTCGGTCTTTGTGCCGCACCATCGGAAATCCATAGGGAATCCTTGGATGCGGGCGGCCTCGAAGTGGGTGATGGGTCGATTCTCCCAGGGATGGAGATATCTCCCCTTTTCGGGCTTGAAGAATTCCGTTCGGATGGTCACCGACGGTTCGCCGAGGCGAAGTCGGCCCATGACATCGCCGGTTCCTGAGTTGTGGTTGTCCCAACTGGTTGTTGAGAGGTATTCGACATCCGTCCTCACGCCGGGCGGATTTGACGTCTTGAAGTAGACGAACTCACCGGATTCGTCCTGGGTGTACCACCAGCCACTGAGGTTCTTCCGGTTCCCGCCGGCTGGAATGCGGTTGTAGCGGGCGAGAGAGAGCGTTTCTGGGTTGCGGCCGAAATGAAGATCCTCGGTGCTGAATATTCCAGGGAGTTCGGCCTTCAGTTCGGGAACTCGCTTTTCAATGGTGGGGAGATCGCCGAGCTTCCTCTTAGAGGATTCCCGGAAGATGTCGTCGACGGCTTCCCAGTACGAGATCGCTGCATCGACACTTTCAATCGGCCGACTTGATGCAGCAAACCCCTTTGGGCGGCGGAAGTGTGATCTCGAGGGATAGGCCATTCTGCGGCCGTTTTCGATGTCACGCCGAATCCCGATGACGATGGCCCTGCGCCGAGCCTGTGCTGCGCCGTAGTCGGCAGAGTTGAGAAGATATCGCTTGGTCTTCGACTCTTCGGAGTCCGTGGGCTCGTGGCCGGGAGGGGCGACGAGTCGGTAATCCGCGAGCTGGCCCCCCTCCTGCACTTCGTTGAGGAGACTGCGGAACTCGTCCGACTTAAGGAAGCGGTCCACGTTCTCGATGACGAACACTTTGGGGCGGATTTCCGCAACGATGCGGACGTATTCTTCCCATAGGCGGTTGCGTTCCGTGCCCTTTTTGGCTCGGTTCAAGGCTGAGAAGCCCTGGCACGGCGGACCGCCGACGACGACATCCGCGTGGAGCGCTTCCGGGGTCGGCTCCCAGTCCTCGATGTCTCCGACATGGAGACGAGCTGCGGGCATCCGCTTGTCTCGCCGAAGCCGCCCGAAGTTCACAGCGTACGTGGCTGCTGCAGCGCGGTTGTGTTCGACGGCAGCGATGCTGTGGAAGGCCGGGCCGCCATCGTGCTTCCCTGCGGGCCGGAACTCGTGGAACCCCTGGGTGAAACCCCCGCAGCCGCTGAACAGGTCGACGACGGTGATGGGTTCGGGGGTGTCGGAACGGGGCGTGAGCATAGGGCGATCTTAGCTTCGTAGTGCGGTTGCGAGGGCGTGGCCGACGGCTGCGGCCAACGGAGGCGGCATCGCATGACCAACTTGACGATACCTGGAGGTCTTGCCGCCGAAGAGCTTCCAGTCTTCTGGGAAGGCCTGAATCGTCGCTGCCTGTTCCACTGTCAGCTTGGGCAACTCGTCCGCAGGGAAGTCGGGGCCCGGTGGCCCGTCCCCAAGGCTGTTTCCATTGACTCCGAGTGCGGCCCAGGCCTTCTTGCTGCCTGTCGGGCCGAGGTCGGCTCCACCTCTGCGATCCGAGCCGCCGACGAGCGCCGGCGCGATGCGGTCCGCGTTCTTGATCCAGCGTTCGGAGCCGAGCCATCCGCCGGCAGACATGGAGCGGCCGAGCACCTCGCCCACAGTGGGAGGCGGATTCTCGCTCGGCTGAGGCCACGAGAAACGCCCGAAGTATGGATCTCGAAGAGCGACCAGAAAGCCACTCTTTCGGTTTTGCGGAACGCCGAAGTCTGCCGCGTTGAGGATCTTCCAGCTGGTGCGAAAACCATTTTTTTGTAGCTCGTGATCTATCCAGGCGCGATCGGCGGCAAATTCCGGGCCGTCGATTAGGTCAGGAACATTCTCGAAGAGAACGGCCCTGGGGCGAATTTCGCGGGTAAGCTTGATGGCGGCCCGCAGAACTCGTCGTTCTTCGTTGTCCTCCGTCCGCCCGACGGTCGCTGATGACCTCACACGAGGCAGTCCGCCGCTGATGAGGTCGACCTCGATCACGTCCGGCCGCATGCCGGGGTTGAATTGGACGACGTCCATGCATACGACGTTCCAAGCGGGTCGATTGAGGTCGATGGAGAAACAAGCATCGGCTTTACTGTCGATGAGCAGTAGGGGATCGAATCCGGCACGCTCAAGGCCGAGCGCCTGTCCACCTGCCCCTGCGCAGATCTCCAGGGAGGTTAGTCGCCGGTCTGCCGGGGAGATCTGACGCGGTACGACAACGGGCGACGGTTCGGCATTGAGCGACTCTGAAGGCGTGGTTCTCACGACGCGGATGTGGGAATTTGCTGGTTCTGAAACTGCGTCCGCAGAGGGCTCGGGGCGCTGAGCGTTCACAGACTCCTGCGCCACGGCCCGCAACTCACTGTCCAGGGCGTGCTCCTCAACTCCGTCGAACAGTACGAACGGAGCGAGTCGTAGCAGGCGTTTGAGGAAGTCGCGGAGCGTCTCGCGCTCGTTCAGTCCTGTCAGGTCAAGTTCAGCCCAGACTCGCAGGATCGCCCGGACCAGGTGAGGACTTCCGCCCAGCGCGGCACGCCGGGCGTAGATCTGGTCGAAGGCCGCCTCGCCGAGAATTCGGAGGGCGCTGTATGGCTCCGCCTCCTCGGGCGCGCGAACCAGCTGTGCCCGCCACCAGAGTCGACCGAAGACATGCCTGGTGAGGTCGGTACCGAGGACTCGGTCCCTCGGCGGTTGCGGATAGCGCCAGAACGCGACGTCGGGAAGCACGACGAGAGCGACGAAGGCCCAGACGTCGCGTGCCGCCGCTTCGGCGGGAACCATTCCCATTTCGGCATGCAAAAGGGCAGCTAGTCGAAGGTCGAACTCCGCGTTGCGCGCTCGGTCGGAATCGTTGGGGAAGCCGGCTTGCGTCGCGAGTTCCAACACACCCTCGCGCAGTTCGCGGAGCTGATCGGTGGGCACCCGGTCGCCGCCTGTCGCCACATACACAGCGGAGTCGTGAGTGAATGCCACGTGAAGGGACAGCTCTGCCGGCGTGAGCTCCCGATACTCGTCGAACAGCGGTCTGGCCTGTTCGACGAGGAGTCGAGGGTAGAGAAAACTCGTCATGACACCTCGAAGATCTTGACGGCTGCCTGCAGATCCGACGAGAACAGCGCGGGCGACTGCCGGTGACGGAGACGTATGTCAGTGATCGACTGGCCGGGGAACAGCTGATCGAAGAGGCTTAGCAGTGTGGAGCCCAGCGACCCGTCGGGGAAGTCGGAATCCTCCGCGAATTCTTCCTGCGCCAGGGCGTGTTCGACCATGATCCGGGCTGCGTCCGCGTACACGGCCGATAGGACGATACGGTCCACAGGGCGAGGTCTGGCTGCGTTCTGAAACGCTGTGGCGGTGACGGTGTTTTGCTCGTTGACAAGCAGCAGGAGTGCGCCCATGGTCGCGCTCTCCAGACCTCCGCTGATCTGAAGGTGCCAGGCGGCGTCGTCGGGAAACGAGGTTCGTGCGAAGTCGATGACTGCCATGGGGAATTGTGGCGCGTCGCCCTGTAGACGAAGAGTCTCACGGTCGCTCCACAGCACGGATCCTGCTCGTCGCGGCGCCGACGGCCGGGCGTGAGGCATGCGCTCGGCCAGCACGAGGGCTGTGTCCAGGAGCAGCAGGCCACCAAGGTCGGCACCGCGGAGTCGGACGTCGAATTCCACTGAGCTTGTGCCGGATTCGGACAGGCGCAACTGTTGCGCGGGACCGCTGAGGTTGGAACCCGTGGCCGTCCAGACAACCGAGAGCATGAGAGCAGCACTTTCAGGAAGCCCTGTCTGACGGCGAACCTGGTCCAGGTCCACGCGGAGCGCTCTGCGGAGATGCAGATCCATTTGGTAGTCCCAGTCCGGCAATGCCTCGGGCAGAGACACCTCGCCGTCCTCGACCATCAAACGCCACGGCTCCGTCACCACGACATCCTGAGCCGGCGCCCGGTACGGGAGTACGCGCCGCGTCATGCTGTCCTCACCGCCTCGACCTTGACGCCGATCTCCGTCATGGTGTCCGGCGCCGGTCGTACCACGGCACGCCAGACGGACTCTCCGCCTTCCACCACCTGGGGATCCGACGTGTGGAGCCGCCCGGTCTCGTCCTCCCATCCGATGAGCTCTGGCATGCTCGCACCGATCGGTGGATCGGTCTCTCGGCCGCCGGAACCGGGCAATGTGACAGCGAGATCGATGCGTAGGAGCTGCGGTCCGGGAACGGGCAGCCGGAATTCCTGAACGAGCACGGAGGTATCTTCGCGGTCGTCGTAGTAAGGATCACCGAGATACTGCACTCGGGGGCGACGACGTGGAGCACTGCGGCTGCCGTCGACCGATGTCTCAAGGAACGGGTGGTCGTCATTCGGAAAGCCTCCGACCTGGGAGGCGGAGGTGCTACCTGTTCCACCGGTGCCTCGTGGATCGGTACTCGGACGACCGGCCACCCGGGGTGCGGTTGCCTCGTGGGCCTCATCCGACCTGGATGAGGCAATAGCAGTGCTTCCCGGCTTGGAGTAGGCGGTGGCGCCACCGATTCCCCAGGCGCCGCCGACCAGGCCTGAGAAGAGTGAACTGGCAGCGCCCAGGGCGACCTGGCTTGCGCCGGGACGAGCCGTGCCGCTCAAGGAGAGCAGTTGTTCCAGGGCGTCACTAATGCGCCGAAATGTCGTATGCACATAAGTGCTTTCGGGCCTGTCGAGTGACTGAGGATGCCATGCGTCGTGGGTGGGAGGCTCGGCTTTGGCGTACACCTCGTCCATGGACTCGTCAGCCCTGAAAACCCCTGCGTAGCCCTGATTTGTACTCGGTGGTTTCGGCCCGGCGTGATAGGTGACGACCAGTTCGGCAGGTCGCATCAGACAGACATGATGGATCAGGCCATCGATGTCGAGCATGAGCGAGGCACGTGTTGGCTCAAGCGCTGGCATGATGCGCTTCACCAAGCCGAGTCGTCCGAGGTGCTTCTTGGGCCTGAGGCATTCCAGGTTGCTGCCGGTCGGACCGAGCATCGCCTCGTACGCCGCGACGAACATGTTGAGAGGCCGGGTGAAACGCGGATCGGGTACCTGGTGCTGAACTCCGTCGTAGGTCATGGAGAAGCGCATCGCGGGTGGGTTGCCCGCAGTGGAGATCATTTTGGGCCAGAGATGCCAGGCAATGGTGTCGCCCAGATACTCTGCGGCTTGGGCTGGTTCGAGGTCGTCCAGGTTTGGGTCGATCACCGCAACCGTCGTTCCGGTCTCGTCCGGCCCGAAGGCTCTCAGACCGAGACGTTGAGCCACGGCTTCCGCCTTGTCGCCCACCAACGGTTCGACCACGCTGCCCGAGGTGTCGCCCCACCAGTGCCTGCCCGTGTACCGGCGCTCGGCGTCGGTGTAACTCTTCCAGAGCGTGCAGCCGATGAGGCGGGTCTCGTGCGTTCCCTGCGGGGTTCGGCAGCGGGTGTGGACGACTACTGTGCCGGGCTTGGACAGTAGGTAGAAGATCCCTTTGCCGAATCCGTAAGTGCCGCCACCGAGTGCCCTGTCGCGTGGCTCGCCGATGTTGCGAATGAAGGCAACGAAGTCACGGTCGGGACCTACCGCATTGTCAGCGCGCGTCGGACCGCCGAGACCGCGGGTACCACGATCCGACACTGCGAGAACACGGATCGAGCCTCGCTTGAGCGTGTCGCGCAGCGGGAAATGGTCGGCATTGGCGGGCGCTCCTGAGAGAAGAAGTTCTCGCCAGGCAGCAGCGTGGGCGGGCCCGACCGTCCACATGTCGATGCGGTAGTCCACGGGTGCCTGCGACTGCTTGAGCCGGGCGTCCCAGCTGTTCTGAGCCGACTCGCGCACCAAGATCGTGAGCAGGTCGAGTTCCGGCCGGCCGAGCTGATTGCGAATGCCCTCGGCGGCGCTCGCGCCTTCGGGCGGGTAGGGCTGGGAGAACCAGCGGGGCTCCGTCACGCCGACTCCTGGATCATGCGGTCGATCGTTCGCGTCACCGCATCGACTGTCATGGGTGCCGGCGCGCCGGAAAGGTCCACGGTGTATTCGACGTCCAGAACGGAAATCGGTACCCCTGCGTCCAGAAGTGATCGGCGGGTCAGGGAGGGGAAGGCGGGGGTTACTTCGTACCAACGCTCTTCATCAACGACGAAGCGTGCGTCGCGGTATCGGTCGTCGTCGCTGGGCTGGTAACCGGCCTGGGCGAGAAGTTCAAGGAGACTGACCTCGTCGTCGGCGGAGCGCAGGGCTCTTTCAATCAGTTCCAGGAAGCCAACACCGCCCGACATGGTTCGTTGCAACCGGAACCAGGTCAGACACAGGGTTCCGTCCTTGGGGGCATCGAGTTGGTCGAGCCCGTGCGCTCGCAGCCTTCGCCCTTCCCCTCTGGTGCTCGCCTTCACCTCGATGGCCAGGTTCCCGTTGGAGAAGTCGTGATGATGACCCTCCGGCCCGTGCCACAGGCGGTGTGCGCTGGAATCCAGGTGCAGGAGTCGGTCGAGCACAAGCAACTCTGCGAAAAGTCCTGCGAGTTGTTCAGGACCCAGCACTGCGCCCTGCGCCTGGATTAGCGCCTTCCAGCGATCGAGCACCTGGTAGAGAGCCTTGATCGGATTGTCCGGCAGTTTCTCCGTCGCACTCAGTATGTTTGTGCACAGCTCCGTGAACAGATCATTGAAGTCTGAGCGGAGGCAGGTGAGATCGGCGTATGTCTGATAGGTGTCCTCGTCTTCCAAAGCTCGCCTGCGCAAGTGGAGGACAGGACCATCGAGCGCGGAACGCAACTTCAGGTGCGAGTGGACTGGTACCAGTATGTGACGGTGCCCGTCGTGATCGACCGCTGCCACCAGGGCGCCCTGCCCTGTTGCCACAGGAAGTTGTGAAACCCGGAGTCGACGCTCGCCGCTGGCCGGAGCTGCCTCCAGTGCGGACCAATGCTCCTCCACGAGTACCCGGAACGTTTCGCCGTTCACGCGTCCTCACCTTCGAGGAGACTGAGGTCTTCGTCCTCCAATCGCACGCCGGACAAGTCTGCGGAGATGTATTTCTCCACGGTGCTATCCCCGCGCTGCGGCTTCGGAAAGACGAGGCCGACGCCTATGACGTCTTCTTCTGCGTTCAGAGGAGCACGCAACTTCTTTCCCGGATCTGGCTCAGACGTCTTGTCGATCGGATACAGAACCAAGAGGCCGGTGTCCGGAAGTTGGACGCGACGTTCGTTGATAATGCCATCCTCGGTGAGTTTCGCCGTGTCTCCGGCTAGATCCACTGCCGCATCACGACGGCTCATGAGCGTCTTGATGTCAGCGAAATCTGGAGTGGGCGTAGTTGTGGCAACACGACTACGGAGGTTGCGCCCGACGGACACACCAGGCGCGAAATCGAATGGCTGCCCTGCCGAACTCCCGACAATCGCGATGTTCCACCGGCGCAGCGAGCCGACTGCGACCCGCTTTCGGATGTAGCCACTGATCAGGTCGGCATCATTCTCAGGTGATTTCTCGTGGAACTTGTAAGACGCCAGGAAGTCGGTCACGACGTCGTACGGCACGTCACGAATGACGAAGCGGTCCTCGGCCGAGCGATCTTCCACCCGCACGGCATTCGACAGCGCTGCAGCGACCAGATTCCGTGCGGCGGCGGTGTTGCCACTGAGCCAGTCCGCGTTCGTGTGGAAGTAGTGAGTCTGGACCCGCTGGCCCCCGTACGAGGATGCTGCCGTGACCGCATCGCGCATCTTGGCAGCTGCAGTCACGCGAAGGGCAGGGTGGGTGCGCAGACGCACGGCGAAGGTCAGAGGCGTCTCGGATTCGGTGATGTAGATGTCGATGTCGCGGCGCATCTCGGTCTCGACCGTGGCGAGGTGGCGGAACCACTCGGCCAATTCGTCGGTCATCCAGATGCGGGGCAGATCGGCGTACCCGTTTCGGAAGCCGAACCATCGTCCCATCTGAAGCAGGGTGTCGTAGGCAGAGACGGCGCGCACGAAGTAGCTGACCGACAGACCTTCGAGGGTGAGTCCACGAGAGAGGGTGTTGCCACCCACGGCTATTGCGACGACTGGACCGTTCTCGTAATCGAGACGAGCCTCGCTACCGGAGTTGTCCATGATGATGCGGCAACTGCTGAGAACTCCCGGAAGTTCGGACACGAGGTCGTCGAACGACACCTTCGTCTCGCCGAAGTCCTCGGCGGGAACGAGCGCCGTCTCCTCATCCCAAAGGTCGCGCAATCGGGAGATGAAGGCCGTGTCGGTCAAGGTCTCCGCCGTCCGGTTCAACAGGCGCTGCAGAGGACGCTCAAAGCTGTTGTGTACGGCAGTGTTTACGCTCGTGTGGATCAGCATCGTGTTGTGCGGATTACCGGTGCGGCGAACGCGGCGAGCTGCTGTGACGAGCCAGAAGTACTCGACCGCCCTCCGGAGTGTGTCGGTGATGATAGGCTCAAAGCCCTCGACGTCGTCCTTCGTCTGGGGGCGCACGCACGGAATGTCGTCGTCCGGTACGGATCGGATCATGTCATAGCCGTCGTCGACCTGGCCGGGATCCTCTCCGTCCAAGGCATAACGTCCGAAGAGAACCTCCGTACCAAAGTGCCCTTGTGGCTTTGGCAGATTGACGACGAAGTCTCGCGGATAGAGATCCTCGGCGCTCGGGTCAATCAGTAGGTTGGCGAACGGCGACGCCGTGTATCCCACGTACGCGGAACGCGGCAGGCTCTTCATCATGCTGAGGATCAACGGATTGATGGACTTCGTGGCGACCGTGGCCTGGTCCGCCTCGTCGTCGATGATCAGTGCCGGGCAGTCTTTGAGGTAGTCCGCTGCCTTGTCGAGCCACACGGCGAGCTTGCGCAGAACCGTCGCGTTCTTCTTCACGACACAGAGCACACGCGTCTTGTTGCTGTTTCCGAAGTACGAGGCCGGATTCGCCGTAGGGGTGAAGTCCTTGTCAAGGTCGGTCAGTTGGGACCACAGGGAAGGGTTGGGTTCCACGAGCTGCTGGACGAGACGTGCCTGTGTCTGGCGTCGCAGGCCGTTGTGAATGCCCGCGAGGACGATGAACAACTTGTAGCCGCGGTCGGCTGCCTTTGCCATGACCGAGGTGAAGTTCGTGGTCTTGCCAGACTGGACGTAGCCGACTACGAGGCCCCGCGTGGAGAACTTCTTTTCCTTTGGATGGTTCAGCAGTGAGACGACGCGGGTGGAGGAATCGTCGAGGTTTCGGATGGCGATGTCCCTGGACCACCCGTCCTTGAGCAGCAGTTCCTCGATTGCCGGCCAGCATTTGTCCTTTGGCTGCGGGCCTGTGTACCAGGTGTCCCGGTTGCCCAGGACGACGGCGTGAGGTTCTTCGAGTTCCTTGATGCGTATCGTCTGCTGCTCGTGACGATCACGGATCCGCTGGATGACGTCCTCGCGGACTCCCATCAGCTCCAAGCGCTTCACGGCCTCGGACGGGGGAAAAGCGTCCAGGATCGCCTTGAACGTCTCGTACATGTCATCGAATTCGTCGGTCACAGGACTCGACCGCCCCCGCTCTCGCTCGTCACGCCGGCCCCGCGGTAGAGCCCTGACGTCGTCAGACTGCTCCGCTGTGTGGGTCGGCACCCCTCTTGCACAACTCCTACACATTATGGGGTGAGGTGGTAGTTGATAAGTGAATCAGAGTTACGATTGATGATTGTTTTCTTCGCTCTGAGTGAGGTCGGACGTGCCGGGAGGCTCACACGTGACGGGTCGCTCAGATGCCAAAGAGGCTGCGATGCGATGAGCCACGTCCGCAGGAGACTCGTGCTCCCAGAAGCGCAGGACCTTCCACCCTGCGGTGGTGAGGTGCTCGGTCGTCTCTAGATCGCGAGCGACATTCTTGTCGAGCTTCGCGCGCCACCAGGCTGCGTTGGCCTTCGGCTGCGTCGCGTGTTCGGGGCAGCCGTGCCAGAAGCAGCCGTCCAGGAAGATCGCGATCTTTGCCTTGCTGAAAACGATGTCGATAGTGCGGCGTGGCATGCCGGGGACCGGCACGTTCACCCGGTAGCGGAAGCCGGCCGAGTGCAGGAGCTTCCGGACCGCGACCTCGGGGGCCGTGTCACGAGAGCCCTGGCGGCTCATGCGGGCGGAAACGGCAGGAGAGGACGGGGTGACGTCTGGCACGGGAGTATTTTGCCAGCCGAGGGTGAATCAAGCGCAATGAGGGAGTCGCCCTGGTTTTTGTTGGACATCCACGACTGAAGCTGGGCCGCCCGCTTCTTTCTCAGTGTCGTGCCTCCGCGGCCCGCCTCAAGGGCGCTCCCGCTCCGCTGCGCTCCGCGTCCGCGTCGGCTGCGCCGATGGCCCTCCGGGCCACCCTTGACCCGGGCCGCTCCAGCACGGGGTAGAAGCGAGCGGGCGGCCCGGGGAAAGTGGGCGGCTTTCCGGAGTGTGCCTCGGGTGGGCTGCGGTCGTGGCCGGGGTTGGGGCGCGTCTGGTGGATTGGGCACGCCGGGTGGTTGGGCGGCGGCTTGGGCGCCTGTGGTGGCGGGCGGATTGTGGGCCGTGGCAGGCGTAGCGCAGCTGGGTCTGGCCACGGACCGGTGGACATGCCGCCTGTCTGCGCGCGGATGGGTGCTGCGTGTGAACGATTGACTGCACGATGAGGCGGGGCTGAGGTGAGCGGGCTCGCCTCGGGGGGCTTCTCGCTCGGCGCGCTGGCGGTGCACGGTACTGCACGTGCCGTCGGTGGGGATGACGTGGTCTCCGACCGGACGCTGGCTGAGGACGCTCTGGGTGTGCTTCCCTTCGGGGGCGTCCTCAAAGGCGTTTCCCGCGTGGCCGCCGAAAGCCGCCTTGCCGTCGGAGCCGCCAACTTCGGCCTCGTGGACACCGTTGCGGCATTCATGGGGGATCCGACCGCACTCGGATACTGGGCTCCGGAGAACGAGCGGCAGGTCGCGGAGGACGTGGTCGTTCCCGGTGGGGCGCTGCTGGTGGCCTTCGAGAACGCCTGGCACGCCGGAAGCGAGAAGGACAGGGCGGCTCGGGAGAAGGAGCAGGCGTCGCGATGAAGGAAGCGGAGATTCCTGGCCACTTCGACGGGCGGGGCCGCGTCGAGTTCAGCCTGAGCGGTCTGGAGGCGGGACAGTCCGACACGATCACCGCGATCGGGTTCGAGTTCGGCTACGACCTCGCGGCGACCGAAGTACGGAGCAGGAGCACGATGCGCCTGGTCTTCGTACGGAACGATTCCCCGACAGCTCGTCAGCGGGCCTCGCAGACCCATGACCGATTGCGCGCAGGAGGCCCGCTTCTCATGGCGTGGGCGATCCAGGCGCCCGGCGCGGGACAAGCGGCACCGCAGACCACCCTCACCGCCGTCGAGGTGGCGTCGAAACGCCGAGGCCTGGCCGCCTACGAGAGCAACGGCATCCGAGGGCTGGTCGGCCTCGTCGCCGTGCTCAGTGTCGGTTGTCTCGTCCTGGCCTGGGCGCTGCGCCACGGACCTGTCGCAGCCGTTGTGCTGGCGGTGCTGATCGCCGTGGCCCTGGCCGTCCTTGCGGCACTCGTCCCCTCGCTGACGAGGCGCTGGTACGAGAAGAACCGACGGCTGGTGGATCTCTACGACCAGCAGCGGGCCGGCCGGGTGGGGCCTCCGCCACCGCCTCCCGGACCGACACCCGGATCGCCTCCCGGCCACTTCGGCCAGGGAGGGTAGAGCAGTGATACGGGTCGACTTCTCGCTGCCCGTGGAGTTCCAGGAGATCCCTCTGGGGGCGGTCGCCACGGCCGGTGAGGGGGAGGGGCCGACGAACGAGGCGACTCGGGTCCTGCGGCGCGTCTCGCGCTTCCTGAGCGATGTCGGCGTGGTGTACGCGGCCAACTGTCTGCACACCTTCGAGGGCCGACTCTCGCTCGGGTCGCTCGCTGTCGCAGTCGTCGACTACCCGTACGGCCACAGCGCCACCACGGCGGCACGAGGAGCCGTGCAGGCTGTCCTCGGATCGAGGGGAGAGGGCTGGAGCGGAGCGGTCGTCCATGCCCCGTGCGGTCCGGCCGCCGTCTTCACCGGTGGCCAGACCCAGGTCCTCTCCACCGCGTTCTCCTCGGACGGAGGTACCGGGCGCGCAGAGCTGCCTACCGCGCAGTTCCACGCCATGATCCCGATTCCGCCCGAGGCGGGCGGAGAGGGACTGCACATGTGCCTGCTGGTCTTCTCGACACCTCAGGTCGCCCACTGGGAGAAGTGCTACGCCCCAGTCGTCGCCGGCATTCTGCGGAGTCTGCGTTTCAGCGGTGGCGGCCGTCCCTGACGTCGTCGGCGAGGAGATCGACTCAGGCGGAGGGACTCCCATGGCACTCCGCGTACGTCTGCTCCACCCCGCACCAGCAGTCAGAGGTGCGCTGAGGGGGCCAGACCACGGCCCGGCCGCGGGCCGCCAGGGTCGTCGCGTACTGCGGGAGCAGGGTCGTGTCCGATGGGGACGAGCCCTCTGAGGCGGCGAAGGCCTCGTAGGAGGGGACCGTGCCGGTGACGATGCCCAGGTTTGGGGTGCCGGAGGTGGAGAGTTCGCGTAGGGACGACTCTATGGTCGAGAGGTGCTCGGGGTGGGAGGGGTATTCGGTGGTCAGGGTCGGGTACGCCGACAGCAACTCGGCCAGTTCTCCTGCCGGCCAGTGGAGGACCGCCACCGGGAAGGGGCGGGAGAGGGCCTCGCGGTAGGCGCCGAGTTCGGCGCGTAGGCGGGAGATCTCCGCCTCCAGTTCCTCCGGGTTGTCGGAGCCCAGGGACCAGACGCGCTTGGGGTCGTGGAGTTCGTCCAGGGAGACGGACGAGGAGTGGAGGGTGTCGGCGCGGGCGTCCCAGTCGTCGTGGGGGAGGCCGAGCATGCGGCGGACCCGGTGGCGGCCGAAGAGGAGGGGGTGCGTGGCGTAGGGGGGTTCCGTCACGTCCGTGAGGAGGAGGGTCGCCGCCTCCGTGAACGTGTCGTGGGCCGCTTCCAACTCGTCGTGGGATTCCAGGGACTCCGCGACGATGACCCAGGGGGCCGGGTCGCGGGGGGCCGTGGTGCGGATGCCGTCGATGATCGCCCTGGCCTCTGCCTCGTGGTCGTACTCCCACAGGTTCGACGCCTTGAGGGCTCGGACGAGGGGCCCGTTCTCCAGGGTGTCCGGGGTGGAGAGGAGGCGGTCGTAGAGCGCGGTGGCGGCGGGGCGGTCGTCGGCCAGTTCCAGGTGGGCCGCGGCCTGCAAGAGCAGTGCTTCCGCGTCCTCGGGGTAGCGGCCGGCGGTCCGCTCCAGGCGTGCCGCTTCGGCGGTGTGGTCGACGTTCTCGGCAGGCGTGTCGGGGCGCATGAACGACACCGTACTGCCCGGCGGTGACAAAGAAGAGATAGGGATAGGGGGCAGTCGGTGCAGTTGGTAGCGAGGGGAGTTGTTCGGTGCGGTTTGAGTTCGGTGGGTGTGTTGTGGAGTGGCGGGGGCCTGCTCCCTATTACTTCGTGCCGGTGCCTGAGGAGGAGTGCGAGGAGGTTCGGGCCGTGGCGGGCATGGCCTCGTACGGGTGGGGGGTCGTTCCTGTTGAGGTGACCTTGGGCGGGGTGGTGTTCGAGACGTCCTTGTTTCCCAAGGACGGGGGGTATCTGCTGCCGTTGAAGAGTGCGGTGCGGAAGTCGCAGGGGGTGGAGGCGGGGGATGAGGTGCGGGTGGAGATGCGGGTGAGGCTCGGGTAGCGGTAGCGGTGGCGGCGGGGGCACGGTGAGCTGTGTGGCCCCGCCGCCGGGCCGGGACGGTTCGGGTCAGATCGTCACGCCGTCGATCTGGAGGGTCTGGACTGACTTCGCGGGGAAGGACGCCGCCACCGTCTTTCCGGACAGGTAGGTGTCCGAGTACGACTTGTACGCGTCGCCGCCCGTCGTCACCGTGTTCCAGCGGGGGACCAGGCCGTTCGTGCCGCCCGTCACCGTCGTGAAGCCGGAGAGGTTGAAGGTGAAGGTCTGGGCGGCGGTGGCCGTGTTCAACGCCACTATCACCAGGCGTTTGGCTGAGGAGTCGTAGGCGGCCACCGCGTTGCTCACGCCCGTGTCGAGGATCTTCATCCCCGGGCGGATGTGGCGGCTGAACTGGGCCATCACGTAGTACTTGGTGGTGACCGCGCCCGCCGCCAGGGTGTCCGCGTCGTACGCGATCATCGCCCAGTTCGTGGACGGGTCCATGACCTGCCAGTAGACCCAGGCGGTGGGGTGCAGCCAGCGGAAGTCGTAGAGCAGGTTGAAGGCCAGGGTGTAGCCGGTGCCGTCGTTGTCGCCGGTCTCGGAGTTCCACAGGGCCTTGCCGGCCGTCGTCACGACGTCGGTGTAGAGGAGGTCGCGGCGGCCGCCCGAGCCCTGGTAGCCGTGGACGTTCACGCGGTCCACGTAGCCCTTCGTGGTGGAGGAGAAGGAGCTCCAGGTGGTGCGGGCCAGGTCGTAGCTGGTCTCGTCGGATGCCGAGATCTTCGTGCTCGTCAGGCCCCGGCTGTTCAACTCGCTGCGGAGGTACGGGAGTACGGCCGACTGGACCGTGGCGTCCATGTGGCAGCCCTCCTGGGTGCCCGTCGCCGTCCACCAGGAGGAGGACGGTTCGTTGAAGGCCTCCACCGTCGCGAAGTTCACGCCCCAGTTGTTCTTGGCGTAGAGGGCCACGGAGGCGAGGTGGGAGGCGTGCTGGCGGTAGTTCCAGGACTGGAGGTTGTTGCCGCCGTCGGAGGCGCCGGACGGGTTGTGGTTGAGGCACATCCACCACATGGGGGAGTTGGCGAAGAGTTCGGCCGTCGCGCCGCGGTTCACCGCCTTTACGAGCATGGCTCGTTGCGTTGCGTCGGCGGTCCAGTCCCAGGCCGAGGAGGTGGGGTCCTCGTTGTTCCAGTCCTGCCAGTAGCCCTCGATCTGCTTGAACGCGGGGATGTTGGCGGAGGCGACCATGCTCTCGCCGTTCACGCTGTTCCAGCTGGACGCGCCGAGGTTGTAGCGGGCGATGTTCAGGCCGAGGCCGGGGAGCGAAGTGCTGTTGTACGTCGTCGACTTGGTGGTGAAGAAGATGTCGGCGAAGTCGTCGCGGGTGCCGAAGACGTTGCCCCACCAGGCCAGGGAGGTGCCCCAGCCTTCCCACGTGCCGTACGAGGTGGACGGGCTGACGGCGATCGTGGCGTCGGCGTGGGCCGTGCCGGTCGCCAGGGCGCTGCCCAGGAGGCCGCCTCCCGCGGCGGCCAGGAGTGTTCTGCGTCGGATCATGGCTGTTTCTCAACCTCTCCGTGCGGCTCAAACGCCGGTTCCCGGACCGGCGTTGACTCGTCCCCCCGCATGCCAACAGGAAGCATCAGGTGTGGTGTGTGAGGTTGTCGAGGGTTGTGACAGTGCTTTCTGATAGTGGTTTCTAAAACCCGTGGAGGAAGAGGGTGTGGGGAGGTGCGGTGACGGGGGCCGAGCGGGTCTGGTGAGTTGGAGGCCGGCGCCTTATCGTGCGGGACCGACCGGGGCGGTGGGAGGTGCGCGGTGCGGGTCGTGGGGCACGGTGAGCGGCGGTGGCGGGCCCGGCGTCGGCGGGTGCTGTGGACCGGGGGCGAACTCCTCGTCACGGTGGGCGTGGTGCTCATGCTTCTGGTCGTGCACCAGTTGTGGTGGACCAACCGGGAGGCGAAGCAGGGGGCCGAGCGGAAGGTCGAGGCCCTGGAGCGGGAGTGGGGTGGTGGAGGGGCGGCGAACGGCTCCGGGGGATCGGGCGGTGGCGGGGGGAAGGGCGGTTCCGGTACGGCGGGGGCCTCGTCGTCCGCCGGGTCCTCCGGAGCCGGCGGGGCGAAGACGTCGTACACCACCCGTGTCGTCGCCTCCCAGGCGTACGCCATCCTCGTCATCCCGCGGCTCGGGCTACGGGTCCCGATCGCCGAGGGCGTCAGCAAGCCGAAGGTGCTCAATCACGGGTACGTCGGCCACTACCCCGGCACCCAACAGCCGGGCCAGGCCGGGAACTTCGCGCTCGCCGGGCACCGGAACACCCATGGCGAGCCGTTCCGGTATCTGCCGCGGCTCCGGCTCGGGGATCCGATCGAGGTGGAGACGGAGTCGGCGACCTACACGTATGTCGTGGACCAGATCCTGCCGCAGACGTCGGCGCGCGATTCGGGGGTCGTACGGCCCGTACCGCGTTCGATCGTGAAGCCGTCGTACGGGTACAAGGAGCCGGGGTACTACATCACGCTCACCACCTGCACGCCGGAGTTCACGTCCCGGTACCGGATGGTGGTGTGGGGGAAGCTGGTGTCGACGCGGCCGCGGGCCTAGGCGCTTGCCTAGGCGCTCCGCTGGAAGTGCCGCCGTCTGCCGACTGCGGCGCCGTCGTGGCTGGTCGCGCAGTTCCTCCCCCAGCCTTCGGCCGGGGGTACCCCCAGCGCCCCTTTGGGGCGCTGCCGAACCGTAGGGAACCGCCCGCCTGGTCCAGGCGGGCGG